>NZ_JBTKVX010000014.1:0-116489 GCF_054457175.1 Flavobacterium hauense
TGTTCGCCTTACGGCTCGGGTCGTCGCCTTTCTTTTGAAAACCCTTCATCTAACGATGAAGGGTTTTTTGTTGTATAACCTTTTTGTAAAGCCTCTATAGTATGTAGAGGCTTTTGCTTTTGGAAATTAAAATAGTCTTTAAAAGTAGGAATTCATTATGCTATTTGTTTTCTTAGCAGGCTAAAACCAACTATTAATGAAAAATCTACTTTTAGCTACTACTGTTGCATTTTTATTTTTTACTTTTAAAAGCAATGCCCAAAATGTAAGTGTGGAAAAGAATATTACAGGTATACAAATTGGGCCCCTTGGCGTATGGATAAATGATGAGTTTAGACTTACTAATAAGATGTCTCTAAGAGCAGAAGCAGGACTTGCTGCAGGTTATTGGGCAGGGAAACAATATGAAGGGCTTGGTTTTCTGCTGACACCCGCCATTCGGGTTGAGCCAAGATGGTACTATAGTCTTGAAAACAGAGAGAGAAAAGGAAAAAATATAAGAAACAATAGTGGCAATTTTCTGGCATTACAGACGTCTTATTACCCTGATTGGTTCGTGATTGCACAGGATGGAGACGACATTACTGTAAGAGACCAAATTTCATTCGTTCCTACATGGGGTATACGAAGGGCCCTGGGCAATCATTTTGATTATGAGGCGGGTTTTGGTATCGGCTATGTACATGTATTTAAAAAAGAAAGAGGCAGCTATAATTATAAAGCAGACAATGATGCAGTGGTTAATGTGCATTTGAGAATTGGTTACCATTTTTAAAGTTTAAGATTATTTTAATAGCTTACCACTTAGGGTTTAGTAAATTTGGGTTTATTACTAAACCAAACACTATGAAAAAGTTATTTTTTATTTTGGCATTAATTACAGGTTTTTCGTCAACAGCGTCGACTATTACATATACTAACACAGTAGTTTCTGTTCACCAGGAAAAGCAATATAAAAAAATTGAAGTTTCACAGGTTGCAAAAGAAGCGTTGGATAAAATCAAAAAGAGCTATGGAAGCTATACGATAAAAGAAGCCCACAGAGCAGATGACGGTGAATACAAACTAGTACTTTCTAAAGATGGAGTAGATACAACGGCTACTTTTACAGCGGCCGGAGATATAATCAAAATATACTAATAAAAAAGAGAAGCATTTTGGCTTCTCTTTTTTATTATGCTTTATGAGTAAGGCAGTATTCGCAAACCTTATTCATGATACACTCACTGTGTTTTGGATTTGTAGGCCTGCATGTTTCACGTCCTAAGAAAGAAATTGCCATTCCAACTTCTCCCCACATATCTTTTGGGAGAACTTCCATCATTTGTTTTTCAATCTTTGTAGCGTCTTTGCCTTTGGCTATACCAAGCCGTGGTGCAACGCGCAATACATGAAGGTCTACCAAAATACCTTCTGCCTCAACACCGGCTTCGCGCATTATCACATTAGCAGATTTACGCCCCACTCCTTTAAGAGCAATAAGTTCTTTCATTGTTTTAGGAATGTTCTTATCTTCTTTAACGGTTTCGGCTATTTCCTGCAGCCAGGCAATCTTATTTCCGTTGAAACGTACCTTATCCAGGTATTGGTGCAATTCAGCGGTGTTGGCCTTTGATAAAGCCTTCATGTCCGGGAATTTTTTAAAGAACTCGACGGTTACCTTATTTATGTTGGCATCACTATCCTGCGCAGCAAGTACCACCATAACCATTAACTGGTAAAGGTTTTTGTAGTGTAAAGGGTGCTCCTTGCCTTTATATTTTGCTACAAGAGGTTTGAGTTCTTCTGGCCAGTTGATGCCTTCATTAAAGAGATCCATAATTATGGCTTTAAGTCAACAGATAATGAGTTAACGCAATACCTTTGTCCGGTTTCGGTAGGACCATCATCAAATACGTGTCCGAGATGGCTCCCGCAATTGGCACAAAGTATCTCTGTTCTGATCATTCCAAAAGTTGTATCCTTTATGTACTCCACCTTTCCGGGAATAGATTCATCAAAAGAAGGCCATCCGCAACTTGACTGGAATTTTGAGTCGCTTTCAAAAAGCGGTTCGCCGCAAGCGCCACAGCAGTATATGCCTTTGTCAAAAGTAAGGTTGTATTTGCCTGAATGTGGAAATTCGGTTCCTTTCTCGCGTAATATCTTATAGCGTTCCGTACCCAGTTCTTCTTTCCATTGATCTTCAGTTTTTTCTACATTATATTTTTCCATAATAGATGAATATTTATTTGAAACGAATTATTTCTTTGCCGGTATAAATTTAATCGAAACAGAATTAGTGCAAAAGCGATTGCCGGTAGTTTCTTCGGGGCCATCATTAAATACGTGACCTAAATGTCCACCACAATTAGCACACATCACTTCAGTACGCTTCATGCCAAGTGAACCGTCTTCTTTGTAGATTACTGAGCCTTTTATTGCCTGATCGAATGACGGCCATCCGCAGGATGAGTCAAACTTTGCATCGGATTTAAATAATGGATTGCCACAGGCAGCACACACATAAACACCTTTTTCAAAATGTTTGTAATACTCTCCTGTGAATGGCCTTTCGGTAGCTTTTTGACGAAGCACGTCATATTCTTCCTGACTAAGTACCTTTTTCCACTCCTCATCAGTAGTGTTCTTGTTCAGTTTAATTTTTTGTTCAGGCTGCTGTGCTATTTCCTGTTTTGCCGGAGTCTCTTTTTTCTTTTCCTGTGCCTGGCAGGCGGTAAATGTAAACAGGATCACTAGAGCAATTAATTTTTTCATGAGTCTAAGAATTGAATGATTTTTTTGATGACTTTGCTGTCTCCTAAAATTTTGCGGTGCCCAAGTCCTTCGGTAATCATGACTTCGGAATTTGCCAGATGTTGTGCAATATGATGTGCTGCACTTACAGGGACATCCGTGTCATCTTCGTCATGAATCACGAGTACCGGGTTCTTAACTTCCGCTGCAGCTATATACGCTGAATAGGTGTTAATGGATTGTCCAAACTTCTTTTCAAACTTGCGTATCATCAGTTTACCTGTAGCAATATTCATTCCTAATTTTGCGGTAAAGTCATCCATAATATCTTTTATAACATCACCGCTTCCTATTATTACGGCTTTGTTAACCTTAAATCCTCTTTTTATGGCATTCAGGACAGACATGGCACCCAATGAATGCCCTACAGCATGTTCAAAAGGTCCAAAGCGTTGTTCAAGCTCAAGGATAGAAGCTACAAATTCGGTCATATCGCTGCTTTTTCCGGGCGATTTACCATGAGCAGGAGCGTCAAAGCTGATAGTGCTGTATCCGTTTTTCAAAAGTCTGTCCGCAATGCTGTGCAACTGTGTGCCGCGGCCACTCCAACCGTGTACCAACAAAACCTTTTTATCACTTTCGCCGTAATGATAAACGTTTATTTTTTTTCCGATCGATGAAACTTCAATTTCTTCCTGCCTGCTTTTCACATCCATTTCGACCTCACGCTTCGGGAGCCTGAATCGGATAGGGCGTGTAAAAAGCTTTATGGCAAATTTTGCCGCCAGGCGGGGTGAAGTGACTTCAAGTATTTTTGCCGTAACCAATATTGGTTTCGGAATTTTCATTGATTCCCGATGGATTTTTTTTGTGTCAGACATTGTATGTGAATTTACCAGACCAAGTTAGAGATTTATGTTTTTTGCTGTATTTTTAAACATCATAAATATAAATTAAATCTTCGGTGAATTTTTATGCGGCCAATTGATCTATATTTCCTTGAAAAAGAAGAGCCTGTAAGGAGTTGTCTTCTATATCTGCGTACTCATATTGCACAGTTTGATGCAGCTATTACTGAAGAGTGGAAATATAGAATGCCGTTTTACTATTATAATGGTAAAATGCTATGTTATTTATGGACCAATAAAAAAACTAACGAACCATATATAGGTATTGTTGATGGTAATAAAATAGACAGGCCGGAATTGATTATGGAGAAACGCAGCAGGATGAAGGTATTGCCTGTCAATTCTTTGGGTGAAATTCCTGTAGCGCTTATTGACAGTATATTGTCAGAGGCAATTGCCATGAGAATGAGGCGCTAAAATTAATTGTTAATCTAATTTGAACATTCACAATACTTTAACTTTACAGTGTTAATTTTTTGAAATAGTTATAAAATGAAATCACTAAATTTGAATAGAATTTAATAACTCTTATTCAACCATGAGAAAAAGCATCTTAACACTATCAGGCTTATTACTTGTTTTAGTAGTTGCCTGTAGCAAGAATCCTTTTACAGGAAAGTCTGATCTTAATTTTGTGTCCAATGACCAAATATTCCCGACTGCCTTTGCTGAGTACAGCCAGTTCCTGAAAGAAAACAAAGTGATAAAAGGTACTCCCGATGCACAACGTGTGGTTAGTGTCGGTCAAAAGATAAAAGCAGCAGCAGAAAAATACCTTAATTCTACCGGAAATTCCAGCTACTTAAACGGCTATGCATGGGAATATAACCTTGTAGACAGTAAAGAAGTAAATGCCTGGTGTATGCCCGGCGGAAAGATAGTAGTATATTCTGGTATATTACCAATTACGAAAGACGAAGCAGGACTTGCTACGGTTATGGGTCATGAGGTAGCTCACGCATTGCTTAACCACGGAGCGCAGCGTATGAGTGCTGCACAACTTCAGCAGTATGGTGCAGCAGGTGTTCAGGTTGCAACAGCCGGACAAAGTTCTGGAACTCAGGATTTGCTTATGCAGGCATACGGCATAGGATCTGAAGTAGGAGGTATGTTGCCTTTTAGCAGGAAACATGAGACCGAAGCTGATGAAGTCGGACTTACCCTTATGGCTATTGCCGGATACAATCCTGATAAGGCAGTTGAATTCTGGCAAAGGATGGAAGCCAACTCAGGAGGTGGAGCACCACCTGAATTCCTAAGCACACACCCTGCAGGATCTACAAGGATAGCGCATATTAAAAGTATTGTAGCCAATGCCAAAGCTGAAGCAGCTAAATTTGGAGTAACTTATAAATAGGCCTTAAAATACTATACCAGCCACCTTCGGGTGGCTTTTTTATTTCAGTAATTTATTTGTAAATATTTGTTCTTCAGATTTATAGAAATACTTACAGTTTTTTTGCGTTTTCAATAGTAGGGCAAAGAGATAATAATTTGTTCTATAAGCATGCAAAAGCCTTTAAAATAAGGTACTGCGCAATTATTCGCCATAAGAACCTGAATCTAAATTGCCATGAAAATAAAGTTGAAAGTTTTATTATTAGTAGTATTTCCTTTAGCGATGTCTGCGCAGGATGCGGTAATTTTCAGCAATGATAAATACAGCGGTATCAGCAGCGTGGGGTTTTCTCCTACCCAGCCTTATATGAATCCAAATCCCTGGGATGTAAATATTATCGCCGAAAATCTATTTGTGCAAAATGATTATACCTACATCTCGAACCAGAGCATTCTTGGTCTGGCTAGTGCAGACATAAAAGGTGTAACCCTGAGGGATAAAATTATGGGTATCAGCGGGCCTAATTTGCAAGACTACTACAATAAGGACGTAGGAAGATATCATTTCAGTTCTGATGTACTTGGGCCTTCTTTTTCCCTGTCGACAGATATCCGCCAGAAAAAATATACTTTCGGGCTTTTTACCCGCGTAAGGACACAGGGTTCTGCCATTGATGTTGATAATTACTCAAGATTCAACAACACAAATACCGATGCGATATATCAATATGATTTTCGTCCCTTCAAGACCAGTTTTATGAACTGGGGAGAAATAGGGATAAATGCTGCTACGGAAATATTTGAGCGCAAAGAGTATAAGTTGGTTTTGGGTGGTAACCTGAAATACGAAATTGGATATGATGCCATGAACGTGAATAGTAGGAGTACTGCAACCATAAGCAGGACGGTTGATAGTAATTTTGGTACTGATGGCGAAGTGGCTAACTATGATATTGAAGCTTCTTACGCGACCTCTTATGATTCTGAACAGGAGCGTTATCGTTTCAAGCCTACAGGTAAGGGCCTGGGAATGGATATTGGCCTTACTTTTATGAAATGGGACTTCAGGATGGAGGATTACAACCTTAAGATGTCGTTTAATGTTCTTGATATAGGGTATATTAGATTTGAAGGTGAAAATCATCTTTTAAAAGGCAGCCCGGTCAGTTTTAATAGTTTATCGGGTAAAAGGATAGGGAGTCCGCAGGAACTTTTTCAAGTTTTGAGCCAGGAAGCCTATGGCAATCCTGGTGCCTCTTTGACGGGGACAAAATTTACGATAGGGCTTCCGACAAGTTTACACTTTAATGCAAGTAAACGGGTAGGTGATAACCAGTATGTGAATTTTGACATGGTGCAAAGAACCCCTGTTTTTGAAAACAGCCTGAAACGTGCCAATATTGTCAATGTTTCTTATTCTGTACAGAAGAGAATACTTGGCTATGGCGTTTCAACATCATTGTATGAATTCAGGGACATGCAGTTTGGGGCATACCTGAGAATAGCACCCTTCGTTATAGGGAGTGAAAACTTTTTTCCGCTTTTCTTTAAACAGGATAAACTGCACGCAGCCGATATTTATTTTGCGCTGAAGATCTACCCTTTTAGCGAAAAGAATACTGAAAAGATTCGACGAAGTAAATGCAGGTGTTGATGATGTATCCCTGTCAAAACTTTACGACTTTATAACTTTAGATTTTAGGACTTAAAGAAAAATAAAGTAGCTTTGGGTCAGCAAACCAATATTTATGGTACAATTAGAAAAAGGAAGCAAAAAGCTTCTTAATGCCTGGGCTTTTTATGACTGGGCTAACTCGGTATACAGCCTTGTAATCGCTTCGGCGATATTTCCAATTTTTTATGATCTGATCTTCGACCTGAGCGGAAGCAATTATGTAATAGTTTTTGACACATCAGTAAAAAGTACGGCACTGATAAGCTTTGTTACTGCTTTTGCTTTTTTGGTGGTGGCTTTCATTTCTCCATTGCTTTCAGGTATTGCCGATTATTCAGGTAATAAAAAAGGCTTTCTCCAGATTTTTTGTTATCTGGGCGGACTTTCGTGTATTGGCCTTTATTGGTTTGACCTGAGTCATTTATACTTAAGCCTGACGTTTTACTTTTTTGGGCTCATAGGTTTTTGGGGCAGCCTTGTGTTTTACAACTCATATCTTCCTGATATTGCTTTTCCTGACCAGCAGGATGCGGTGAGCGCCCGTGGATATTCAATGGGATACATTGGAAGCGTGGTATTGCTGATCATCAACCTTGCAATGGTAATGTCAGTTGAAGAATCTGAAAAGCTACAGATGATGCGCTACTCTTTCGTGTCGGTGGGAGTTTGGTGGATACTCTTTAGCCAATACACGTACTACTATCTTCCGAAAGGTAATAAAGAAGGCAGGAAAGTTACAGGAGATGTTTTCTTTAACGGCTTTAAGGAGTTAAAGAAAGTGTGGGCACAGCTTAAGCAAAACCAAACGCTTAAACGCTATTTAGGTGGTTTCTTTGTATATAGCATGGCAGTACAGACAGTAATGCTTGTCGCAACTTATTTTGGTGCCGAAGAAATACAATGGGGAGAAGGCGGAGCCAAACAGATGGGGCTTATCGTGAGTATACTTCTTATACAGCTTATCGCGGTGGCCGGAGCTGTAATAACATCGAAACTTTCGGCTAAATATGGAAACATTAAAACACTTATCGGGATCAATTGCGTTTGGGCAGCAATATGCATTTGCGCTTTCTTTGTAACAAAACCTGTTGAGTTTTATGTTACAGCCGCTTTCGTAGGTTTGGTAATGGGAGGGATACAGTCGCTTTCAAGATCGACATACTCAAAGTTCCTGCCTGAAACGCAGGATACGGCCTCATTCTTCAGTTTCTATGATGTGACCGAAAAGATTGGTATCGTAATAGGGATGGTGCTTTATGGTGCCATTGACCAGATATTTGGCAGTATGCGTTATTCGGTGGTATTCCTGACGCTTTTCTTTGTTGTGGGCATATTTTTACTGCTTAGGGTAAATAGGAATAAATAATTCATTTTTTTATTTATATTTGAAAACTAAAATTAAACCTGCGGATAAGGATTAAGAATTTGTCTGTGGCTTTAGTTGATTTGGCAACGCCAGATCAGATGTTACCTAAACCGATCACTATTTATTATCTTAATTTACTAAAAACTGATATGAAAAAGTTTAAATTTCTTGCTGCTTTTGTTGCATTTGCTACATTACTGGGGCTAACGAGTTGTTCTGACGATCAGGCTGAACTGCTTAACGGTGGCCAGGGGCCTGCAGGTTCAACTATACTGAATATTAACTATACTATTCCCGGAGATACGACTAAAGTTTTTCATTCTACGTTTGTAAGTGCAGCCGCATCTGGTGATAATGTTACAATTACGGCAGATAATGAAGATACAGGTGAATCGTTAGTAATTCAGTTTGGAAACCAGTTAAATAAAAACGGAGCGTTTGACAATGCAATCGTTACTTATATTGATCCTTCAGGGAATGAGTACTCAGCATTGAGCCCATTCACAAACCTTCATACCGGTGCAGTGAAATTATCAGAATCTAATGCAGGTTCTATAACAGGTGCCTTCAGCTTTATCGGTTATGACGATGATGCAGCTGCTCCTGCTGATGGTGTTCCTTTCTTTAGCGGTATATTCGAGAATGTGCCTTTAACAGGAACACTTCCTACACCACTTCCTTATGAGCCGCCATTTGTAGGTGAAATGAAAGCTAAAGTTAACGGTACAGACGTAACTTTTGGTGCAGCATGGACTATAGTTGATGGCGCTGAAACTACTATTAAAGGAAATAATGTTGATCCGGCCTATTCTATCGCAATAACATTTGCTGATAATTCTACTATCGCTGAGGGAACTTTCGATATCGATGAGACAGCTGTTAGTGCCATAGTTACAATTGGTGAGGATAGTTATGAAGGTGTTGGCGGATCAGTTATAATTACTGATATAACTGACAATATAGTTACGGGAACTTTTACCATCAGTGCTGAAAACGAAAGTGGAATTATTGAAGTTACCGCAGGATCATTTAAAGTAGCTCTTGAAGAATAACTGTCAAACATAAAGTATTCATAACCGCCTTTTTGGCGGTTTTTTTATATCTGATAAATAGCATTTCTTAGTACTATACATGTTAAAAATATACTATATTTGAATCGGAAAATTAAAAAACACTAAAATGAAAAAAATTAGATTACTTTCTGTAGTACTTGCAATGATTACTGCTTTAGGCTTTATTTCTTGTGATAGTGAGCCTGTAGACCCGGTTTTAAATCCCGGTGGAGAAAACCCCGGAACAAATCCTGTTGGTAACGCCAATTTTAAGGTAGATTTTGGAGGCAGCACTTTTGTAGCTACATCAGCTGTGGCAAAATACGAGCAGGGTATGCTTATAATAGCCGGAGCCAAAACTTCGGGAGAGGTGGTAAGTGTAGGGGTAAGCGGTACTACTGAAGGAACTTACAATAATAACACAATGAACTATATTCCGGGGGTTAATGCCCAGACCGGCTACATGAACATTAATCCTGAGACCTTCCTGAAAAATGGTACCGTAGTAATAACCGATGTTGACTATGAGAATAATACGGTTTCGGGGACATTCAGCTTTAAGGGCTATTCAGTAAATCCTGCTACTAATCCTGCATCAATCGAATTTACAAACGGTACTTTCCAAAATGTGCCGGCGACAGGATTACCACAGCCGGGAACCGTTTCAGAAAAATATATGAGGGCTAAAATTGATGGTGAATTGGTTAATTTTGGTATGGTGGTTACAGCGGGTGAAGGCGATTTTTGGGTGCTTACCGGTACTGATGCTGCATCTATGAGAACGATGACCCTTAATTTAGATCAGGCAATGACACCCGGAACATATCCTTTAGAGATGCTTACAGAGTATTCTGCTCTCTATATGGGAGGTATGGGTGGAATTGATATTCCTTCTGACACAGGAACTATTACGATAATCAGTCATGCTAACGGATGGATAAAAGGAACTTTCTCGTTTAGCGGAGAAGATTTCGATGGAATTCCCCATTCGGTTACTAATGGAGAATTCAATATTCAATACTAAAATATAGAAAAGATTAAAATCCGCCACCTGGCGGATTTTTTTATATTCCTGACGAATTAACATACAGTAGTCAGGTATTTATGAAATTCCTGCTATATTTGAATCCAAATTATAAAATTATTGTGATGAAAAAATTCAGACTATTATCTGCAGTGTTGGTAATGTTTACGGTTTTGGGCCTTGTTTCTTGTGACACCGAACCTGTAGATCCGGTTTTAAACCCAGGAGGAGAAAATCCCGGTACAAACCCTGTTGGACAACCTGTATTTAAAGTTGACTTTAGCGGTCAAACCTATGTTGCAACAAACACTATTGCTACTGTAGGTAGTGGCTTGATTACTATAGGTGGTGTAAAAGGTACTAACGGAGAAATGGTTTCTATCGTTATATCTGGTACTGCGCAAGGTACATATTCTGGCGAAAACGTTATGATGGATTATAATCCGGGTAATTCTGAATACTCATACAGCAACCTTTTTGTATCGGGTGCTGATGCAGGAAGCGTTACGATTACTAGTATCAATACGCAAAACAAAACTATTTCGGGAACTTTCCAGTTTAAAGGTGAATGGACAGATAGCGAGGCTAACATGCCGTCTGTGATTTTCACGAATGGTGTTTTTGAAAACATTCCGTATACAGGGGCTGTAGATACCGAGGAGGAATTTTTTGACGCTACTGTAGATGGTACTGATAATTCTTATGCCGGTTCTGATCTTGCTGTAGTTGTAGCAAGCGCCGGAGCAGGAGAGACCATTTCGATAAATACTTATGGTGAAAACCACAAACTTGTATTCTCTTTCCCAACTACGATCACAGCAGGTACCTATACATTCGCAACAGGTCCGTCGGCTACGGTTGGCGCACGTTTTATTGATGCGAACAATGAATCTCACACGGTAACAGGTGGAAGCCTGACTATTACAAGCAACGCTAACGGCTGGGTAGCAGGTTCTTTTAGTTATACCGTAGATAGCCATGTGGTTTCAGGTGATTTCAACCTTGAGTGGGATTTCTAAAATTTATCCTTAAATAATTAAAATCCGCCCGGTGCGGATTTTTTTATGGCATAAAGATTGTCATAATAGTTGGCAGACCTATAGTTAATACAGCCTTTTTTGCTGATTTACAGTGTCTGCTGAATGGTTTTATGTTATAGAGCCATTTGTATTTATAATAATTTAATGACAAAATGACCTTTACAATAGTATGGCGAATCAAAAGATATTAAACATTGACAGTTTGTCACTTCAGGAATTAGACACTGATGCGGATTTAATTCCATTAATGACCCCTGAAGATGAAGAAGAAATGAATAACGAGCAGCTGCCGGAAACCCTGCCAATATTACCATTGCGTAATATGGTGCTGTTTCCCGGAGTTGTTATTCCTATTACTGCGGGCCGCGATAAGTCGATAAAGCTTCTTAACGATGCCAATGCAGGTGGAAAAATAATTGGTGTTGTTGCCCAAAAAGATGAAAGCGTTGAAGAACCCGGTATCGAGGACATCAATACTGTAGGTACGGTAGCAAGAATACTTCGTGTTCTTAAAATGCCTGACGGAAACACAACGGTAATCCTACAGGGAAAAAAACGCTTTGAGATCGATCAGGTAATCACGGACACACCTTATCTTCAGGCTACCATAAAAGAGGTTAACGAAGAGAGGCCGGCCGATGATGAAGCAGAGTTTTCGACCATAATTGAGTCTATTAAAGAACTGGCGATACAGATCATTAAGGAGAGCCCAAACATTCCTACTGAGGCTACATTTGCTATCAAGAATATTGAAAGCAACTCTTTCCTGGTGAATTTTGTTTCGAGCAACATGAACCTTACTGTTGAGGAAAAGCAGAACCTGCTTGCCGAAAACGACCTTAAAACTCGAGCGCTTGAGACCCTGCGTTATATGAACCTTGAGTTGCAAAAACTGGAACTTAAGAATGATATACAAAGCAAAGTGCGTTTTGACCTGGACCAGCAGCAGCGTGAATACTTCCTGCACCAGCAGATGAAGACCATTCAGGAAGAGCTGGGTGGTGTTTCTCACGATCAGGAGATTGAAGAGATGCGCCAAAAAGGCAAAGCCAAAAAATGGAATGAGAAGGTTAAAGGGCATTTTGATAAAGAAGTATCCAAACTTCAGCGAATGAATCCCCAGGCGGCAGACTATGGTACCCAGCGCAATTATCTTGAGCTGATGATTGAACTGCCATGGAATGAATATTCTGTAGATAATTTCGATCTTAAGCGTGCTGAAAAAATACTTCATAAAGACCACTATGGCCTTGATGATGTTAAGAAACGTATCATCGAACACCTTGCAGTGCTTAAGCTTCGCAAGGATATGAAATCGCCGATACTTTGCCTTTACGGCCCTCCGGGAGTTGGTAAGACTTCCATTGGTAAGTCGGTAGCTGAAGCACTTGGCAGGGAATACATCCGTATTTCGCTTGGTGGCCTGCGCGACGAGGCAGAGATAAGAGGACACAGAAAAACGTACATAGGCGCCATGCCGGGTAGGATCATCCAGAGTCTTAAGAAGGCAGGGACATCCAATCCTGTATTTGTACTGGATGAGATCGATAAGCTTAGCGTGAGCAATCAGGGCGACCCTTCATCGGCGTTGCTTGAGGTGCTTGACCCTGAACAGAATAAGGAATTCTATGATAACTTCCTTGAACTGGGCTTTGATCTTAGTAAAGTAATGTTCATTGCCACGTCAAACAACCTGTCTACTATTCAGCCTGCCCTTCGTGACAGGATGGAGATCATAAACATGACGGGATATACTATCGAAGAAAAGGTTGAGATCGCTAAGAAACACCTTGTACCTAAACAGATAGGTGAGCATGGCCTTACTGCTAAAGATATAAGCCTTGGCAAAAAACAAATCGAGAGAATTGTAGTAGGATATACCCGTGAGTCAGGTGTCAGGGGACTTGAGAAGCAGATCGCTAAAGTGATACGTCATTATGCGAAATGCATAGCGATGGAAGAGGAATTCAACGCTAAAGTTACCGATGAGGATATCATTGAAATTTTGGGAGCACCTAAAATGGAGCGCGACAAATATGAAAGCAACGAAATTGCAGGAGTAGTTACCGGGCTTGCCTGGACAAGTGTTGGAGGTGACATTCTTTTCATAGAGTCGATACTATCTAAAGGTAAAGGTCACATGACTATGACAGGTAATCTTGGTACAGTAATGAAAGAGTCTACCACCATTGCATTGGAATACATAAAAGCCAATGCCGAATTGTTAGGTATAAACCCGGAGGTGATCAATAATTATAACGTTCATATTCACGTGCCGGAAGGAGCTACCCCTAAAGACGGGCCAAGTGCAGGTGTGGCGATGCTTACCTCATTAGTATCTTCGTTTACCCAAAAAAGGGTTAAGAAAAACATAGCCATGACAGGTGAAATCACTTTGAGAGGAAGGGTACTACCGGTAGGAGGTATCAAAGAAAAGATACTTGCTGCCAAAAGGGCAAATATTAAAGAGATAATACTGTGCCAGGAAAACAAGCGTGATATCGATGAGATCAAGCCGGAATACCTTGAGGGGCTTACTTTCCACTATGTGAAAGAAATGAGTGAAGTAATCAAATATGCAATTACAGATCAAAAAGTGAAGAATGCTAAAACACTATAATAAAGGTTAATTCAGTAAAAAAACGGCTAAAATTTCTTAGCCGTTTTTTTATTTAAAAATAATATCTTCGCATTCGCGTTATAGTATGCGAAATCCTATAAAACCACAATGTTTAAAAACCGGTATCTTTTACTCATCCTGCTGTACACCACTTTGTCTTTTAGCCAGATAGGAGGTAAATCTACGTACCAGTTCCTAAACCTTGTTACCTCACCAAGACAGGCCGCACTGGGCGGAAAAGTGATTACGCTTCACGATTACGACGTTAACCAGGCAATTTTTAACCCTGCGACCATCAATCCTGAAATGGATAACCACCTTTCGGCTAATTATGGAAGTTATTATGGTGAAGTAGCCTATGGTACTGCCGCCTATGCTTATACATGGGACAGGCACGTGCAGACTTTTCATGTGGGTGTTAATTATGTAGATTACGGAAACTTTGAAGGCCGCGACGAAGCCGGTCTTATTACCGGAGACTTTACCGGTAGCGAAATGGCGTTGTCTGTTGGTTATTCATATAATGTTCCTTATACCGATTTATACATTGGCGCTAATGCAAAATTAATTTCGTCTACACTGGAGAGCTATCACTCTTTTGGTGCAGCGGTTGATATTGGAGCATTGCTGATAGACGAAGATAACGATATCAATTACGGGTTGGTAATTCGTAATGCCGGTATGCAGTTGTCTACATATGCCGGAACGCGTGAGCAGCTTCCGTTTGAGATCCTGGCGGGTATATCTCAGGAAATGGAGAATGTTCCGTTACGATGGCATATTACCCTTGAAAACCTCCAACAATGGAATATCGCTTTTTCGAACCCTAACCGTGCCGAACAGGGCATTGATGGCGGGGCAACCGAAGAAAAGGTTTCTTTTTTCAATAATGCATTGCGTCACGTAATCCTTGGTGCCGAACTTTTCCCTGGGAAAAGCTTCAACATACGTATTGGGTACAACTTTAGGAGGGGTGAAGAGCTTCGGCTTGAAGATCGACGAACTTTTTCGGGGATTTCGGCAGGTTTAGGGATAAGATTTGGTAAATTGCGGTTCGATTATTCGTATTCGAGATATACCCTTGCAGCTAATACCAGCCTATTTGGTTTAATGTTAAACTTACAGTAAGATTTGGATAAAAAAATTACCATAGCAATCGACGGTTTTTCTTCTACAGGCAAAAGCACACTTGCAAAACAGCTTGCCAGACAACTTGGTTATGTATATGTAGACAGTGGTGCCATGTACCGCGCCGTTACCCTTTATGCCATGAGGAACGGATTTATCACTGAAGGCGCTTTTGACAGGCAGGGGCTTATTGACAGCCTTGATGATATTACGCTTCGCTTTACCTATAATCCGGAATTGGAACTGGCAGAGATGTATCTTAATGGTGAAAATGTGGAGAAAGAAATACGTATGCTTGATGTATCCAAACTGGTGAGTTATGTGGCCGAAGTGCATGAGGTACGTGTTAAGCTGGTTGAACAGCAAAAGCACATGGGTGATCATAAAGGTGTTGTTATGGATGGCAGGGATATTGGTACTGTAGTGTTCCCAAATGCCGAATTAAAAATTTTTATGAACTCTGCAGCGGAAGTGCGTGCCCAAAGGCGTTTCAAGGAACTTACCGGGCTGGGTCAGGTGGTAACCTATGAGGATGTTTTTAAGAACGTTGTAGAGCGTGACCATGTTGATACCCACAGGAAAGATTCGCCGCTTGTAAAAGCCGATGATGCGATCGAGATGGATAACTCAAATATTACAAAACAGGAACAGCTTGAAAGAGTGCTGGTCCTGGCTAAAAACCTGATAGCAGGATAGTGCTTTAGATGATCTATAAAGTCTTTATGCTGATCCTGGCGGTTGTTGTCATGCAGCTGATATACTTTTTGGTAAAAAGTACTAAAGACCGTCTTCGCGGCGGCAATACCTTCCTGAAAAGCACTGAATATGTAAGGGGCTATATACTTATAGCGCTCCTGATAGTACTACTCCTTTTTATGTTATTCTAATTATATTTCACTTCACAGTAAAACATAATTAACTTTACGATTCCTTAACAATCAAAGCTATAGTTTATTAATAGATTTGCGTTTTTGATTCTAAAAGTTAATTATGGGCATAAAACTGCGGCTTACTGCCATGAATTTTCTCCAGTTCTTTATTTGGGGTTCGTGGCTTATCTCTCTCGGCAACTACATGGGAGGCGTTCTTGGTTTTTCAGGTTTACAGATAGGAAGCGTTTATACAACCATGGGTATCGCGTCATTATTTATGCCGGGGCTTATGGGCATAGTAGCCGACCGTTGGCTTAATGCCGAGCGTGTATTGGGCTTATGTCACATTATTGCTGCAGCATTTTTGGTATATGCTTCTACACTTAATGATTTTCCTTCGTTTTATATGGCAATGCTTTTGCATTCCTTCTTTTATATGCCTACCATCGCACTGAACAACGCCGTATCGTATGCTGTTCTGGAAAAGTCAGGCAGCAACATAGTAAAAGATTTTCCTCCGATACGTGTGTGGGGTACTGTAGGTTTTGTTATGGCAATGTGGGTTACGGATATTTGCGGATGGACCCAAAGTCCTTTCCAGATGTATGTAAGTGCAGGAGCGGGCTTGTTTTTAGGGTTGTATGCTTTTACCATGCCGGCAGTTGTTCCTACATTGAATCTTGCGAAAAAAAGTCTTGCATCGGCTTTAGGACTGGATGCCTTTGTACTTTTTAAAAAGAAGAAGATGGCCGTGTTCTTTATATTCGCGATGCTGCTTGGTGCTGCCCTTCAGATAACCAATGCCTTTGGCGGGCCTTTCCTGGATGATTTCAAAACAACGCATCCTGACTCGTTTGCAGTTCAGCATCCAAATCTGTTGCTATCTATTTCGCAGATATCAGAAACACTTTTCATATTATCTATACCATTTTTCCTGAATCGTTTTGGCATAAAAAAGATCATGTTGTTCAGTATGCTGGCGTGGATACTACGTTTCACCCTTTTTGGACTCGGTAATCCTGACGACAGGCTTTGGCTTTTACTGCTGTCTATGGTTGTTTACGGAATGGCATTCGACTTCTTCAATATTTCCGGTTCACTGTTTGTAGAAAAAGAAGCCGAACCGGCAATACGTTCCAGTGCACAGGGATTGTTCATGATCATGTGCAACGGCATAGGTGCTTTTATAGGCGGACTGGCCAGCGGCTGGGTGGTAGATCATTTTACCGTGAATGGCGTGAAAGACTGGCAAAGCATCTGGTTTACGTTTGCGGCATACGCATTGGTATTGGCCATTACATTTCCTATAATGTTTAGAGAAACGCAGGAAAAGAGTTGATTTGGTTATTCGTGGATTTGGTTATTTGTTTTTCAAATCAAAAAATCCACGATTAAAACAAATTTTATCGTATCATCGAGAAGTGTCCTTTCATTTCCTGGCCATTCTGTCGTTTTACGACAAACCAGTAATCGGTAGCGGGTAGCTTACTCCCATTAAGGGTACCGTCCCATCCTTTGCTGTCTACGCCAAAACCGGTGATTAATTTGCCATACCTGTCATAAATATAGACCAGCATATCAGGTTCAAGGATAGCCATGTAAATGCGCCAGTATTCGTTAATACCGTCACCGTTTGGTGTAAAGAATTTAGGGTAGGTGAGTATGTAAGTCTCAAATTTATCGTCACCGCAGTTAAATTCATCTTTTACATAGACAGTATATAGTCCGGGTGCAAGGCCATTGAAAGTTGGCTCGCTCTGAAAATGAATATTATCAAGAGAATACAGGTAACTTCCGGGCATTGGGGTAGGTTCCATAACTACGGTAAGGGTATTGTCTTTATCGGTCCAGTCTTTAATTGTAACGGTATTTATAACCGGAGCCGGAGATTTTACAACCTGTATGTCTTTAGACCCTTCGCAGCCTATCGCATCCCTCACAGTAACGGTGTAGCGGCCTGCATCGCTAACAGTAATGCTTTGGGGGCCTACGATAGTTATGGAGCCTGTTTCGTTTGTCCATGAATAGTAATCGTATCCGCTGTCTGCCGTGATGGTGACATCTTCGCCTTCGCAGCCACCCCATTTTTCTTTCATGTTGAGCTTAGGCATAGGATTTACAACAATGTTAAACCATGTAATTGCGATACAGTCAAAGCTCAGATCATGTGTTGCCCTGGCATATATGGTCGTTGTGCCCGTTGTAAAAGCAGAAAGGTTAGTTATTGGGTTTGTTCCAAGGTTTGCATCATTCTCTGAAGTGTGGTATGTTATAGTGACATCATCAGGGTTCTGGTCATCTAAAATAAGAGGTGTATATACAGAGATGTCAAATGTTTCTTTATTGTCACCATCCAGGTCGCATACGGCAATGCCATCAAGATCTGACGGTGCGGGTACATGTACAAGTGAAGGAATGTCGGCTACGTTAAAGGTGAGTGTTCTTGTAATATTACAATTATCTTTTACCTGAATGGTGTATATCCCTGAATTAAGGCCGGTAAATGTGTTATTTTGGCCGTTATCTGCAACAAATGGCGCGGTGATACTGTAATTGAGTGGAGGTACGCCAAAAGCATTTATGAGTACCTCTCCTGAATTTCCCTGACAGTCAAGGCTTATGGCACCTAAAATAGTAAGCTCACTGTAATATTCGAATTCATAAAGTGTTGTGCTGCACAGTTTGGTCTTTTGACCCTTTGCTCCGTCGCCAAAACTTTGGTATAGTTTTAAGACCCTGTATTTTCCTGTTGAATATATCAGGTTTGGGTTTGTAGCGTTATTGGTTAATTTTAGCCCGTTACGGTCGGCTATGGGTGTCAGCAGATCAGATACTATAGGATCTCCTTCGACATAAGTTGTGCCGGCAGGATCAGGATGTCGCCATGTGCCCAAAACATCATCCCACTTTTGGAGAGAAAAGCTAACGAAAGAGGTACCCGTGCTCTGATGATTTATAAACAGGTCAAATGCCCCGCAATGAGGTGTTAGTATGTATTCATCTTCAGATATGCTATAGGAGGGGACGACGGCATAATTGAACAGCCATTCGATATCGTCATCACAGCCATTATTTCCCTTGAATTTATACTGTCCGGGTGGCAGGTGATCCATGTAGAGCACCATTTCGGTAGGGTGGATATGTGGTGAAGCGTCATAAGGTAAGGGATGCTCGTTGCTAAAGGCTGTTGGGGCATTGATGATCTCTATGTGGTCCAGGATTGCTCCTGTTGTTGTAATGCTTCCGAATCCTACTTCGCAGTCAGGGCGTGACAGATAACTTCCTTTGTCTCCATTATAGGGTTTTATGGTAAATGGTTTTCCGGGATATGTTACCCCGCATGTATCCTTAAGCACTATAAAATAATCGCCAGGAGGCAAGTCTCCTACTTTTACTTCGTCCCTCTCTTTTGATTGTTTATTTTGTATAAAGGCATCCAGGTCAACGCCATACGTGGTTGAATATTCCGGAGGACCCATTGTCATGGTGGCTACGCCTATGGGTAGTCCCGGGATGGAGGCAGTGACCATACCACCGCTATTGCACAGCTCATGATAGTCGACACTAACATTTATCTCGATATCCGGAGCTTTGACCTCAATTTCATTCGAAATTCCGTCGGGAGTCCTGTTGCATTGGTCGTGTATCTTTACTTTATAAATGCCCAGGGGAAGCGGTGTGTTTTCGTCTCCAAATAAGATCTCCTCATCATCTACAGTATATGGCCCGGGGTACTTATCGTTATAGTCGGCAGGGTTAAATCCGGGTGGAGGGTTTATGAATTCAAGTGTAAATGGTCCCATAAATTTAAATGCCTTGTATACAATGTTTATTCCACTGCACTTAATGTTTACTGTTTCGCCAAAAAGGGTCAATAGCGGATTAATATCCAGTTCAGGAGAGGTTATGGTCTGATTGCATATGTTGGTGATCTCTACTTTATAATGGCAGGGCTCGCCATAATGGTAATCGATAACTGTTTCGGTAGAGGCAATATCGGGCTCGCCCGATGGAATTGGAACATTATAGATATTTACGGTTCCGTCAACATGTGTTACCGTAAATTTTGCCTGTAACGGATAGGGGATGGGAACACCGTTTGCGCTGACAATGACATTTTTTATGGTTAGCTTGTCGCACGCAATTAATTCTACATCAGGAAAGATTGCAGGGCTAATTTGCAGGGTAGGCACTGCCTCGATTATACTCAGGGAATGTGGAATTGCTTCCCCGCAATTATTGGTTGCTACTATTGTGTAGAGTACATTATGTGTCAGCCCTGTAAATGTGGGTGAAGGCTGGGGTCCTATAGAGGTACCGTTTGCTGCGGTAAGCTTATAGCTCACGGCGTTGCCGGTTACTATGGTTACTGTTATTTCGCCGTCATTTCCACAGAGTACAGGTTTGCTGGTTAGGGCAAACTCAAGAGGCACCGTGTTATCGGCAATTGTTGCCTGTGTTGTAGCAAAAGGAGGTACTTCAATATTGTTTACATACTGGTGCGCTTCGACCTGATATACGCCATTTTGTTGTGCGGGTACGTTAGAGAGGGCATTGTTCCATACAAGTATTGGGGCAGATGCTCCAGTAGGCCCAAGGTAATAGACAATATAGGTTATTGAGGCGCCTGCGGTTGCATTTTGTACCGACAGGGCAAGTGAGCCGTTACCGTCGCAGGTTTCGTTTGTGGTTACAGCATTCACTGTAAACTGAGCGTAAACTGATGGGGCTGTTATTAGCAAAAGCAATACCATTGCATATTTCCTGATAGCGGAATATACAGTGTTAATGCAGGGTTTATGTAAGTTTAAGTCCATGTGAAAATTAAGTTCTATAGGTGACTTAATTTCAAGTTTTTTCCGTGTCTAAGGTAGAAAAAAATGTGTAATATAAAAACTATGTTAATTTATATATTATATAAAGTATATTTTGCATAATCATTATTATATTTTTAATTTGATAAAGATGTTTGGGTTTAGGTGCTTAAAACGTGTTTGTTATGTTTGTTTTATTGAAAAATGTTGTACCTTTGCACACCTTTTGGCAGATAAGGTTTCCTGAGGGTATTTAAACAATTTTATGTAAAACGCTTCTGCTGTTTTTGCACTGCATAAGAAACCGGGCAAAACACAGGATACAAATTTTTTATCAGCATGTCTGAACAAACTAAAACAAACGAGGAATTTCTACAGGAGTTTAACTGGCACAACTTTGAAGAAGGTATTGATGCAGTAGACGAAAAAAACCTTAGGGAATTTGAAACACTAGTTGAAAAAACTTTCATTTCAACTGACAGTGATGAAGTAGTAGAAGGTACTGTAGTTAGGATTACTGACCGTGACGCTATCGTAGACATCAACGCAAAATCGGAAGGTGTAATCTCTCTTAATGAGTTCCGTTACAACCCGAACCTAAAAGTAGGTGATAAAGTTGAGGTTCTTATCGACGTTCGCGAAGATAAATCAGGACAATTAGTATTATCTCACAAAAAAGCCCGTACAATCAAAGCTTGGGACAGGGTTATCAGTGCTAACGAAACAGGTGAAATCGTTAATGGTTTTGTTAAATGCAGAACTAAAGGTGGTATGATCGTTGACGTATTTGGTATTGAAGCTTTCCTTCCTGGATCTCAGATTGACGTTAAACCTATCAGGGATTACGATCAGTATGTGAACAAAACTATGGAGTTCAAAGTTGTGAAAATCAACCATGAGTTCAAAAACGTAGTTGTATCTCACAAAGCGCTTATCGAGGCTGATATCGAAGTACAGAAAAAAGAAATTATCGGGCAGCTTGAAAAAGGCCAGGTTCTTGAAGGTGTTGTTAAAAACATCACATCTTACGGTGTATTCATCGACCTTGGAGGTGTTGACGGACTTATCCACATCACTGACCTTTCTTGGAGCCGTATCAACCACCCAAGTGAAGTTCTTGAGCTTGACCAGAAACTTAACGTTGTTATCCTTGATTTCGATGATGAGAAAACAAGAATCCAACTTGGTCTTAAACAACTTCACGCTCACCCATGGGATGCACTTGATGCAAAACTTGCAGTAGGTGACAAAGTTAAAGGTAAAGTAGTAGTTATTGCTGACTACGGTGCGTTTATCGAAGTTGCTGAAGGTGTAGAAGGTCTTATCCACGTTTCTGAAATGTCTTGGTCTACGCACCTAAGATCTGCTCAGGATTTCGTTAAAGTTGGTGATGAGGTAGAAGCAGTTATCCTTACTCTTGACAGGGATGACCGTAAAATGTCTCTGGGTATCAAACAACTTTCTCAGGATCCTTGGACTGATATCACTTCTAAATACCCTGTAGGTTCTAAACATTCAGGTATCGTTAGAAACTTTACAAACTTTGGTATATTCGTAGAACTTGAAGAAGGTATCGATGGACTAATCTACATCTCTGACCTTTCTTGGACTAAGAAAATCAAACACCCATCTGAATTTGTAAACGTAGGTGATAAACTTGACGTTGTTGTTCTTGAGCTTGACGTTGAAGGACGTAAACTATCTCTTGGCCACAAACAAACTCAGCCAAACCCTTGGGATAAGTATGAGGATTCATTTGCTGTAGGTACACTACACACAGGTGAGATCTCTGAAATCGTTGACAAAGGTGCTACTGTAGAGTTCGGTGACGATATCGTTGCTTTCATCCCTACACGTCACCTTGAGAAAGAAGACGGAAAAAAACTTAAAAAAGGAGAATCTGCTGAATTCAAAGTAATTGAGTTCAACAAAGAATTCAAAAGAGTTGTAGCTTCTCACACTGCTACATTCCGTGATGAAGAAGAGAAAAATGTTAGAAACAATGAGTCTAACAACAATAACAATAATAATTCTTCTTCTAACAACAATGCTGAAAGAAGCACCCTTGGTGACCTTGACGTATTGGCAGAATTAAAAGAAAGAATGGAAAAAGGAGAAAACAAATAATCCCTATCCTCTTTAAATATGAAAGCCCTCTCAGCAATGAGAGGGCTTTTTTTATGTATTATGTTTTTCCTGCGTAGTTTTTTTTTACTTTTATCAATAGCAATCAACTAATTAAATCATGAAAAATACAATAAGAACCTTATTAGTAGCCTGCATGAGCTTTGCTGCTATTTCCTGCTCGGTACAGGAAGATATGACAACTACAGAGCAGGATGCTGTTAGTGTAGGAGAGGAAGGAAAAAAAATGTTTACTGACGAAGAGTTTAGTAAGGCCATTGCCGAAGGCATCGCTGCCGGACTAAAAGATTTCAAAATTGATTTTGTAACGCTTTTTAAATACGGCAATGAAAGCGAACTGAAGTCGAAATCTGAAAGGCTATTTAGATTTTCGCTTCAGGATATGCCTTATGAAATGGCGCAGGTAAAAGATGCTGCCTATATGGTGATCACTGTAGATGTTGCCAATGGCAGGGCTGCCACAACAGGGATTTATTATTTAAACGCTCAAAAAGACACTGCATTGCAGCATTCTATACCAACACCCGAGAATGAATATAAAGTAGAGTATAATGTTCCTTTCCAGACAGAGGCAATGGGGTACACTCTTGTAAAAGATGGTATAAACCCCAATGACGCAGCGATTTTATCTGATTATCTTTTGGCAAAAGCTAAGACTCAGGGAACGGGTTCGTTTATGGCTATAAGCACAGAGGATAAAGTGTCGCTTTATCTTAAATCATAAAGGGGGATTCCAAAAGAGCTTTTTATTGAACAATTAAAATTTTATATGAAATTATTACAGCTGCTGATCACAGCATTTCTTTTTAGCATAACGGGCCATGCCCAAACCTATGCTCCATATACAGGAAACAAAGCCAACGCAACAACGGTTTCTAAACCCGCTGCAGCAAAGAGCACAAAACCAAAACCTTTGACTGCTGAAAAAGCGCCTGTGAAAGAAACTGAAAAATCAAAAGAAGATGATTTTCAGACCCTGATGAATAAAGCGGTGGAGCAGCTTCATCAAAAGGATTATCAGATGGCGGAAAGCTTTTATACCCAGGCACTGGGGGTAAGCACTAAAAAAACGGCATGGCGGGCTTTGCTGTCCCGGGCGACATTATATTCCATAATTAAGGATGACGATAAAGCCCTTGCCGACCTTACAAAAGCTATTGAAACCAAGGGTACTCCCGAAAAGCAACTGGCAATTATTTATGTGAGTAGGGCGAGGCTGCATGCCAATCATAAGAATATGGATCTTGCCTGTGCTGACGTTGCAAAAGCGAAAGCCATCGGTTTGCCGGATGCACTTACTGTTGATTTTGAATGTAAATGATACTGTTTAAATCTTTTTAAAACAAAAGTCCTCTCAGGAATGAGAGGACTTTTTTGTAATTCTGACGAAGAAAGAATCTAATAATAATCAAACATTTAGATTCTGCGCTACATTTCATAACGTTAATTAATTCTAAAATTTTGCATTCCCTCAAAACCATGATTGTGTTTATGGCGTATCTGTCTCTATAAACTTTTAACAAAACAACAATCATGAAAATTTCAAAAATCCTATCTGCTGCAATCGTTTTACTTCTAGCTGTCGGGCCACTTTCGGCACAAACTAAAATGGTAGGCGGTGCCGCGATGTACCCTAACAAAAACATTATTGAGAACGCAGTAAACTCAAAAGACCATACTACGCTTGTAGCTGCGGTTAAAGCTGCCGGACTGGTAGAAACTTTACAAGGTAAAGGTCCTTTTACTGTATTTGCGCCAACGAATGCCGCTTTTGATAAACTTCCTAAAGGAACTGTTGAAACCCTGCTTAAACCTGAAAACAAAAAAATGCTTCAGGGTGTACTTACGTACCATGTAGTTGCGGGTAAATGGAGTGCTGCCGATGTTATGGCTGCTATCAAAAAAGGTAAAGGAACAGCTGAGGTTGCTACAGTACAGGGAGGTAAACTTTGGTTCATGATGGATGGAAAAGACGTTTGGATCAAAGATGAGAAAGGCGGTAAAGCTAAGATCACTATTGCCGACGTTAACCAGTCTAATGGTGTTATACACGTTATCGATACTGTGTTAATGCATAAATAAGAAATTAAGTTCGTGTTAGATAGAAAATCCCCAACGTTTTTGCGCTGGGGATTTTTTTAATGCTATTGAGAGTGCTTATTCCGGACCATTTATAGCATATACAGAACTGATTTCTGCATCAGCAGTTACTATACACGCAAGTCCCCTTAGCCCGTCAGTTCCCAGTGACAATAGAAATATGGAATCAATAGCTGTAGGTATACCTGCTACAATATACATAAGCGGTACATATACAATACTGTTTGCTGTTACTGAACTATTCTTATTCGTATATGTAATATTGTTGCTGCTTATTGTTAGTTTTTGTGTGCCGTCAGGGCTGGTCATTGTGACACCGCTAAATGCCGATAACGGAACCGGATTTAAAAGTGTACTGCCCTGAATATTCAGTGTTCCAATGTTTCCTTTAATGCTTACCAAAGAGCCATCTTGAGGATTGTACTGTCTGGTAAATGTGATATTGATTGCATCATATGCATTTGATGCAGGTATACTTAATGTATTGGAGGCACTGTCAAATGTCATACCTGCAGACGGATCAAACAAAAAGCCTGTTGATGTTGTACCATCAAGAGAATAACTGATCATTACACAATTACCATTAATATGCTCTGATAATCCGGATGAGGCTGAATACTGCGATTGGATAGCTATAAATGCTAAAGGATGATCATTTGTTGGGATTTGATAAAACCCGCTGAAATTGATAAGGTCAACATTTATATCATTCTGATAATTAGCGGTGAGCGTAGTGGCAGTTGGTATAGTATTTAGCGATCTCGAAATAACATTTTCGGTGCTTACACTCAAGTCATTACAGGCAAAACCTTTTGTTCCGGCTGTGCCCATTACAAGCTTTACCTTAGTAGCGTCTGCCTGAGTAAAAGAAAAGTAGTACATGTTTAAATTATACGCATAAGCAGGAATTGCTGCCAGATTTCCACTGTTAGTGCCATTGTCATACAGTAATTGATTATCAGTACCAATACTCATTACCTTTACAGGCTCAGTTTTTCCTGTTGGAACATAGGAGTAATCACCGGCAAATAATGAGGCAGGGATAGGGTTGTTATATGTGCTTCCGCTCACTTTTACAGCAGGCTTGCCCTGCATTGCAATAGTTCCTGTAAAGGAGGCTGTGGTTCCGTAAACAGCATTGTTGCGTGTAAAGGTTAAAGCTATGGTAAGTCCGTCCCCGTCAGATGACTGTTGCAGATGAGTACCATCAAAGGTGCCTGTGAAAGCAAACGGACTTGAGGTAACACCATCTAAAGAAATCAATAAACGAATATGATATACAGGCTTTTTCGAAGGACTGACTACCATATTGGTGTCAATTGCAAAAAATGCACCTGAATTGTTAAGGGCATAATAGCCATTAAAAAGCATCAATGCAGGCGTATCAGGATTTTCATCATCAGGATTTCCATCATTTACTTTTTTAAGCAGTAATGAATGATAGCTGGCAAGTTCATCAGTTGGTAACGGCGCTAAAGTATTTGGTGCGGTGCTGTTTTCCATATTTTTATCTTTTAAATTGTTATTGAAAATTTAATTGTAAGACAAATTTATAGAACCCAAACATTACAAAAACAAGTGTTTTTACCTGATTGTGGTTTACCAATGTAAGAATTGTCTAATATTCAGACAGGTTAAATTCACAGTATGTATTATTGTGTGATAGAAGATGTGAACGTAATAATCAGTGCATCTTAGTTTAGAAACAAATGATCCCGGTAAAATACCGGGATCATTATTATTGTGCTTAACATAAATTTGTCTAAACTTTTGGTGCACTGTACACGCGAGTGTTTTATGTCTGGATGAAGCTGACAAATAACCAAATCCACAAATAACCAAATAAACTTAGTTATGTATCCTTATTTCGAACAGCTTATCCCAGTTCTTACCCGTAACAAAGAATGTTTTAGTTTTAGGGTTATAAGCGATGCCGTTAAGTACGTCGACATCAACATGTTTAGTGATTTTAGATTTAAGAGCTGAAAGGTCTAATACTCCTTCTACAGCACCCGTTTTAGGGTCTATTATGGCGATAGCGTCTTTTTGGTATATGTTACCGTAAATTTTACCATCTACCCATTCAAGCTCGTTTACATCCTTGATCTTAGTGCCTTTGGTGTATACATTGATGTAGTCAACTTCTTTCATGGTTTCCGGGTCAAGAATATAAATCTTCTCAGAGCCGTCTGTCATGTACAGGTGCGTACCATCATTGGTAAGTCCCCAGCCTTCCGTCTGCTTAAAGTAAGGAACGGTTTTCACCTTTTCAAGGTTATCTGCATTATATACATAGCTTTCATTACGCTTGTACGTAAGCTGGTAGATCTTGTTGTTCAGCACCGTTGCGCCTTCGCCAAAGTTAGCCGGATCCAGCTGCGTCTTTTTATAAACCTCTCCGGTTTTGTAGTTAACCTTCCTGATGTCAGAGATTTCCCTTTTACCTGATGGGCCTGAGCCGCTTCCTGTACTTTCTATAAGCGTGTCACGGTAAAATTCAAGTCCCTGTGTGTAGGCTTTCATATCGTGAGGGTAGGTGTTTACGATATCATATTTAAGCAGCTTGTAATCGATATTGCTAACCAGTTCCACACGGTTGGTGGTTTCGGCAGTTTCGCCACCATAGTACACCAAAGCTTTGATGTTAAGGTAACCCAGTTTCAGTCCGTTAAGGGCAAAGTCAATTTTTTTGTTGGCAGCAGATGTACCTACTTTTTTATCGTTGATAAAGTACACTACCGAATCAATAGCCTCTTCTTTGGCATTGGTAACCTGTAGTGGAAGTGTCTCCTGAGGCTGGTATTGCTGCTTTAGATTAGCGGCATCAATAGTAAATAAGTTGTTGTTTTCATCTTTTGACCCACCACATGATAAAATTGTTGAGCCAAGGAAAGAAAGGACAAGCGCACCCAATAAAATGAATACGAATAGGTTACGTTTTTTCATGGTTTAAATAATAATACAGCCAATATACAATTGTATTTTATATCTGGCAATTGCCTTGCGAAAATACAAAAAGATTGTATATTTGCACCGGCAAGTCCTACACGACCAGCTCCTGCTTAATCCTCCAGGGTGGGAACACAGCAAAGGTACGTGGTTGAGCGGTGCGATGTAGGTCGCTTGCCATTTTTTCTTTTTTTGTCGTCTCCCATTGGGGGGATTTTTTTGTTTATAGGGGTAGCCTCACCGCAGTTCTCCCCAAAGGACAGGGGAGAAGCTACAGGATATCATTTTAAATAAGGCATGCATTAGGATTGCTGTTGCCTGTTTCAGTACAAAAGAAAATTACTCTTTCTGTTCGTCTGCTATTCTAATTTTTGGATGTCAGTTCCTTTAGTGATACCGTTTTCATTAAAGCTGTCCACTGTAAAATAGTAATCCCATTGATTTGAAAGCGAATTGATCTCGATCATATTGGTTCCATATACCTGGTGATTAATGAACAATTCATCCGGAGTCCTGCCATAGCGCACGTTATAGCCGGTTGCATTTGTATCTTTTTTCCATGTTAGTTGTACCGAACAACGATCGGCAACATTCCTGTTAAGCGTCAAGCCGCCAACAATCGAAGGTTTCTTTCCATTACCTTTACCAAACACCCTAAGATCAGCAACTGCAAATGTGCCGGATGGTGTATGAAGGTTTGTAACCCTTAAATATCGTGCTTTTACAGGTTTGTCCATGACACTATAATCATGTGGGGCATCAGTGGTATTGGCAGATTTATCAACCAGTATTTTCCATTTTTTTCCATCCGTGGAATATTCAATTAGATATTGATAGTACAGGCCGGGCTGCCTTCCAAAAATTTCGGTCTTATTTTCGGCGAAATTTAGTTGTAAAGCATTTACCGTCTGTGATTCGCCAAGATCCATTTGCAGCCATTCACCTTTTTTGCCCGAAGCGGCACTCCAATATGTCCTGATGTTCTCATCAGAAGCCAGATCAGGCTCATATCCTATAGCTGTTGACGATGCCGTTATCTTTTTTTTGAAAGACAGCAGCATCCATTCAGGCTGAAAATCGGCCTCAGTGTTGATTTTTCGCTGTGGAATCTCCATTGGATAATCGCCAAATCCGGTATAAGTGTATGCTTTATCAGTACCCTTTAAAAAAGCAGGGAAGAGGCTTAGCCTGCGCTCAAAATTGTGTTTGACAGATAGTGTGGCAGTAGTTATATGCCAGTAATTGCCATACTTATCCTGAAAGGTAGCACTGTGTCCCGTGCCTGTTACAAAACCACCGGGGCGGTAAGAAAACGGATTGTTTTCCATAAGCCTGAAAGGGCCAAGCGGATTTTCGGCTACATATATGCCATCGCAGTAGCTTCTGTACTCTGTACCGGGTGTAGAATACTGAAGGTAGTATTTTCCATTAAATTTTGTCATCCATGCACCTTCTGTCCACGGTTTTTCTTTACTTTTATTAGTATCGCCCGGGCGTTCCCAGCCATTCTGTGCCGTGTTTTCGTTTAGGCAGGCAACCGGTTCACCCAATGGCATAAATGTTTTTGGGTCAAGTTCAACAACGTATATGGGATTAATGTTAGAGCAGCCATAGTACAGGTAAAGTTTCCCGTTATCGTCAGCAAAAAGATCAGGGTCAGTCATCTTGATAGGGAAAGCTTCAAGAGCGACCTGCCATTGGCCGGATTTAGGATTGGCCGATCTGTAGATTTTACTTGGCGTTTTTTCGGTCGATGCCATAAAATATATTGCATCGCCCATTACAACGGCTGCCGGGGCATAATCCTCAAAAGGAAGATCCGGTGTAGTGATAAAGTCCCAGTTCGCTAAATCTTTAGAATGCCAGTAACCTCCCGATTTGGAAGCAAAAAGATAATACTCGTTTTTAAAAGTTACAATTACCGGATCGGCAGCTTCACGTCGTGATGGAGCATCCGGACAAAATCGATAATTCAGGTTCAACGGGTTGCATATAGTTACTGCTTTCTCTTGTGCATAGGTCAATTGTAATGTTATTAAAGTCAATGCTGTATAGGCTATTTTCCTGATCACTCTAAAAGGTATTTAAATAAGCTGCTAATATATTCATTTTGACAATAAGTAAAGTGTTTAGCCACTAATTACAATAATTTACACAAATTTTATTGGGTATGAGTAGGATTCCCCTCCAAAGGAGGGGAATCCTACTCTGCCGACAAACCAGAAACCCAGAACAGCCAAGTTTGCTAATCAATTTGATAAACCTTATTTTCGCAATCCAAACTATACAAAATGAGCAAAGTTATTTTTATCACCGGCGGTTCGTCGGGAATAGGCAAGGCGATAGGTGAATTCCTTCATGCTAAAGGCTATACCGTATATGGCACCAGCCGTAACCCTGAGGGTATTACCGGTTCTGTATTCCCTTTGGTGGCGCTTGACGTTCGCAATGCACAAAGCATCAGTGAGGCTGTTGCCGAAGTGATTGCAAAAGCAGGTACTATTGACGTACTGGTGAATAATGCCGGAGTAGGTATTACAGGCCCACTTGAGGAAATTCCTGCCGATGAGATTCGCAATAACTTTGAAACCAATCTGTTTGGCCCTATTGAGGTAATGAAGGCGGTGCTTCCGCAGATGCGTGCCCAAAAGAGCGGACTTATAATCAATGTGACTTCGATTGCTGGTTATATGGGGCTTCCGTACCGTAGCGTGTATTCCGCAAGCAAAGGTGCATTGGAGCTTATCAGCGAGGCTTTGCGCATGGAGGTAAAACAGTTTGGCGTGACCATTACTACTGTTGCTCCGGGCGATTTTGCTACCAATATTGCTGCAGGGCGTTACCATGCTCCTGTGGTGAAAGGATCGGCTTATGAAGCGGTATATGGCGGTGTACTGGCTACTATGAACGATCATGTAGATGCCGGAAGCGACCCGACCCAAATGGCCGAAGCGGTATATGCCATCATGAAGGATCCAAATCCTGAAGTGCATTATAAAGTGGGGGTATTCATGCAGAAGTTCTCTATAGTACTAAAGAGGATATTGCCGGGTAAGACCTACGAAAAGATGCTTATGAATCATTATAAGCTTTAAAATATAATTACAAGAAATATGAACAGCATAGCCCAAAGTTATGCTGTTTTTTTATGCACAAAAGCGTTCTTTGCTATTGGTGCATGTCTTTTAAGTTGTAGCTTTACATGACTTATAATCAACAAAACAAAAGGATACGATGAAATTTTTTATTGACACTGCAAACCTTGCACAGATTAAAGAAGCTCAGGAACTTGGTGTTCTTGATGGCGTGACGACTAACCCTTCGCTTATGGCTAAGGAAGGCATTACGGGTAAGGATAACATCCTGAAGCATTATGTCGACATCTGCAATATTGTTGATGGTGACGTGAGTGCCGAGGTAAATGCCCTTGATTTTGAAGGTATGGTGAGAGAAGGCGAGGAACTGGCCGAGCTTCATGAGCAGATCGTCGTAAAGCTGCCCATGACCAAAGACGGGGTTAAAGCTGCTAAATATTTCTCGGACAGGGAGATCAAAACGAATGTAACCCTTGTGTTCTCTGCGGGTCAGGCACTGCTTGCCGCCAAAGCAGGGGCTACCTATGTATCGCCATTCATTGGGCGTCTTGATGATGTGTCGACTGACGGACTTGCACTAATAGAAGAAATTCGCCAGATCTATGATAACTACGGATATGAAACTGAGATTCTTGCTGCATCGGTGCGTCACACCATGCATATCGTAAATTGTGCCAAGATAGGTGCCGATGTTATGACAGGGCCGCTTTCTGCAATTATGGGATTATTAAAGCATCCACTTACCGATATTGGCCTTGCGCAATTTGTTGCTGATTTCGAAAAAGGAAATAAATAATATACCGAACGGTATATTATTTCAATAATATTTTACAAAAACGGACCGCTATTTTTGGCGGTCCGTTTTTTATTGATTTTTTATTTCTAAAAAGTCCGGTTATGACAAAATTATAAAAAACAAAAAGCGTAACATTATATTACAACTTTTTGATTTTCAGACTTTTGGATGAAGCTAATTTTACGCACCAAAACGGCGTTTTGAGAACGAAAAGTGCAATATTATTTTGTCATATTCTCAAACAAAAATGTAGCTATTCAATAATCATTTCCCTTAATTTTGCCCTGTAGGCTTCGAGTATTTTTGCTTTGGTGATGAAGCCGAAGTAACGGCCTTCTTTTATAAGTGGCAGATAATCAGCTTTTGTGAGCTCAAATTTATCCATTATAGCCTCAATGGAGTCTTCCATATTGGCCACTTCCTGGGGTACAGCCATCAGATCAATTAATGGCGTGTATTTTATCTGGAAAGAATTAAAAAGTGTACTGCGAACTTTATCAAAATCGATGATGCCTATAAGCCTCTTTTTATCATCGATAATTGCAAAGACAGATTGCTTTGTTGTAGCCATTAAACTCACCAAATCTTCTGCTTTTTGGTTTAGTGTAAGCGTCTGTACATCAGTGTCTATGACTTTGAGAATGTCAATCCCCGACATGATATTCTTGTCTTTGTCTGTTGTAAATACCTGACCCTTAGCGGCTAAGTGCTTTACATCCATAGAGTGTTTTTCGAACTGTTTTGATACTGCAAAGCTTATTGACGATACGATCATGAGCGGTACCATAAGGTTGTAACCGCCTGTAATCTCACCGATCAGGAATATGGCCGTAAGCGGCGCATGGAAGAGTCCGCTTAGTATTCCGGCCATGCCTACAATAGTGAAATTACCTACCGGTATGTTATCAAACCCTATGAGGCTGAAGAACTTAGCGACAAAAAAGCCCAGATAGGAACCTACAAAAAGTGAAGGGGCAAAGTTACCGCCGTTACCGCCGCTGGATAGCGTAAGCCCTGTAGCGTATGCCTTCATAAGCATGGTAATACCTACAAATAATAGCAGTACCCAGCCGTTGTCCTTAAACTGTTCTACTATGGTATTCTCGAGCAATACCTCCGGATTTGAGTTAGATAGTATCTTGATCGTCTCATAACCCTCACCAAAAAGAGTAGGGAAGATGAATATCAAAAGTGCCAATGGTATAGCGCCATAAAGTGCTTTACGATAGCCTTTTATGCGGAGTTTTGCAAAGTGGGCTTCGACTTTCTGGAAGGTTCTGGCGTGGTATAATGACACGAATCCTGCCAGTATGCCTATCAATACATAATAGGGAATGTTGTGGTAATCAAACTGGTTCTGCTGTTTGAAAGAGAGCAATACCTCTTCATTCAGCACTATTGTAGAGACCAATGCACCTGTAGCAGCCGATATTATGATGGGTATAAATGCTGTGATTGTCAGGTCGGTAAGTATTACTTCAATAGCAAACAGAACCCCTGCAATAGGGGCATTAAAGGCCGCACCGATACCCGCAGCAACACCACAGGCAAGCAATAATATACGGTCTTTTTGGGATAGCTTGTATTTTTGTGCGAAGTTAGAACCGAAGGCCGCACCTGTTATCGTGATGGGCGACTCAAGTCCTGCTGAACCGCCTAATCCTACTGTAAGTGAGCTTGTTATGATTTGTGCATACATTTGTTTACGCGGCATTATGCCACCTTTTTTGGCGACAGCCATAAGGATGCGCGAACTTCCTTTTTCTATATGTCCGTCGAGCAGACGTTTAATAACCCATACCGTAAGCAATATACCTACTATAGGCAGTATACTGTTGATATACGGCAGCTTAAGATAGCGGTTAACGTAGTTGGCTAATAGAAAAACGTTGTGTGCAAACGACTTTAGTACAATTACTGCTAAAGCCGTAGATATAGCCACCACGACGCAGGAAAGGTATATGAAATGCCTTTCTGACAACAGGTTTTTAAGTATAAAGAACAGGGTTTCAAGGCGGCGCAGTATATTACGGAAAAACAACCTGACCTTTGAAACTTTTCGGTTTTGCATTTTTTATCGCTAAAGAATTGGGAAATGTATCAAAGCGCTAATTTAAGTTATTCGTTAAAAAATACCTAAGCATTAAGTGTTTTTTAAGGCACTGACCCAATGGTGTCCACATTATTTCTACTATAGTTCTGCCATTTTTTCCTTTACATGTGCCCTCAGGTCCTCAAAGAATTCGGTAAACTCGGCTTCATATTCATTATAGAATTCAACCAGTTCATCGACAGAGGTACGCATGCCCGACTTGTTCTTGGTACGGTTATCCATCTGGCTCAAAATGCGTCCTATGCCTTCAACGGTGGCATAGCTGGCAAGCCAGTTGTACTGTATCATATAGGGCATAAGGCCTTTGGTTTTTTCCGTCAGCAGGTCGTAGTTATCTTCAAGCGCTTTGTAAAAGGCTAAGGTATAGTCTTCCAGGGGCTGCGGATGGTAATTCACCCAGTTCTTTGCCAGAAAATGGTCGTAAAAAATATCCATGATAACCCCTGCATAATGGTGGTAGCGGGCATGCAGGCGTTTGGTACCCTGTCTGAAAATAGGGTGTGCATCGGTATAGGTATCTATAGCACGGTGTATCGTGATGCCTTTTAGCACATCGGCAGGGAAATGGTCGGGTTTGCCATGGATGCCATCGGCCATAAAATTACCGATTTTTATCAGGTCATTATCCCCCGAAAGGTATATGTGGGCAAGGAAATTCATAGGTACAAGATAGCGAAAAGTCTTGTGGTGACAAAGTCGTGAGAGGGATTTCCGGCCATTGTTAAAAATTCCCACATAAAGTAAATACAAAAACATAGTCTATCTCTTATATTTGCTTTACTAAATTTTTCAATCAAAATGACACTAATCAAATCTATATCAGGTATCAGGGGAACCATAGGAGGTAAAACCGGAGATAACCTGACGCCGCTTGATGCCGTTAAATTCGCTTCGGCATACGGAACATGGCTAAAAGGCCATGCCAATAAAGAAAAACTTACTGTTGTAATAGGCCGCGATGCCCGTATTTCGGGCCCGATGATACAAAATCTTGTTGTAAATACGCTTATCGGACTTGGTATCGATGTAATCGACCTTGACCTTTCTACTACGCCAACTGTTGAGGTTGCGGTGCCGCTTGAAAAAGCCGATGGCGGTATCATACTTACAGCGAGCCATAACCCAAAACAATGGAATGCCCTGAAGCTGCTTAACGAAAAAGGAGAATTCCTTAGCGGTGCTGATGGCGCTAAAATATTAGAGATCGCTGAAAACGAGGCCTTTGATTTTTCCGATGTTGACAGCCTTGGTGAAATTACACGCAACGATGCCTATATGGATATTCATATTGATGAGGTGCTTGAACTGCCTTTGGTGGATGCCGAAATCGTAAAACAAGCTGGATTTAAAGTGGTGGTAGATGGTGTTAACTCTTCAGGAGGTATCATTATCCCTAAACTTTTGGAACAGATGGGCGTAGAGGTAGTGAAACTATACTGCGAGCCTAACGGGCATTTCCCACACAACCCGGAGCCGCTTAAGGAACACCTTGGCGATATCTGCGAACTGGTTGTGAAAGAAAAAGCACATTTTGGTATCGTGGTAGATCCGGATGTAGACCGTCTGGCATTCATATCTGAGGATGGGGAGATGTTTGGTGAGGAGTACACCCTTGTCGCTGTAGCCGATTATGTACTGAGCAAAACGCCCGGTAATACTGTATCTAACATGTCATCATCACGTGCGCTTCGTGACATCACCCAAAAACATGGCGGTACGTATGAAGCCAGTGCGGTAGGAGAGGTGAACGTTGTTGAGATGATGAAAAAGAACAATGCCATCATAGGCGGAGAAGGCAACGGTGGTATCATTTACCCTGAATTGCACTATGGTCGTGACTCACTGGTAGGGGTAGCATTATTCCTTACCTATCTTGCTGAAAAGAAAATGAGCGTGGCAGCGTTAAGAGCTTCTTACCCTCAGTATTACATGAGCAAAAACAAGATCGAGCTTACTCCGCAGATAGACGTTGACGCTATTCTTGTGGCAATGGCTGATAAATATAAAAACGAACAGGTGAGCACTGTTGATGGTGTTAAGATTGACTTTGCCGAAGAGTGGGCACACCTTAGAAAATCGAATACTGAACCTATCATCAGGATCTATACTGAGGCACAGACGCAGCAAAAAGCAGATGAACTTGCAGTAAGGATCATCGATGAAATAAAAGCTGTAGCTGGTATCTAATCATGAAAAAGACAGTTATAACCTCGTTGTTCTTAATGCTGGTGCTAAGCACGCAGGCCCAAAAGCTTTCAGAAACTGAACGTACTATAATATCTTCGGGCGCTAAGGCAGACAAGATGCGTGTACTTCAGATTACCGATCCTGCTGATTCGAAGATACTTAAAGGTGCGTCTATCGACATCGGCCTGAAAGAAGAACTGCTGCCATTGCTGCTTGACCGCATGCTGGCAACCGTAAATGACCCTGCCAACAGTGGCGTTGGCATTGCAGCACCACAAATAGGGATAAACCGTAACGTGATACTGGTACAGCGTTTTGATAAGCCGGGAGAGCCGTTTGAGGCTTTTCTGAATCCTAAAATTAAATGGAGGTCGGCATTGATGCGAAAAGGGACAGAAGGCTGCCTTTCCATCGCTGATGCACGCGGTGATGTGTTACGCAATTATACGGTTCAGATCACCTATTATGACCGTAACGGTAAACATCAGGAAGAGATCATTGAAGGGTTTACTGCGGTTATCCTTCAGCATGAGACCGATCACCTGATGGGTATATTATTTACCGACAGGCTGGAACAGCAAAAAGCAACCGAATACACGCTCATCAATGGTGAAGTGAATATTTACCTCGAAAACAGACTTAAGAGGCAATAGATTTTTTATTGAATTGATATAATGTGCCCCTGATTTTGTCAGGGGTATTTTTTTATCAAAAACACACCCCTAGCCCCTCTCAAGAGGGGAACAGCTTCACTCTTACATCATATAGAGCAGGATATGAGTGGCGGGTTCGAGTGTTCCCCTCTTGAGAGGGGCTAGGGGTGCGTTAGAGACCTCTATAATTATCCTTAAAACGGCAGCCAGTTCTCCGAAGCTTGTTTAAATTAATTCCCTACGGGAAATATCTCATTTGATTCCATCCCGATACTACCAACATTTAATCGCTACGCGATAATCTGTAACGTATATTTTGATGGCATAGTTTCCCATTAGGGAAATAATGTTGGTAGAAAGTAATCCGCAACGATGTGTCATTTTCCCTTAGGGAATAAATAATTTCTTGATATAGCCCCGGCGGGGCGGTATATTTATAGAGGCAAATATTGTTATGAAACATGAAGCTCCGGAGGAGCGGCATATAATATACCGCTCCTCCGGAGCTTTTTACTGTTGGTTAACCTTGTACTATAAATATACCGCATCTCTGATGCTCGAAAATTTGTGTTCATTTGTGTAACCTGTCTGCCGACAGGCAGGTTCGTGGCAAGATAAAACCCTATAAATGTAAAAATCCTGCCTTTTGAGGGGCAGGACTTTCAATTGAAAAAATTAAAAAACACGAAACTAACACTCTATTTAACGAGTAGCTTTTTCACGATACCTTCAGATGTTTTTACCAGGTACATACCTGCTGCCATATTAGAAGTATCTATTGTAAGGGCCTCTTTGGCCGATAAGATCAGTTTACCGCTGTAGTCATATACTTCGATGTCTGCAGCACGGTTAAAGTAAGCCACACCATTTACCGATGGGTTAGGGAATACCACGAACGTTTTAGGCTCAGGGTTAAATTCGCCATTACCAAGAAGTGTAGTGTCAACTTCAAAAATGGTAAGCGTTCCGCTTATTTCGTTAGCTACGATGATATAGTCTTTTCCGTCAGGGCTGTCAGCAGCTTTAATGTGCGTGATACCTTCCGGACCGTGGTCACCTGTATAAGCAGATACACTACGGCTGTTTTTATAGTCAACAAACTTAACGTCTGTAGGGTCAGTAACATCATAAACCATTACACCACCAATACGCTCAAGGCTTGTAAAGGCAAATGTTCTTCCGCCAAGTTCAGCAAGTGTTACACCTTCCGGCTCAGGGCCTTTAGCACGGCTGCGGCTTTTTGGTGAGTTATCTTCGTGGTCTGAGTTGAATAAAGCACTGATAGAAGGAGTAAGGGCAGTATACATTTCAAAATCATCACCACTGTCATATACTATCTCTTTAGTATCAGCATTGAAGATCGAGAATGAACGTGAACCTAAAGCATACATTTGATCATAAGCTGTACCTGCATCTGTTTTACCATCAAAAGCGGTAACCCTGAAACGGCCTGCGTTATATGATTTTTTAAGCATTGCACCTTGTGGGTAAGCCATCTCATCAAGTACATAAGAAGCAGCACCTACAGTAGTTCTTTCAACAAAACCTGTATATTCTTTCTCGTCACCTTCGTTAGCCGTTACGATATAGTTCGTACCGTTTACTGCATAAGTAGCAGCGCCATCCGGCATGTAGTATGCTTTTATCGGCCAGTTAGCGATAAGTATTTCGTTATTGTTATCAGAGATATCAAAACCGTTACCCATAGCACCTACGTCTTTTGTGCCAAGAGCCCAAACGTCAGTAATAGTATTGTTTACAAGGTTTATCTCAGCGATAGCATTGTTCTCCTGTAGCGTAACCCATGCTTTTTGAGAGTTTGCAGCCGTAGTAATATATTCCGGCTCAAAATCACGAGACATAGTACTGTCAGTTTTCAGTTTCCTTACGCCTGCAGCTATAAGAGCAGCTTCAGCCTCCGGAGTATTATAGGCATCAAATAATAATGTTGTTACGTTAGCCTGGGTAAGGTTAGCTGCACCACCGGTAATGTCGATGATACTTACTGAACCTTCAGGGTCAATAGAGTAATCGCTGTTTGGTTGCCCTTCGTTAGCTGTAAGTACTTTTGTTCCATCCGGAGTAAAAGAGATATTGTCAGGAAGCGCACCTACAGTCACTTCGCTAATGAAAGTACCGTCAGTATTGAAGAATACAACCGATCCGTCAAGGTGCTCAAGCGTGTTAGGCGAAGCTACGGCAACAAGGCCATTTTTAACTGCTACGCTGGTAACACCACCGTAAACGTTCATATCGATAGAAGATATTTCAACCGGAGTTGTAGGATCAGAGAAATCGATGATATCAAGATGACCTGCTACTGCACTTGTAGTGAAAAGTTTTTGGCTTGTAGCATCATATACTACGATCTCGCAAGTACTTTCTCCTGAACCTGAAGGGTCAAAGCTTCGAACGTAATTAAGCTGTATCTGCTGGTTAGGAACCGGAGCAGTTCTGTCGTTATCTTTAATGTAGATGGTAGCAAGTGTCTCACCTGTAATTTCTACACCTGTAGCGTTCTCAAGGCTTAGTACAAAGTATTCGGCATGCTGCTCTGCTGTTGTATCATCAAGAATTGGAATAGTGATGGTATGCGTAAGCGGGCTTGAACCTGTAAATGTAAGAGTCTCTGTTGCAAAAGTGAAGTCTTCACCTGCTGTAGCCGTGCTGAATGGCGCAGCTTTAAGTACCACGTCAACAGTTCCTGCCGCAGGGCTTTCAAGGTTAACGATAAAGTTAAGCGTACCGTGGTTTTCGTTTACTACAACGAAATCATCAGCAAACGAAACTTTTGAAGTATAGTTGAAGCTGAAGTTGTAAGCACATGCCATTTCAAGGCCTGTTGCATCAACTACATTGTCAACCGTAAGCGTGTTGTTAGAGCCTGCTGCAAAAGGAGCAGAGAACGTAAGCGTTACAGCGTTTCCGTTAAGTGTAGCCGTTGTAAGGCCAAGAACACCTGTATAGTTAGCTACATCGGTAGCAGAAGCTGCCTGTAGCGCATTGTTGAATGTAAGTACGATAGTAGTGTTAGAAGTAACAGCAGCTGTCTGTACAGTTGGAGCGCCCGGGAAAGCCCAGTTAGGCCATACCTGTGGAGCAGTAGCACCGGCAACACCTGTCCAGTTAGCAGGGTTTAGTATTGAAGCTTTCAGGTTAGCAGGAGCACCACTTTGAGATCCGCTGTAGAAAGCGTTTACTGTGTTTCCGTCTACGTTAGCAGCATTAGTACTGTTATTGAAAGCTGTTGTACCATCTGTAAGGGCAGCAGGCTTCATAGAAATGCTTCCACCACACTCTGTATTAGCAGTAGCCCATCCGTTAGATGTAAGTGCAGTAATATAGTTAGGGTTAGCAGCAGTACCTGTATAAACAATTACCTGGTCACCACCTGAGCTAAGTCCGAAACCTGAACCTGTAACAGCACCTGTATTAGCTACCATTGTAGATGTCTCTATCGAGATAACCGAACCTGCAGGAACGCAGTCAGTAGCAGTCCAAACGATACCGTTGGCACACTGAGGCGTTGCATTTGAAGTATATTTTGAATCGGTAAGGGTAATGAATGTGCCCGGAGCGATATTTACAAATGTTAGAAGCGAAACTTTATCTTCTGCTCCTGTAGCGTTCATTCTGTAAGCAGTGAAAACCATATCACCTGTAGCGATAGGCGACTGTATAGCGATAGTTGTAAATGTAGACGATTTAGTTTCGGCAATTGCATTACCTGCCATATCTTCTACAGTGTTGCTAAGTAGGGCAACATAATATTGCTGTGCATTTAGCAAAGCAACAGTAGGTACGATAGTAATTGTATTGCCTGTTATTGTAGCATCAAACGGAACAACAGTTCCTGCAGCATCGTTAAGGCGAAGTTCAACTACGGCATCTACATTAGTATTGTTAAGTGCTGTATTGTCTACAAGGCGTATTGCCTCGTTAAGAGCGATTGTAGGGTGTACGCCAACTTCAAGGTTAGTCGCGTTGTTAGCCGGGGTAATAACCGCTACCGGAGCGATAGTATCGCCACCACCTATAGAACCACCGTGTACCGTAAGGTTATCAAAACGGTTGTTACCGCCTGTACCACCCGGAGCAGCTGTAAATTCTACTTTTAATTTTAGGTTAGGGTTGTTATCAGCAGCTGCAATGGCAGAAAGGTCTAACGTAGCTAATTCAGGAACACCGGCTACCGGTAATACTGTAGTCAGCACGTTATAAGTAGTACCGCCATCAGTAGAGTATGACCAGGTTTGAGTACCTGCACCCTGTGTTGAACGGCGCGTTGTAAATTTCACGATTATATTCTCATAACCTGAAGATGGTATGTCGAAAACAAGGGTACCACCTATTGGGCTATTGTAACGCAGGTGGCTTCCTGCAAGATCGCCGTTTTGAGCATTTAGCGTACCGAAATCCTGTCCGGTAGCATCTAACTCAATCAGGCTGGCAGCACTGTTTATGGCAGCAATTGCACCGCCGCCGATAGTTTGTGTTGGCGTTGTGATTGCAGCTATTGAAGTATTGGTGTTAAAGTTCCAGTAGTGGATAAGCGTAGGGACAACCGGTACTGTACCGTTTACGGTAAAGTTATCAAAACGGTTGTTACCGCCTGTACCACCCGGAGCAGCTGTAAACTCTACCTTTAATTTTAGGTTAGCGTTGTTATCAGCAGCTGCAATGGCAGAAAGATCTAATGTAGCTAATTCAGGAACACCGGCTACCGGTAATACTGTAGTCAGTACGTTATATGTAGTGCCGCCATCGGTAGAGTATGACCAGGTTTGAGTACCTGCACCCTGTGTTGAACGGCGTGTTGCAAATTTTACGATTATATCTTCGTAACCTGTAGACGGTATATTGAAAACAAGGCTACCGCCTATTGGATTGTTGAAACGCAGGTGGCTTCCTGCAAGATCACCGTTTTGAGCATTTAGTGTCCCGAAATCCTGTCCGGTGGCATCTAATTCAATTAGGCTCGAAGCGCTGTTAACGGCAGTGATCGTCGCATCGCCAATGGTTTGTGTTGGCGTAGTGATCGATGTCACCGTCGCATTGTTGTTAAAGTTCCAGTAATGGAGCAGGGACTGGGCTTCTGAGAACTGTGACGTAAGGCACAATCCTGCAAACAGCAATCCTTTTTTAATGTAGTTGTTTAACATGGTCGTTTTGGGATTTTTATGGTGTTACAAAAGTCTATGCTAAAGTTTGTATTGCTGTTAATTCAGGAATAAGCTATCGTTACTATCTTTCAGAATGATATTTACTAATCGTAAATTTAAAGTTAACCGCTTAACTTTTAAGTAATATTGCAATAGGTGGTGCCTAAAGAAAAGTTAAATGAATCGGAAGTCTTAAGCATTGTTTTTAAATTAGTTATAAATAACTATGCTATGCAAAAATTAATTACTTACATCAATTCGCTGGTCAGATTCTCACCTGAGAACTGGGAAGTATTAAAGCCTGTAATTACAAGAAAGACTTATGCAAAGGGTGAATTTTTGCTTAAGCCCGAAGAAGTATGCGATTCACTATTCTTTATAGAACAGGGGTATGTCAGGATGTTCAGGGTTGAAGATGGGGCTGAGGTAAACACCGGACTTTATTTTGAAGGAGAGCTTGTAACGGGCATTCCTTTGTTTTCTGATGGAAAAATGTTTACCATTGAAGCCTGCGAGCCTGTAACAGTGCTTGTTCTTGATAAATCAGGATTACTCCAGATGGAAAGTATTGCCACACAAATTTCGGTATTGTGGAAGAACTGCTTAAGTTTTATAACTGCAAAAGTAAGTGAACATTCCGACCTGTTCGATCTTTATACGCCGTCAGAGCGTTATGAATATATCGCAAAAAATAAGCCTCAATTACTTGAAAGGGTTCCGCCACATATACTGGCTTCCTATCTGGGTATGGGCAGAGAAAAGCTCAACAGCATCCGTAAGAGGAGGGTAGATACCCGATATACTTTTTCAGAATAAAACAACAAGCGGAATCTAAATGGTTCCGCTTTTCTTTTTATATTTATGTCATAAGAGATGACTATATGCTGAATACACAGGAGAAAACATCAGAGTCGAAAAACTTGCTTTTTATAGCAGTAAATTTTATCGTTTTTATGTTTTGGTTTTCTACCAAAGCAATCGATATATATGAATTTGTTGTTTTAGGCGCTTTATATGAGATGTTTTCGGTGTTCTTTTTATTGCTCACTTTTGCTTTACCAGTAATTTTTATAATCCGTTGGGTTAAGAATAAAAACAGTTCGCGGATGATGAATCTTGTTCTGCTGCTTTTCTCTGTTTTTAATATTGCTTTTATGCTATGTTTCCCATTTTTGTATACATAAAAAAACGGTACTCATTTGAGTACCGTTTTCATTTATATGTGTTATGCTAATTAAATAGCGTTCACGATAGCAAGGAAGTCATCCGCTTTAAGTGATGCCCCGCCAATAAGTCCGCCATCAACATCCGGCTTGCCGAATATCTCACGTGCGTTATCGGCTTTAACGCTTCCTCCGTAAAGTATAGAAGTGTCTTTAGCTACAGTCTCGCTAACATTAGTTGCGATAAGGTTACGGATGAATGCATGCATTTCCTGAGCCTGCTCCGGAGATGCTGTTTCGCCTGTACCAATAGCCCATACCGGCTCGTAGGCCAGAACGATATTGCTCCATTCGCTTTCGCTGATGTGGAATAAACCTTCCCTTAACTGAGATTCAACAAGATTGAAATGGTTACCCGACTGCCTGTCTGCAAGCTCTTCGCCAAAACAGAAAATGATAGTTAGGTTATGCTTAAGAGCCGTATTTACTTTTTCTGCCAATAAAGCATTGGTTTCACCAAAGTAAGCCCTTCTTTCAGAGTGGCCAAGGATCACCGTGTTTACGTGGATGCCTTTAAGCATGCCTACAGAAATTTCTCCTGTATAAGCGCCGCTTTCGGCCTGATGCATGTTTTGTGCTGCAACAATAATTCCTGTTCCGTTTGTCTGCTGTACAGCAGCCTGCAGGTTAACAAAGGTAGGGGCAATCACAACTTTAGCTATGCCGCCTTCTTGTTTTTTAGCGATAAGATCAGCGATCAGGGCTTGGGTCTGTGCGCTGTCGTTGTTCATTTTCCAGTTTCCTGCAACAATCTGTTTTCTCATTATTTAAGTTTTTTTAGAATAGCGATAAGTTTGGCATCGTCAGCTTCAATAGCTTTGAACAATGCGATTTTTCCTGTTTTGTCAACCACCATGTAGCGCGGAATCCAGTCCAGTTTAATGCCTTCGGCAAATGCACCTTCTTTCATGCTCTTGCCTGCGTGGTAGTTGTCGCCTTTTACAGCATACTTTTCGATTCCTTCTTTCCATTTATCATCAACCCTGTCATACGATAGGAAAACGTAATCTACATTTGGAAACTGTTTTTGCAGGTCGTGCACTTTTGGCATCCCTTTGATACAGTCAGGACACCATGATGCCCATACATCGATTACCACTGTTTTGCCTTTGTGCTTTGCAAGCACGTCTTTAAAAGCAACTTCTTTGCCGTCAGGCGTGGTCATTTTAGAATCAAGTGTTGCTTGTGTAAAAGCAGTTTCCTGTGCTTGAGAGCATGATATTATGCTAAGCAGGACTATAGGTAGTAAAAGCAGTTTTTTCATTTTTTGAAATTAAAGAGTAACAAATTTACAATAACCAATCTTACAAATACCCGACCAAAACGAAATATTTATGATGGAATTATCATTAAAAGTTATTATATCGTTTTCGCTGTTATTAACCACAAGGCGCACAATGTTTTTTTTACAAGGTTCACTAAGCTTTGGATAATGAACAGTTTCCTCAAGGATCAACCTTGTGTTCTTAGTGTATACTTTGTGACCTTTTTGTTTAAAAAATTATGATAGTCGTATCCTCGGGTCAAGATACGCATAGATGAGGTCAACAAGGATATTGATGATGACAAATGTAGTCGCGATAACCAGTACCGATCCCATAATTACCGGGAGGTCAAGTGTATTAAGCGCTTCAACGACCTCTTTGCCTAGGCCGTTCCATCCAAATATATATTCAACAAATACGGCTCCCGCTAGCATCGATGCAAACCATCCCGAAATTGCGGTTACTACAGGGTTCAGGGCATTTTTAAGTGCATGCTTGCGAACAATGCGTATTTCGCTAAGGCCTTTTGCCCTTGCGGTACGTATATAATCCTGGTTCAATACTTCGAGCAGGGAGTTACGCATCAGCTGTATTACCACGCCCAACGGACGTATGCCTAATACGATTGCCGGCAATATGATATTCTTCCATTTTATATACGAGCCTTCACCAAAATCGTCTACCTCATAAAGGCTGCCCGTCATGTCAAGATTGGTGAATTTATGCAGTACGAAGCCAAACAGCCATGCAAACAATATCGCTGCAAAGAAACTCGGAAGACTCATGCCCAGCGTACTCACCAGTGCAATGGTCCTGTCTATCCAGGTGTCTTTATATAATGCTGAAATGATTCCGAAGATGATACCTATTACTATCGCTATGATAATGGCAAAGAATGCTAGTACGATCGTGTTAGGCAATGTGTCGCCTATTACCTTAGTTACCTTCTTACCACTCTTCTGGAAGCTTTCCCTGAGGTAAGGGACTTTTAAAACAGTTGTCGTTCCACCAATGGTAAACAATTTCAATGCACTGTATTTTCCTTCGCTCAGGTAGGTATAATCACCTTCAGTAGTGCTGTGGAAAGACACAGGCAGCAAATCGTTGAGGTAATATAGGTATTGGGTGGAGACAGGCTGGTCAAAACCATATTTCTTTTTGATGAGTGCCAGCTGCTCAGAATTCTCATTCTGGTCCAGCATCATGCGTGCAGGATCCCCCGGCAGTACCGTAAAAAGAAAGAAAATCACTGTCACTACGCCAAAAAGCGTAAGCAGCGCATAACCTGTTTTATTTAGAAAGTATTTGATCAACTTGTATGTATTTGAAAATTGGTTAATTTGAAAATTTGAAAATGTCTTTCCGGTCTATCATCTATTATCTCAAATCTAACATCTCAATACTAAAAATTACTTCTTAACCTCAGAATACGGTTTTTTATACACCTTCATTAGTTCAGAAGCGACAAATTTCTTTTCGTTGATGCCATCCCATTCCTTGATTTTATTACCATTCCACAGGTAAACAACACCAGGGGTATCGTTACTGTTGCCAAGTACTTTCCAGAATGTAATAATGTCAATTATTTTGTGTGGATACTGTGCTCCGGCGAATTTAAAGAAGTCAGGAATCTTCTCTGCTTCCTCATCCATAAAGATTATTTGTACTTGAGGGAAGTCCTTGTTTTTGGCTTTCATTTCGGTAAGTTGTTTGGCAGTTTCCATACAATGCTCACAGCCCGGGGCAAATAACGCAACAATCTTTTTTCCTTTATCTACATTCGAAAAATAAGATGCATATCCTGATTTAGCAGGTTTAGGCTCATCAATTGTAACCACTTCTTTAACGTCCTTTTCGGTTTCAGTAACAGAAGGAGTTGCAGTTGCTTCGGGAGATACAGTAGTTACAGTATCTGTTGGAGTTTCTTCGGTAATATCCTGTACTTCAATTGCTCCTGAATCATCAATAGTGATGTTTTGTACCGGCTGTATTGGTGCCATCATGAATATTACCAGTATGGTAGCCAGAGTTACAGTTGTAAGTACCCAAAAGTTATTACGGTCAGAACCTGCAGGCAATAATTTGTATAACCAAACCAATAATCCTACGGCCACAATATTTTTGATAATGGCTTCTACAGGAGTCATTGGCAATAGTTCGCCAAAACAACCGCAATTGCCGGCATTACCGCTGCTGATTGTCTGGATAGTCAGGTGGGCGATAAAGACAACCAGTAATACTATAGTAGAAGGAATCACAAAGCGTTTTAGCCAATGCGGCTGAAGCAGCAAGAGGCCAAGTGCAAATTCAATTCCTATAAGTGTTCTTGAAAAAAGCGGGGCAAAACCTTCAGAGAAGCCCATAGGGTACAGCTGTTTTACCTCAAATGTTGAGATCGCGAAATAAGGCGACGGATACATTTTGGCTACAGCCGAAATCAAAAATAAAAAGGCAACAATAATGCGTATTGCTAAGGGAATATATTTTTTGACGTTTTCCATGGGTATAAGTTTTTTCTCAAAAATAAGGCTTAAGCCAATTCGATTTGTTAATGAGTTGTTATTGACCGAATTTCATTAATATCAGGGCAAAAACAGCATAGTTTATCATATCCTGATAATTGGCATCAATACCTTCAGATACAAGAGTCTTACCTTTGTTGTCTTCGATTTGCTTTACGCGCAACAGCTTCTGAAGGATAAGGTCGGTAAGCGAACTTACGCGCATATCCCTCCATGCTTCACCATAGTCATGGTTCTTGGCTTCCATAAGTGTTTTGGTAAGGAAAAGCTTTTCATCATAAAGTCTGGTTGCTTCTTCCACGTCAAGGTCAGGCTGGTCAGCTACGCCTTTTTCAAGGTTTATAAGTGCCATGATGGAATAGTTGATGATCCCGATGAATTCACCTGTCTCATCCTCATCCACTTTGCGTACTTCATTCTCCTGAAGGCTTCGGATGCGCTGTGCTTTAATGAATATCTGGTCGGTAAGCGATGGCAGGCGAAGTATGCGCCATGCACTTCCGTAATCTTTCATTTTGTTGATGTATAGCTGTCTGCAGATTGCAATTACCTTGTCGTATTCCTGAGAAGTATTACTCATTTTAAGTAGTATCTTTGTGGGTGAAATTTTTTCAAATGTAATAAAAAAGCCCCCCAAAGGCAAGGGCAATCTTAAAATAGAAGTTATGTTCATCAACTGTAAAGGCAGGCTTATCGATTTATCACAACCCAAAGTAATGGGTATCCTGAACTGTACTCCCGATTCTTTTTTTGACGGCGGAAAATACAAAAGCGAAAGCCAGTTTGTTAATCAGGCGGAAAAAATGCTTGCAGAAGGATCCAACTTTATTGATATAGGTGCATATTCCTCTAAACCCAATGCCGAATTCGTTTCGGAAGAAGAGGAGCTTGCCCGAATGATTCCGGTGGTTGAATTACTGCTGAAACATTTTCCCAATACGCTAATTTCTGTAGATACCTTTCGCGCGGCTGTTGCCAAAGCTGCGGTTGAAAGCGGTGCGGCCATTGTTAATGATATTGCTGCCGGTATGCTCGATAACAAGATGCTTGAAACTGTTGGACAACTGAAAGTGCCTTATATCATGATGCACATGCGCGGAACACCACAGACCATGGTTAAGCTAACGCAGTATGAAGATATAGTAGGAGAGATGCTGTTTTACTTTTCGGAAAGGGTAGCAGCTGCAAGAAGTTTTGGTATTGATGATATTATCATCGATCCGGGATTTGGTTTTGCCAAAACGCTGTCACAAAACTATGAGGTGCTGAACAAAATGGAGCTTTTCAAAATGACAGAACTGCCAATACTTGCAGGTATGTCCCGAAAATCTATGATATACAAGCTGCTTGATATCACTGCTCAGGAGGCGCTTAACGGAACTACAGTGCTTAATACTATAGCTTTACAAAAAGGCGCGAATATTTTAAGAGTACACGACGTGAAAGAAGCAGTGGAAACGATTAAGATTGTCGAAGAATTACGAATTACAAATTAGAAATTACATCAACATAAAATTCGTAATTCGTAATTCTCAATTCATAATTATTTACTGATGGTGATACGGTTCGTTCCTCAATATCGTAAACGCTCTGTATACCTGCTCTATAAAGAACAAACGCACCATCTGGTGAGAGAAGGTCATTAACGACAATGATATTTTGCCCTGTGCTTTGCCATACACTTCCTGACTAAAGCCATATGGCCCTCCGATAACAAATACCAAAGTCTTGATCCCTGAATTCATTTTCTTTTGCAGTTCTTCCGAAAAACCAACACTGCTAAAGTTCTTTCCATTCTCATCCAGTAAAACCAATTGGTCGGTAGGAGAGAGCTTAGATAGTATCAATTCGCCTTCTTTTTCCTTTTGCTGAGCTTCGCTAAGGTTTTTTACGTTCTTGATATCCGGAATGATCTCCAGTTCAAATTTCACATAAAAAGACAGACGTTTGGTATAATCGTCTATAAGCTGCTGCAATGCTTTATTGTCGGTTTTGCCTATGGCAAGAAGTTTAATGTTCATTCAGTGGTAGTGCTTTCTGCGGTAAAATTACATAAATTATTTTTTGGCATATGCTTTTTCCAGAATTGAAGTGGCTACATGAGGCCTGTAATGTGATGATTCGTAATAATTCCTGTAATCATTTGTAATGCTATTTATACCTGAGAAATCATAAATGTTCCCGCTTCCAAACATCTTTATAAGATAAGCCATATCAGCGGCATTCAGCTTTTTTTGGTCATAAAGAGGGCTTATTATAATTTTATATTTTGTACCCTGCCTTTTGAATATTTCAGCTATTTCACCAAGCTGCATTTTTTGCTTCTCTTGTATGACTGCCGGTGCATATTCCTGAACAAAGCCTCTTTTGTAGAATACTTTCATTCGTTCGGCAGTGTAAAATTTTCCGGAAGCGATTTCTTTGTCGATTATGGTATAACGCATTTCATTGGTTATTGAGTCATACAAAAAATCTTCTGTGTTCAAAGCGCCCCGGTACATGTAAGGTTTCACGTTGCCGGTTATTTTATACTCAAGGTATCCGGGCAGGAATTCATGGGATAAAGATGCTTTAAAGAACTGAAAGTGAAAGCTGGTCAGGTTTTTATAATTAGTCAGTTGTGGGGAAATTACAAAACTATGGCCTTCCAGGCTTTTGTCCCGGTTCAGTATCATGTGGTCTAACACCAGCAACGCATTGTTTATCTTTTCATTCTTACTGTCTATATATTGTATCTTTTTGCTAATGCCATATATTGTTTCAGCCGAGGCATCAAAATGATAAGGACTACTATTTTCAGGTATATATTTTTTCCACTCACTTATTTCATAGATGATAGAGCGTGAGTTGCCAAAAATAAAGGAATCATATTTTTTATCCTTAAAATGGTTGTCATAGGTAGCGGTACTCACATAATCTTTGTTCATACTGATACTGACTGTAGTATTGGTCTCATAAAAGCTGGTGTTGTAATGCCAGATCACCTTAAAAGGATCTGCCCATATATAAATAAGCGCCACGCCTATTAAAGGAATGGAAAACTTAAGCAATAAGACGAATAGCTTTTTCATGATTAAAACTGAAAATAAATAAATTGCTGTTCTTTGCCACCATATACAATAATGGCAAAAATAAGGACATAATAAAACGTCCATCGTACAGGACGGCTCCAGGTAAGTCCAAAAGTTTTTAGTGCGTGTGGCTGCTCACGGCCAATCCATTCAATAAACAGGAAAATAAGTGTTATGCCAATTAAAAAAAAGGCAATTTTTTTCTTTTCAAAATCAGGAGCTGAAAACAATGAGGGCGAAAATAATGTGCCTATATAGCTGAACGCATGGCTTATGCTTTCTGCCCTGAAAAATATCCTGGAAAAAGCTGTCAGTCCAAAAGTTATCATTATCCCCCTGACTTCGACCAGAGATGGAAGAAACCTGCCTTTTGCGGCTATTTCGATGTTCTTACGGTGTGTATTAGTTAAGATAAGTGGTAGGAAGTAAATAGCATTAAGGGTTCCCCATGCTATAAAAGTCCAGTTGGCACCATGCCAGAAACCGCTAAGTATGAATACGATAAAAATGTTTCGTATCATTTTAAGCGTATTGGTTTTGCTGCCGCCAAGCGGAATATAAATGTAATCCCTTAACCAACTGGATAGCGAAATATGCCATCTCCTGTAAAATTCGGCAATATCTCTTGAGAAATAAGGATATGCAAAATTGCGTAGCAGGTCTATGCCAAAAAGTTTTGCTGTTCCAATGGCAATATCCGAGTAACCCGAAAAATCACCATACATCTGGAAAGTAAAGAACAGGGCACCAAAGGCGAGGCTGCTTCCTGTGAGCTGGTCTGAATTATTAAAAATAGCATTGGCATATTGGGCGCACTGATCAGCAATGACAACCTTTTTAAATAGCCCCCATAGTATCTGGCGGAGGCCATCTTTCATATTGTCCAGATTAAAGATGCGTTTCCGTTTTATTTGCGGAAGCAGGTGCGTTGCCCGCTCAATGGGACCTGCTACAAGTAAAGGAAAGAAGCTTACGAACAAGGCATAGTCTATAAAATTCTTTTCGGCAGTAATACGGCCTTTGTAAATGTCTATTACATATGACAGTCCGTGAAAAGTATAAAATGAAATGCCTACAGGAAGTATGATGTTTAATGTAGTAGGATTTACAGTCAGTCCAAAGTTTGAAACGGCATCCGCAAAGCTTTCTGCAAAGAAGTTATAATATTTAAAAGTTCCAAGGAATCCAAGGTTTATGCAGATGCTGATCCAAAACCATATTTTCTTTATTTTTTGACTTTTGGCATCTTCCATTTTCAATCCTGTGTAATAATCTAACAGGGTAGAGAACATCAGCAGAAACAGAAAACGCCAGTCCCAGCAGGCATAAAAAAAATAGCTTGCAGCAAACAGTAATATATTTTGTTTCCGCAGGTTTTTAGGGCCAATCCACCAATATAGCAGGAATACTATAGGTAAGAAAAAAGCAAATTGTATGGAGTTAAAGAGCATTTTTTTAAGGTTCTGAGGAGCTTAGTTTCTTAGTTTTGGCAGTATATTTATCCAGTTCATTTACGGCTTTTTAAGTTATGAGTATGACGTTTATATTGAGGTTAAAACTTTCATTAAATCTTTAATCCTTGTATTTGAAATTCTTGCCTTATCCATCAGGTTTGTTAGCTGTATCATTTCCCGAATAAATGATTTTTCTAAGTCTTCTTTTTCAAAATAAACTTCCCACACTGCACCAGCACCACCCCACATATCAACTCCCTGAATAAGTTTAATAAATATAGGTATTGATTCAATTTTATTTGATTGCAATAGAATTATTAATTGCTCTATGAATTTAGCCTGACCACTATGATTCCCTTTTTCTAAAAGGTTTTTTAAAGTAATCAATCTTGATAAAATGTTTTCACTCTCTTCAAAAACTTTTTTTATGTCGACTTTTTTACTGAAGAAGTTGAAAACCATTTTAATTATTCAATAGATTAATGAAATCATCCTCACTGATAATCGCCACACCAAGCTGCGTTGCCTTTTCAAGCTTGGCAGGGCCCATATTATCTCCGGCTACTACATAATGTGTTTTAGATGAGATAGAGCTTCCCACTTTACCACCATTATCTTCGATGGCTTTTTTAAGGTCATCACGGGAGAATTTCTCAAACACGCCAGATACCACAAAAGTTTTTCCGGCTAGCTTATCGCTTATGCTGGTGTTGTTGTCCGCCGAAGCTTCAAGCTGAACACCATAGCCTTTAAGTCGCTTCACGATCTTACGGTTCTCTTCATTCTCAAAAAAAGCGATTACGCTTTGCGCGATACGCTCTCCAATCTCGTCAACAAGTATGAGGTCCATCAATGAGGCATTCGCCAGGTTATCAATGGTCTTATAGTGCTTTGCCAGTTTCTTGGCAACGGTTTCACCTACATAACGGATACCCAGTGCATACAATACACGCTCAAATGGTACCTGTTTTGATTTTTCGATACCGTCAATCAGGTTTTGCGCCGACTTATCAGCCATGCGTTCTAACGGAACTACCTGCTCTTTTTTCAGTTCATACAGGTCGGCATAGTTATGCACAAGGTCGGCATTGTATAAAAGTGCAACGGTTTCGCCGCCAAGGCCTTCAATGTCCATTGCTTTACGCGAAATATAATGCTGCGTACGCCCAATGATCTGTGGCGGGCAGCCGTAGAAGTTAGGGCAGTAGTGTTGCGCTTCGCCTTCTTTGCGTTCCAGTTCGGTAAAGCATTCCGGGCATTTGTCGATATAAATCGTAGGCATGGAACCCTCGGGGCGTTTGGTAAAATCTACCGCAATGATCTTCGGTATAATCTCGCCGCCTTTTTCCACGAATACTTCGTCGCCTACGCGCACATCCAGCTTCTCTATCTGGTCGGCATTATGGAGCGATGCGCGTTTTACGATGGTTCCTGCCAGTTGTACAGGCTCAAGATTAGCAACAGGTGTAATTGCACCCGTACGTCCAACCTGGTAGGATATGGAGTTGAGGCGTGTAGCAACACGCTCTGCTTTAAATTTATAGGCAATGGCCCAGCGTGGTGATTTGGCAGTATAGCCCAGTTCATCCTGCTGGTGCAGGTCGTTTACTTTGATAACAACGCCATCAGTTTCATAAGGAAGGTCATGGCGATGGGTATCCCAATGATCAATAAAGGCAAATACCTCGTCCATGTTTTTTGCCAACTCCGACTGTTTCGGAACCTTAAAGCCCCAATGCCTTGCCTTTTCAAGGCCTTCGAACTGGGTTTTAAAATTCAGGTTATTGCCTACTATAAAATACAGGAGGCAGTCAAGCGGACGTTTGGCAACTTCTGCACTGTCCTGAAGCTTTAAGCTCCCTGAAGCGGTATTTCTTGGGTTGGAGTAGGGAGTTTCTCCAATTTCGATCAGTTCCTGGTTCATTTTGGCAAAGCCCTCAAGAGGCAGGATGATTTCGCCGCGAATGTCAAATTTCTCTGGATAGTCGTTACCTTTAAGTTTTAAGGGAACAGCTTTAATGGTTTTGATGTTGGTGGTAACCTCGTCACCCTGAAAGCCGTCGCCACGGGTAACGGCTTTGGTAAGCACCCCATTTTCATAGGATATGCTTATCGATGCGCCATCATATTTAAGTTCGCAAACAAATTCCACAGCAGTGGTTCCAAGTCCTTTGTGGACGCGTTTTTCCCACTCCAGCAACTCATCTTTAGAGTAACCGTTATCGAGTGAATACATTCGCCTTTCGTGAACTATAGTATTGAAATTTTTGGTAATGGCGCCGCCTACACGTTGGGAAGGGGAGTTCTCATCAAAATATTCAGGGTGCTTCGCCTCAAGTGCCTGGAGTTCTTTAAGTTTTATATCAAACTCAAAATCGGATATGGTAGGGTTATCGAGTACGTAGTAGTTGTAATTGTGCTGGTTAAGCTCTTCGCGCAGTGCCTGAATGGTCTGAAGGGTATCCATTTATTAAAATGTTAGTTTGCCCTGCTAATTTAGCTAACTTTTAAAAATTAATAAACGTATAGGTTAATTTTTTACCTGTAAAATTAGCCTATACGTTTATTTTTAGATTCTTCCTTCGTCAGAATGACAAAGCAATATAATGGTATTGACCGACCTAAGTTCCTAAGAACCTTAGTTCCTCAGCAACTTTTTTTAAAACATATCAACGATCTGCCCGTACAAAACACCATCGCTAAGGATTGCACCCTGTTCGATCAGGCTGAAAATTTCTGCTTTGCGGTCTTCGCCAAAGGCTTTTTTACCGCGCGTAAGGTGTACTTCCTCTGAAAAGATATTTTCGTTTAGCCATATAAGCCCGCTTTCGGTCATAAAATCGGCAGGAGTGTTGTGAGCATGTATTACAATGCTTTCCATTCCTTCTGCATCAAGTTTAAAAAGGAAAATATGGTTTTTGGAGTAATGTTCCAGCCATTCTGCTTTTTCAAGCACGCTATCCCATATCATGTCTGAGAAAACATCAACTTCCTGTTCGGCTACCTCGGGTTTTTCTTCCTTCAGTTTGTCCCATTCTACTTTGTCTATTTGCTGGGAAGCAAGGAAGCGTACAAATTCCGGGTGCAGTTCTTCAAGTTGTTCTTTGGTAAGTCTTGCGTATTTCATTGTATAAGTTGCAAAGTTTCAAAGCGGCAAATTTAATGGAGAGATTGCAGTAATGAAAATATTTATAAATAAAAAAGCCTCCTATAAGGAGGCTTTTCATATAATTCTGAAAATTACTGTTGTGCTTCAGCAACAATCTCGTAAGGAAGTTCAATAATTACGTCACGGTGAAGTCTAACGTTAGCAGTATATTTACCTGTACGTTTAACGATTCCGCTAGTGATGTATTTTCTGTCGATAGACTGTCCTGCTTTTTCAAGAGCTTCAACGATATCTGAATTGGTTACAGAACCAAATAGTTTCTCGCCACCTGCTTTAGCAGTAATTTTTATTTCAAGAGCTTTAAGAGCTTCTGCAATAACTTTAGCGTCATTAACAGCTTTTTGCTCTTTAAATGCACGTTGTTTTAAGTTTTCAGCTAGTATTTTTTTAGCTGTTGGAGTTGCCATGTGAGCAAAACCTTGTGGTATTAGGTAGTTACGGCCATATCCGGCTTTAACTGTAACTACATCGTCCTTAAATCCTAGATTCTGAACGTCTTGCTTAAGTATAAGTTCCATTACAATGACTCGTTTTTATTTTAATAAATCAGCCACATATGGCATTAATGCTAAATGACGTGCTCTTTTTACCGCTACAGATACTTTTCTCTGGTATTTTAGAGATGTTCCTGTTAGACGACGAGGAAGGATCTTACCTTGCTCATTAACAAATTTCAATAGGAAATCAGGATCTTTGTAATCTACATATTTGATACCTGATTTTTTGAAACGGCAATACTTTTTAGTCTTGTTCGTCTCTATGTTCAAAGGCGTAAGATATCTGATATCTCCGTCTTTTTTGCCTTTAGCTGATTGCTCTATTGTAGACATAATTAGTTTGCTTTAGATTTTAGTTTTTCTCTTCTTCTTTCTGCCCAAGATACAGCGTGTTTGTCAAGAGCAACAGTTAAGAAACGCATAACTCTCTCGTCACGACGGAACTCAGTTTCGAATCCGATAAGGATCTCAGCCGGAGCTTCAAATTGGAAAAGCGTGTAAAAGCCGCTTTTTTTGTTTTGGATTTCGTAAGCCAGTTTTTTCAGGCCCCAATCCTCTTTTGCAGTAAACTTGGCTCCACGAGAAGTAAGGAAATCTTCAAACTTACTTACTGTTTCCTTTACCTGGGTTTCAGATAAAACGGGATTCAAGATGAAAACAGTTTCATAGTGATTCATAATACTAAGTATTTATTTGTTATAAAATTGGGTGCAAAAATAGTGATTTTTATTTAATGCGCAATAATTAAATTTGAAATTTAGAGTGTTAAAAAAAAGGTTTTTTTGTTTATATTTGTATTCGTCCAGCCAAAAAAGAAAATTTACTGAACTTGCTAATCTAAAAAGCCAATGAAACTTAACTGTGTTGTTGTCGATGACAGTACAATACATAGGATAACAATCGCTAAACTGGTCAATGAACATCCGGACCTTACTCTCGTGGGTGATTTTTCCAATGCGTCTGAAACCAGGAGTTGTATTCTTAATAAGAATGTCGACCTTCTGTTTCTTGATATTGAAATGCCGGTTCAAAGCGGTTTCGACCTTCTTGACGGCCTTAAAACAAGGCCGCAGATTATCTTTGTGTCATCTAAATCGGATTATGCATTAAAAGCTTTTGATTATGCCGCTGTAGATTACCTCCATAAGCCTATTACCAAAGACCGCTTTAATAAAGCAGTACAAAAGGCTATTGAGGCCGCCCAGCGTAAAAAAGAAACCACGGATGACGATGGGGACTTTATCTTTATTAAGAGTAACCTTAAAAACTTCAAGATATTTATTTCTAAAATAAAATGGATCGAGGCTTTTGGTGACTATGTAAAACTGAATACCGAAGACGAAACGCATCTTGTATTGTCTACAATGAAGTCTTTTGAGAACGAGCTTCCTTCCGAAAAATTCCTGAGGGTGCATAAATCGTTTATCATTAATACAGATAAGGTAGACCGTTTCAATAGTAAGTTTGCCGAAATTGGCAATACCAAGATTCCGCTTAGCCGGAATAAAAAAGAAGATCTTGCGAAAGCATTAAATAAATAAAACAAAAAACTGAAGTCAAAAGCTTCAGTTTTTTTGTGGGTTCTATTTTTAATACGGATCTACATTAATGGTAACCCTTACAGGCTTGTATTGCGGTACAGCCTCGAAACTGCTAAGGGTTCTTTCAATCGCTTTTTTGGTGCTTCCTAATGCGACACCATTGGGAATTTTTATCATTATCGTCCGGATGTACTCATTCCTGATCCTGTTGATGCCCGGTTCTTCCGGTCCCAGTATGGGAACGCCTATGTTTTGTGACAGCACATTGTATAGCCATAAAGCGCCGTCTTTCACTTTTTCGTAATCCTTATGGCGCAATGTAATGCGGATAAGCCTGTAAAAAGGAGGGTATTTAAAGTTATGCCTTTCATATACTTGTTCTTTATACATGCCTTCATAATCATTGGTCGTCACTTGTTGGATAACATTATGCAGCGGATTGTATGTCTGTATAAATACTTTTCCCCTCACATCTTTACGTCCGGCGCGCCCTGCAACCTGAACCATCATCTGGTAGGCACGTTCAAAAGCGCGAAAGTCCGGTTGGAACAACATATTGTCGGCATTTAGAATGCCTACCATTCCTACATTGTCAAAATGCAGTCCTTTGGCAAGCATTTGGGTGCCAACCAGTATGTCAATCTCACGGTTCTTGAATGCGTCGATTATCTTCTCATAGCCATGTTTGCCACGCGTGGTGTCCTGGTCCATACGCCACGAATTCTTATTCGGGAACAGCGATTTGAGTTCCAGTTCTATTTGCTCTGTGCCAAAACCTTTGGTGTTTAGATCGGTCGAATGGCATTTATGGCAGTTGGTAGGATTAGCAATGTTGTAGCCGCAATAGTGGCAGCGAAGCGCATTTTTGTACTTGTAATAGGTAAGGCTCACGTCGCATTGCGGGCATTGCGGAACGTGTCCGCAGGTCATGCATTCTACCCAGGGAGAAAATCCCCTTCGATTTTGGAACAGAATTACCTGCTTGCCATTATATAAAGTCTCTGCAATCGCATCGATCATCTCATCACTGAAATGGCCTGTCATGCGTTTGCGCTTGTATTTGTCTTTAAGATCGATGAGTATGATTTCGGGAGGCATCACATTGCCAAAACGTTCCCTGAGTTCTACATAGCCATATTTGCCATGTGTAGCATTATAGTAGGTTTCGATTCCCGGAGTGGCCGATCCCAGCAGTACTTTTGCTTTGTGGGCATTCGCCAAAACTATGGCTGCATCACGGGCATGATAGCGTGGGGCAGGGTCGGTCTGCTTGAAGGTCTGTTCGTGTTCTTCATCGATGATGATAAGAGCCAGATCGGAAAAAGGCAGGAATAATGCAGAGCGTGCCCCAATGATTACCTTAGCCTTCTCTGAACCTGTAAGTACCTGCTGCCAGGTTTCCACACGTTCGTTATTGGAATATTTAGAATGGAATACCGCTACCTGATTGCCGAAATAGGCTGTTAGCCTTACAACCAGCTGGGTGGTAAGCGCAATCTCGGGAAGCAGGTAGAGTACCTGTTTTCCTGTTGCGATATATTCTTCGATCAGTTTGATATAGATCTCTGTCTTTCCGCTTGAAGTGATGCCGTGTAATAGCGTGACTTCCTTTTGTGTAAAGCTCGTTTTTATTTCCTCAAAAGCCTGTAATTGTTTCGGGCTGAGGCCAAAGCCTGCAGTATCAGAGCCTTCAAACTGAACACGGTCTTCTTCAAGGTGGTATTCCTCAAAGATACCTTTGTCAATCAATGATTTTATTACTGTTGATGTCGCGCCTGCCTCAATTAGTTTTTTTACTGTAACAGGATTCTTGTCTGAAGCCTGAAGCTGGAAATACTGCATTACGGCATCGCGCTGCTTTTGGGCACGTGATAGTACTTCCATAAGTCCGCTAAGCTGCTCCTGTTGCAGGAACTCTTCCTGTAGACGTATATAGCGTATGGTTTTTGGCTTGTATTTCTCACTGATCTCTTCCTGAAGGGAGACTACATTTTTAGCAATAAGCTTATTCAGTACCGGCAGCACTGTCTTTTTGTTCAGTATCGATACCACTTCCTGTACCTTTAGTGCCGACTGCTTTTGTAATGCTTCGTAAATCAGATATTCATCGTCAGATAGCTCTTCATCCTGTATGTTGAAATCGGGACGGGAAGAGATTATGGTTTCGCTTTCGAGCAGGAAACCGCTTGGCATGGCGCTTTTATATACTTCGCCAAGGCTGCACATATAATATGTTGCGATCCACTGCCAGTGGTCGATCTGCGATTGGGTTACCAGAGGGGTATCGTCCAGTATCTGGTGGATGTCTTTTGCCTCATACAGCTGCGGCGGATTTTGGTGTTTGCCTAATACTAAACCCGTATATATTTTATTTTTCCCAAACGGAACCGCCACACGCATACCTGTCTGTAAAAAGGCATATTCTGCCTCGTTAACGGAGTAGGTAAAGGTTTTGGCAAGTGCCAGCGGCAGTACGACTTCTATGAAAAACGGCATATACAGTGTTTGGATTACAAATATAATGCATATAGTTTACAGTTCACAGCTTACAGTTCACAGTTGTCAGTAAGAGTAGGATTCCCCTCCTTTGAAGGGGTGCCCGTAGGGCGGGGTGGTTAATTCTGATAACAAATATTAGATTATAGATGAACCACCCCGGCTTTCAGCCACCCCTCCAGAGGAGGGGAATGCCACTCATTCCCATAAAAAAAACACCTCCGTTAGGAAGTGTTTATATTTTTAAAACAGCAACAGTGGAAACTGCCTACTGAATACTGCGACTGCGAACTGTTATTTCACCCTCTGCCACGTCTGTGTACGGCCTAGCATCGAGATGCCCATGTAGCCTCTAACGTCAAGCTTGTCTTTACCGTCAAGTTTGATCGTGCAGCTGTAAAGCTTGCCTTTGTTTGGGTCAAGGATATCACCGTCGGTATATTCTTCACCGTCTTTGGTAAGACCTTTAATGATGACAAGGTTAAGGATAGGTTTATCTTTATCGGCACCTTTACATTTGGTGCATTTTGCGTCTTTTTTTGCAGGATTAAGTATCTCTACTACTTTACCGTAAATTTTTCCGTTCTGCTCATAGATCTCAACAATAGATTTTGGCTGTCCGGTTTCGTCGTCAATGGTTTTCCACCTGCCTGTTACCTGTGCACTTACAGAACAGATACCTGCTACAACGATGAATAAGAATGTAAAAATTGCTCGTTTCATAAAAATGCTTTTTAGATTTTGTTAAATATATAAATTTTTTCTTTTTAATTTATGGATAAGCGCGTTTAATTCGAATCCTAATAAAAGAATAAAGCAGTTGATCCATATATAAAGCATTAATACAAGTAACGTGCCAATTGATCCGTAAAGCTGGTTGTACTTGGCGAACCGAAGGACATAAATCCCGAATCCATAAGAGGTTAAGCCGAATAAAACGGTGCTTAGAACCGACCCGTAGCTAAAGAAAGCCGAGGTGCGTGTTTCTTTGGCTGCATACTTAAATAACAATGAAGTTATGGTAAGTACCATTAGTATAAGTATGCCATAACGCCCAAACTTCAACAGGTAGACATCATCGCTAAGGAAACCGTGGGATGTGAGTTTATGAATGATAACCTCGATTGTCACGATAGATGCTACAGTAAAGATGAGCAGTACCGCAAAGAAAAGCGACAGCCCTATGGCTAATCCGTATTGGCGAAAATAGGTACGTTTTATGGTAATGTGCAGGCTGCTCTGGAAGCCGCTCAATATGGCGTTCATGCCGTTGCTCATAAGGAGGATAGCCATGAAGATACCCACTGAAAGGAGGTTAGTCTGGCTATTGTGAAGGATATCCTGAAGAATGCCGTTGATAGCTGCAAAGGTGTTTGGCGGTACATTGTCCTCAACGAACTGCATGAAGTCGGCTTCAAATCCCTCAAGGGGTATTTTTGGTATAAGGTTAAGCAGGAACAGCGCAAACGGGAAAAGCGACATAAAGAAGCTGAACGCAATGGCCCCGGCACGGTACGACAAGTCGCCTTTTATGATGCCAGTAATGTACAGTTCCATAAGGTGGTAAAGCGTAAGTCCTTCTCCATAAGGGATCTTGATGCTCTTGCCAAAACGCACAATGTGTTTTACAACAGGAATGCGCTCCAGTTTATGTTCCAGTTCTACTGACATTAAAATGCTTTTAGGCTAAGGTCCATATTGTAGATAGAATGCGTCAGCGCGCCCGATGAGATGTAGTCTACTCCGCATTCGGCATAGTGGCGCATTGTATCTTCATTGATGCCTCCTGACGATTCCGTCTGGCAATAATCGCCGATAAGTGCAACGGCCTCACGGGTCTGGTCATAATCAAAATTATCAAGCAGTATACGGTGAATACCCGGATTTGAGATGATCTCACGAACTTCATCAATGTCCCTTGCTTCAACGATTATTTTCAGGTCAAGGTTGTTGGCCTTTAAGTATTCCTGTGTTTTTTGGATGGCAGGGGTGATGCCGCCTGCAAAGTCGATATGGTTGTCTTTAAGCATTACCATGTCGTATAGTGCAAAACGGTGGTTCTCGCCGCCGCCGATCTTCACGGCCCATTTCTCAAGCGCACGTATGCCCGGTGTCGTCTTACGGGTGTCAAGCACTTTAGTGCCTGTACCTTCCAGCAGGGTTACGTACTGTGCGGTCTTGGTAGCAATGGCGCTCATACGCTGCATGGCGTTAAGTACCAGTCTTTCGGCCTTAAGTATGCTCTGCGACGATCCCGAAACGTGAAACGCCACGTCGCCATGGGTTACGGGAGTACCGTCGTGTATAAAAACTTCTATTTGTAATTGTGGGTCAACGTAGTTGAAAACCTGCTGGGCAAAAGTAACTCCTGCAAGTATGCCGGTATCTTTAACCAGCAGTTTTGCCTTTCCTGTTGCCGAAGCCGGTATGCAGGCAAGGGAACTGTAGTCGCCTGGGCCTACGTCTTCACGGATGGCATTGGCGATAATAAGCTGTAACTCGTGCTGAAATTGGGTTTCAGAAATCATTGCATTGTTTTAGTAGGGCTAAAGTAAGGTTTTTTTTGGAAATGGGGTTTTTATAACTTTACATCATAGCTAATACAAGTAAGTTTCTTACATTTAAAAATAAATTATTATTTCAATACTTATGACACTAAAAAGATATTTAATAGTAATGCTAATGTTTTTATCCTGCTATATGAAAGCTCAGGATAAATTCATTCAGGATTTTCTTAACGATGTTGCTGAAGCGGTCGTTGATAAGGATTTTAGATATTTTTATTATGCTGATTATGGTTTTGGGCATGATGGTGTAGAAAAAGAACAAGCAATAGTTATGCGGAATGAGCTATTGAAAAAATATCCGGATTTCCCTAAAGGTTTATTGGAAACTTCTGATACTACTTCAGTAAGTTGGGTTGGTTATGTCGTGAAGAATGGTAGACCAGTTTCGGAGCAAGAATATGATAATAAATATCGCCATATGTTTGGAATCGTGAGGCATAGAATGCCCTATAATACTTCTAAGAAAGTTTTAGATAGCCTTAACGGACTTAAGCATGATGAGGTTTACGCTGCTGTAAATGAGAAATGGAGCGACGAAAAGATTGAACAGGCAATGCAACAGGCTATGAATGAAAAACGTGAAGAGTTAGATTGTTTTAGGTTTTGTACTCCTATTTTCTCGGGGGATAAAAAATATGCTGTAATTGAAGTGGATACAGGCGGTACTGGGCAGTGTTATATTTTTAAATATAAAAATGGTAAGTGGATAAAATTAGAAGAATTTGGAAGATGGATATCGTAATCAATTTATAGTATGCCCACAACACACAAACCCGCAAAAACCTGTTACTCGCATCTGGGCGGTAAGCTTGGAACATTGCTTTTGGAGCAGTTCATCGAAAAGCAATGGATAGCCAAAGCAGAGCCTGGCGATAAGCAGTATTATGTTACCCCTCTTGGCGAAAAAGAGTTTGCTAAACTGGGTGTTGACCTGTCGAAAATTAAGGAGGAATAAAGATATCAGAGGTCCAATGTCCGAAGTAGTTTACAGTGTGTCATTCTGAACGTCGCGAAGCAGAGTGAAGAATCTCTAAAGAACCACCCCGTCCTTCGGCCACCCCTCCAATGGAGTGGAATCCTACTCTTGCTGAATTGTACTTATCAACAATATTAACAGCCTGATTGTTTAAAACCTTATTAAAATGTTAATAAGTGTTGAATGTGTTGATTTTATTAGTATTTTAGGGAACTATTTAAAATCACCACTATGAGGAACTACTACTTTATTGTTTTGCAGCTCCCGGAAAGTTGTAAGTCGGGATTTGAAGATGTACAGAATGGAACTGAAAACTTTTTGGCGAAAGCCGCACAAAGCATCATAGGCAGGGAAGCTACACTTTTAAGCCTGCGTTGTGGCGATACCGGCGCTTCAGAAGACCTTCGCAATCACGTTGAAACTACAAACGATTTTAATACCTATCTTTTACTTGAAATTCCCCTCGAGGAATATGAAGTGCACGAAGCCATAATTTTTGAAAAAGCCGCCGAGATCCTCTACACAGGAAGCGCGACAGAGCTTATCGATAAGAGCGAGAAGTTTCAGCTTATTACGGCTGCTTAATGTTTTTTCATTTTTTAAATTTCTGTCATTTCGACCGCAATGAAATGGAGTGGAGACACGAAGCTGAAAGCCGAACTGGTGCAACAAATCTCAATTTATAGAGATTCTTCGATTTCGCTACGCTGCGCTCAGAATGACATTGAGCCGTGAATTATTTTGGACTCACAATCATCACTCCAAACCCATCCGGGTCTTTGTAAAGCGTACCGTTAACCTTCCAGTACGGATTTTTGGGTTCGGCTGTCGGGATATTGTGTTTTGCGAAACGCGCTGTTATGGTTGTGTATTCGGCTGCAGATGCAGGATAAAAAACCAATAGATCGTCTTCATCAGGCTGGTGATGTGCCGGTTCGGCTGAGGTTGTAAATTCCAGATGCCAGTCGGCTCGAGGTTGTCCAATAAAAACACCATCATATCCGTTATGATCTTTAAAGCTGCCCAGTATTTCCAGTCCCAATATTTCGGTATAGAAGGTTGTGATTGGGTCAGGATTGTCGGTATGTCGTGCTGCACGGAATTTCATAGCTGATGATTTTCGGGTTTTAAAAGGAAAGATACGGAATAAATATCTCGCTGAGATTACAAAAACTATATTTGTATAATGGAAGATTTACTGAAAGAAGACGAATTTGTACCGCAAAGGAGCGATTATAATCCGTGGAAGTTATTCATGGTCTTCTACGGTATTGCTGTCTTGCAGATCGTGGCAATGCAATGGGCGGTGTCGTTTTGGTTAACCGATTTCAGCGGTTTTTTTATGGGGGTCATCTATCTGCTGCTGCCGCTTCTCATGGTAGTATTGATGTTTACTTTTAATCCAAAAAGCTTTTTGATAGAACGTAAAGAAAAAGTGACCGCCATTCTCGGGCTGATATTTTGTTTTTCGGTCACTAACCTGATAATTAATTTAGTGAAGGTTGTTTATATCAGAAACTCTTTTGTGCCAAACGATGTTATATTACAAGCGGTTACCAGCCTTGGTTACTTTGTTGTAATGTCGGCTGTTTCCTGTGGGTTGGTATATATAATCTCGGGATTAGTAAAACGCAGGACTAAGAGAAGCGAATTTAAACTACAATAGTTTTTCCTTTAGCAGACATTCTTCCTTCTTCAAAATAAAAGTCAATGCGCCCAAGGTTGAGGCCGTAACAGCCTACCTGGTTTACCAGTACTTCTTTGCCGTCGCTGTTTTTCTCAACATAAGGCTTGTTCAGGAAGGTGTGTGTATGTCCGCCGATGATAAGGTCAATGTCTTTGGTGTTTCGGGCAAGGGTAAGGTCGGATATTTTTGATGGCTCGTCTTTGTACATAAAACCAAGATGCGACAGGCATATCACGAGCTGGCATTTCTCGGTATGGCGCAGTATGCGTGCCATGTCCTGTGCAACAGCCAGCGGGTCGTTATAAACAGTCTCTTTGTAATTCTTCTTTTCTATCAGTCCGGTCAATTCAATTCCCAGTCCGAATACCCCTATCTTTATACCATCCTTTACAAATGTCTTATATGGTTTTACAAGACCGTCTAATATGGTGTTTTTAAAGTCATAATTAGCCGATACAAAGTCGAAAGAGGCATGGGGCAATTGTTTCTTAAAACCTTCGAGGCCATTGTCAAAGTCATGGTTGCCCATTGTTGCCAGGTCGTACTGCATCATGCTCATAAGCTTGAATTCGAGCTTGCCGCCATAAAAATTAAAGTAGGGGGTTCCCTGAAAGATATCCCCGGCATCTAATAACAAGGTGTTGGGGTTCTCCTGCCTTATCTGCTGTATCACTGCCGACCTGCGTGCTGCGCCACCCATATTCGGAAATTTGGGGTCATCCGCAGGAAACGGATCGATATGACTGTGTACATCGTTCGTATGCAGTATGGTTATTTTTTTTACATCCGGAGCTGTAAAGCTGCTCAATGATAATCCTCCCAGTACCAATGCTGATCCGGCTGCAGTCTTTTGTATAAAATCCCTTCTCTTCATGGCTATTTGGTTATTATGTGCTGGGTGGTTATTACCGGCAGGGTGTCTATGTCTTTAAAATAATCAATATACAGATCGCGCAGTTTGTATTCCAGGTCGTAAACGCCTTCATTGGTTGCAAAAAAGGCCATGTTATCGCCGCCGCCTATAAGGTAATCGATGGTTGCGATATAATAGGTCCTGTCATTGTCCAATGGTTTGTCCTGAATTGCAATTGCTGTTGGCTGCCCGTTCGTGTCGAGCGTTATTGTAATTCCTGCCAGTGGATGCGGCCTGCCTTCGCGGGCAATGTAAGCAGCCATCTCACGAATTTGCGTTCCTTTGAGCGCGACAACTTTTACGCTGTTCTCAAACGGCATTATTTCAAAGGCTGTCTGTAATGTTACCGGTCCTTTCGGTATGATGGAACGTATGCCTCCATGGTTGAGCATACACATATCGACATGCTTTTTTTCTTTGGCGAAAAACAATTTACCGGCTTTTTCAAAAGTAGCTTCGGCAAGCATATTGCCAATTGTGGTATTCCACTTACCTTTGCTTTTATCGAATGTTTCGGGAGCATAAGCAAACACAGTGCTCAGGTCGGCCGCTATTGAATCCCTGTAGGGCGTAATGTAGCTTTCAACCGAATTATCCTGCGGAGATGTTGCATTTATACCAATTTTAGCCGCTTCTACGCGGGTATTGTACATACCTGCAGTGCCGCAGGCTATATATAGCTGTATTGTTAAAAATAAAACAAACCATCGGATGGCTGTGTTATACTTTTTTGGTAATGTCATTGTGATGACCGTTATTTGAATTAATTTTGTAATCGACAAGTAAAAGTACTATGTTTTTAAAGTTTATTAAAGATTTTGCCCTTAAAAAGATCATTAAGAAAAGTTTAACGGGATATAAACCGGTAGCCGATTCTGAAGTTGTGACTAAAGTAGGGATCCTTATAGATGAAAGCTATTTTTTTGATAAAGAGAGTCTTATCCTTGAGCTTATTTCTAACGGCATCAAAAGAAGCGATATCGAAACCCTTAGTTTTAAAGAGCGCATTAAAAAGAAAGAAATAGTAGATTGCTGTCATTACACCCGTAAAGATATATCGGCAACAGGAAATTTTACAAAAGAAGACGTTGCGGCATTCATCAATACGCCTTTTGATATGCTTATCAGTTATTACGATGTAGAGAAGCCACCGCTTGTGCTGGCAACGTTAAAGTCTAAAGCGAAATTTAAGGTTGGTTTTTCTAATGTAGACAAGCGCCTGAACAACTTTATGATAAGCACCCAGGCGGAAAAGTATACTGAGTTTGTCTCAGAATTGTTCAAGTATTTAAAAATCCTAAATAAAATTTAACATGCAATCATTAACAGGTACGGGCGTTGCGCTCATTACCCCCTTTAAGAAAGACTTTTCGGTAGATGTTGAAGCACTGGAAAGAATTGTGAACTATCAGGTAGATGGCGGTATAAACTATCTTGTGGTACTTGGTACTACAGCAGAGGCTGCTACACTTACCAAAGATGAAAAGGAACTTGTTATAAAGACCGTGTTAAAGGCAAATGCAGGCAGGTTACCTGTAGTGCTTGGCGTGGGTGGCAACAATACAGCTGAGGTTGTAGAGGAGCTTAAAACACGTGACCTTTCGGCTTTTGTGGCGGTACTTTCGGTATCTCCGTATTATAATAAGCCAACGCAGGAAGGTATTTACCAGCATTTTAAAGCAGTAGCTGAGGCATCTCCGGTTCCTGTTATCCTATATAATGTACCGGGACGTACGGCAAGCAATATGCTTCCGGCAACGGTTATCCGCCTGGCGAATGATTTTGCCAATGTAGTGGCTATTAAAGAAGCTGCCGGGGATATCGTTCAGGCAATGAAGCTTATCCAGGGTTGTCCTAAGGATTTCCTTGTGATATCAGGAGATGATATGGTCACGCTTCCAATGGTTCTTGCCGGTGGGGCAGGGGTTATCTCTGTTATAGGAGAGGGATTCCCTAAGGAGTTCTCTGAAATGGTTCGCCTTGGCCGTGAGAAAAAAGTTGATGAGGCTTATGCACTTCACTACAAGCTTGCCGATTCAATCGATATGATTTTTGAACAGGGTAATCCTGCAGGTATCAAGTCGGTATTCAAACACTTAGGTCTTTGTGAAGATGTGGTGAGGCTTCCGTTGGTTACTGTTAACGAAGATTTAGCAGGCAGACTGGGTGACTTTGTAAAAAAAATCCGTTAATTTGTATAGATAACATTAAAACAGTTTAGTATGCTATCGGATAAAATGCAGGCAGCGCTCAATGAGCAGATCAGGATGGAAGCTGAGTCTTCCCAGATTTATTTAGCTATGGCTTCATGGGCCGAAATCAAAGGTTTTGAAGGTATCGCTCTTTTTATGTTCAGGCAATCTGACGAAGAAAGACAGCACATGCTTAAGTTATTAAAGTATGTAAACCAGCGTGGAGGTGAAGGTGCAATCTCGGCACTTGATGAGCCAAGGCTGGATTATTCGTCGATAAGGGCATTATTCAGGCAGCTTTATGAGCATGAAGTGAAAGTGTCGGCAAGCATCAACGATCTTGTTGATATTGCGCTTACAAGCAAAGATTATGCTACACATAACTTCCTTCAATGGTATGTCTCTGAACAGATTGAAGAAGAAGCCAGCGCTAAGGTGATACTTGATAAGATAGATCTTATAGGTGACGATAAAGGAGGTCTTTATCTTTTTGATAATGACATGAAGAATTTTACTGCAACCTCACATGATATCGTGCAATAAATAGCACAAAAATAAGTTTTAAGGAAGATGCCTGAGAAAGGCATCTTTTTTTATGGCTGAAAGGCTGTGAAAAAAAGATTTTATATTCAATAATTATTAACTAATTTTGCAGTTGCTTTTAATAGCCGCTGTTGTGCAGCATAACTAACTTATATGGCAAGATACTTTTATATACTTCTATTCGCATTAGCGTTTACATCGTGCAGTGAGTACCAAAAAGCTCTTAAGAGAGACGATATAAAGCTTAAATACGAAGTAGCTGAAAAGCAATATGAAAAAGGGAATTATAGTAAGGCCATAAGGCTTTTTGAACAAATTGCTCCTTCATACAGAGGTAAACCTCAGGCGGAAAAAATGTTTTATATGTATGCTCAGGCACTTTATAAAACCAAACAATATTATACTGCAGGTTATCAGTTTGAAAGTTTTACAGCTGGTTACCCAAGGAGTGAAAAGGCTGAAGAAGCCGGGTTTTTAGGGGCCAAAAGTTATTATATGCTGTCGCCGGTATATTCGTTGGATCAGGTAGATACTTACAAGGCTCTGGACAAGCTTCAGAATTTTGTTGACAACTATCCTAACTCACAACATATGGCCGAAGCTAATGCATTAGTTAAAGAGCTTAGGGATAAACTGGATAAAAAAGCTTTTGAGATCGCCAAGCAATACAATACGATTTCGGAATACACCGGAGATCACAATGCAGCAATGAAAGCACTTGATAATTTTATCTTAGATCATCCGGGTACAATATATAAAGAAGATGCTTTGTATTATAAGTTTGACTCTTCATATCAGCTGGCAATTAACAGTATCTTCACTAAAATGGGAGAACGTTTAGAGCAGGCTAAAACAAATTACAATGCGTTGATTAAATTCAACCCAAGCACAAAATATAAAGAGCAGGCTGACAAGAAGCTTGCTAAAATTGAATCAGAATTACAAAAATTTTCTAAATAAACGAGTCATGGATTTAAAGAAAACAACTGCTCCGGTTAACACAATTACCTACAACAAGAATGTGATTGAAGAGCCAACAGGGAATGTGTACGAAGCAATTACCATTATCGCCAGAAGAGCTAACCAGATCAACACCGAAATAAAAAAGGAACTGATCGAGAAGCTTGAGGAATTTGCGACTTACAACGACAGCCTGGAGGAAATTTTTGAAAACAAAGAACAGATAGAAGTATCTAAGTTCTACGAAAAACTTCCTAAGCCACATGCTTTGGCTGTTCAGGAATGGCTTGAAGATAAAATTTCTTACAGAAAAGAAAATAAATAATTACAGGGATGTCTGTTTTAAGCGGTAAGAAAATTTTACTCGGCATTTCCGGGGGGATTGCCGCATACAAAACAGCCTCGCTGGTAAGGCTTTTTATAAAAGCAGGCGCTCATGTGCAAATCATAATGACGCCTGCTTCTAAAGACTTTGTTACACCCCTTACATTGTCTACTCTTTCCAAAAATCCGGTTCATTCTTCTTTTTTTAATGAAGAGGATGAAAATGCGGTTTGGAATAACCATGTGGATCTGGCACTATGGGCTGATCTTTTTCTGATTGCACCGGCTACAGCCAATACCCTTTCCAAAATGGTTTCGGGCAATTCTGATAATCTTTTGCTTGCTACCTATCTTTCTGCCAAATGTCCTGTGTACTTTGCACCGGCAATGGATCTTGATATGTACAAACATCCCTCTACTTTAGCAAGTTTTAAAACATTGCAGTCGTATGGAAACTCTATGATTCCTGCCGAAAGCGGTGAACTTGCCAGTGGACTTTCCGGCGAAGGAAGGATGGCTGAGCCCGAGAATATCATTGCCTTTCTGGAAGCCGATCTTGAGAGTAAATTACCGCTTCGCGGAAAAAAAATACTGGTAACTGCAGGCCCGACATACGAACCGATAGACCCTGTGCGTTTTATAGGTAACCATTCGTCAGGCAAAATGGGCTTTGATATTGCAAAAGCCGCTGCCGATGAAGGTGCGGAGGTTATTTTAGTTACCGGTCCTACACATTTTAAACTGGATCATTCGCAGATAAAAGTGGTGCATGTGGTTTCGTCTGAAGAGATGTATCATACCTGCCACAATTATTTTAATGATGTTGACGCTGCAATTGCCGCTGCTGCAGTGGCAGACTATAGGCCGAAGGATGTGGCGCCGCAGAAAATTAAAAAAAGCCAGAGCACACTTACATTAGAGCTCGAAAAGACTAAAGACATACTTTCTTCGCTGGGTGAAATAAAAAAACATCAGTTCCTGATAGGGTTTGCCCTGGAGACTGAAAATGAAATTGAGAATGCAAAGCTGAAGATCAGGAAAAAAAACTTAGATTTGATTGTTTTAAATTCGCTTAACGATGAAGGAGCTGGCTTTGGTAAACCAACTAATAAAGTTACCTTTATAGATAAGGATTTCAATACTGAACCGTTGGAGCTTAAGACGAAAGAAGAAGTTGCAAAAGATATTATAAATAAAATAAAATCACATTACAATGTATAAATGGTTAGTGATATTGCTGGTTATGTTTGGCTTTACTGGAAATGCGCAGGAGCTCAATTGTACTGTGAAGATAAATTACGACCGTATTACCGATGCTAATACCCAGGTGTTTAAAACACTTGAAAGGTCACTTTCAGATTTTGTAAATAACACCCGCTGGACTGCAAGGAATTTTGATTCTGGTGAACGTATTGAGTGTTCTATGTACATTAATATTTCAGCCTACAGTGCTCCCAATTTTACGGCAACATTGCAGGTACAGTCGTCAAGGCCTATTTATAATTCGACTTATTCTTCGCCTATCTTCAACTTTAACGATAAAGATTTTAGTTTCAGGTATAACGAAGGAGATAACCTTTTTTATAATCCTAATAGTTTTGACACTAACAATCTTGTGGGGGTAGTTGCATTTTATGCTAATATCATCATAGGCATGGATGCCGATTCTTTTCAAAAAAGCAGTGGCACTGATTATTATGAGGTCGCGCAGAATGTTGCCAGCCTTGGAGCCGGAAGCGGTTATAAAGGGTGGGGACAACAAGAAGGAACTAATCAAAACAGGTATTTTCTTGTAAATGACCTTTTGTCAAGTACTTATACGCCTTTCAGGGATGCTTTGTATGAATACCACTTTATGGCGCTTGATAAAATGGCAGATGATCAGAAGGCGAGCAAAGAAAAAGCGATTGCTTCGATAAAAACGTTGTCTAAAGTGCAGAGTGTACGACCTAATGCGTTTTTGACAAGGGTGTTCTTTGATGCTAAGTCTGATGAGATCGTTTCAATGTTTTCGGGAGGGCCTGTGGTAACATTAACCGATCTTGTGGATATGCTGAATAAACTTTCGCCTACAAATGGAACTAAGTGGAGTCAGATTAGATAAAAATTTAAGATTCAATATACCTAAAGCCTGCAAATTATTGCAGGCTTTTTATTTGTGAAGGTTAGAAACTCTAGTGCTGATAAGTTTAATTTATTTATTTGGCGCTAAATGTTATATTTGTATAGTATTATGCCATAACATGCTGCAAACACTACATATAAAAAACTTTGCTCTGATAGAGCATCTGCATATAGATTTTCCAGACAAACTATCTACCATTACCGGAGAAACCGGTGCGGGTAAATCTATCCTATTGGGAGCCCTTGGGCTTGTATTGGGCAATCGCGCAGATCTTACTTCCCTGAAAGATAAAGAACAAAAATGTGTTGTTGAAGCGCATTTTAAGATTGCCGATTATCATCTTCAGGAGCTTTTTGAAAAAAGCGATATGGACTATGAGGATATTACCATTATCCGGAGGGAGATACTGCCTTCGGGCAAATCACGTGCTTTTGTAAATGACAGCCCTGTAAACCTACAGGAGCTTCAGGAACTCGGAACCTATTTGATAGATATCCATTCGCAGCAGCAAACCCGCGAGCTTTCGGATGAGCAATACCAAATGCTGATACTTGATGCAGTTGCCGGTAGTAATGAATCCCTGACAGTGTATAAAAAGCAATTAACAGGCTACAGATCTATCGGGTCACAATTAAAAAAGCTTCAGGAACAAAAAGAAACCCTCTCTAAAGAACAGGATTATAATAACTTCCTGCTACAGGAATTGCTTACGGCAAACCTGAAGGCAGGTGAACAGCAAGAGCTGGAATTAGAGCTTGAAAAGCTAAGTAATGTTGAATCCATAAAAGACTCAGTTAGCCGTGCTTTGGCAATTGCCAATGAAGAACAGATAGGTATAACACAAAATCTGAAGGAGATTAAAGTAACTTTGCAAAAGATAAGCGGACTTTCGCCTGAATATGCAGGATTTTCTGAAAGAATAAGCAGTCTTCTTATTGAGTTTGATGATATTGCAGATGGACTTTCTGAAACCTTTGAAAAGCTTACGGATGACCCTGAAAGGTTAGAGCTGGTAAACCAAAAGCTTCAGCTTATTTACACCCTTCAGAAGAAACACCAGGCTGCTACCGTTGAAGAGTTGCTTGCAATTCAGGAAGCACTTGATAATAAAGTTGTGTTTGCCGATGAGCTTGACGGTACAATCGAAAAGCTTACAGTAGAAGCTGCAGCGGCAAGAGAACAAATTAATGCAACAGCAAAAATTATACATGAAAAACGTGAAAAGGCGATACCTGTACTTACTGAAAAGATTACAGCAATACTTGCTCAATTGGGTATGCCGAATGCGCGTTTTAAATTTGATGTCACACTTTCCGATAGTTACTACAACAACGGAAAGGATGTTATAAGCCTTTTATTTTCGGCGAATAAGGGTACTGATTTTGGGTTGCTTAAAAAAGTAGCGTCAGGAGGAGAGATGTCACGTATTATGTTGGCTGTTAAGTCTGTGCTGGCGGCTTATTCTAAGTTGCCAACCATTATATTTGATGAGATTGATACCGGTGTTTCAGGAGAGATTGCCCACAAAATGGGTGATATCATGAAAGCAATGAGCAGCGGAATGCAGGTGTTAGCTATAACACATTTACCGCAAATTGCAGCTAAAGGAAATCAACATTATAAAGTATTTAAGTCGACTCAGGGCGAAACAACAGTTTCAGAACTTAAGCTGCTTAGCCACGCCGAAAGGGTGAAAGAAATAGCCGAAATGCTATCCGGCAAGGATATATCAGATTCGGCCTTAAAGCATGCTGAAGCGTTGCTTAACTAAAAAAACGCTCTATCTTTGCGTACCACTTATAAACAAACTAATAAGATAATACCGTTACTGATATGATTATTGAACCAAGAATGAGAGGATTCATTTGCCTGACTGCCCATCCGGACGGTGCTGCGCAAAATGTAAAACAACAAATAGAATATGTGAAATCTAAAGGAGCTATAAACGGTGCTAAGAAAGTGCTTGTTATTGGTGCTTCTACAGGTTTTGGACTTTCATCAAGAATTACGAGTGCTTTTGGAAGCAATGCTTCAACTATAGGTGTTTTCTTTGAAAAAGCGCCAACAGAAGGTAAAACCGCTTCACCGGGCTGGTATAACTCTGCTGCTTTTGAAAAAGAAGCACATGCAGCAGGCCTTTATGCAAAAAGCATTAATGGTGATGCGTTTTCTAAAGAAGTTAAGCAGGAAGTTATCGATATGATTAAAGCAGATCTTGGACAAGTTGACTTGATTATATACAGCCTTGCTTCACCGGTGCGTATGCATCCTGAAACAGGTGTTCTTCACCGTTCTGTTCTTAAGCCTATTGGACAGACTTTCTCTAACAAAACAGTTGATTTCCATACCGGAAAAGTGTCTGAAGTTTCTATTGCTCCGGCAGAGGGAGATGATATCGATAATACTGTAACCGTAATGGGCGGCGAAGACTGGGCAATGTGGATTGATGCTCTTAAAGGAGCAGGTGTGCTCGCTGAAGGCGCAACTACAGTTGCATATTCTTATATAGGCCCTTCATTAACTGAAGCGGTTTATAGAAAAGGTACCATTGGCCGTGCAAAAGACCATCTTGAGGCTACTGCATTTGAAATTACCGATAGCCTTTCGGCTATTGGAGGAAAGGCTTATGTTTCTGTTAATAAGGCATTGGTTACGCAGGCAAGTTCAGCAATACCGGTAATACCTTTATATATTTCATTGCTTTATAAAACAATGAAAGAAATGGGGATTCATGAGGGAACCATTGAGCAAATCCAGCGCTTATATGCTGACAGGCTTTATAAAGGCGGCGATGTGGCTGTTGATGATAAAGGCAGGATAAGAATTGATGACTGGGAAATGCGTGATGATGTACAGGCGAAAGTGGCTGAGCTTTGGAAAGAAGCTGATACTGATAACCTGGCGCAAATAGGGGATCTTGAAGGTTACAGAAAAGATTTTTATAACCTTTTTGGATTTGATTACCCAGATGTTGATTATACAGCAGACGCCAATGAAATGGTAAATGTTGAAAGTATCAAATAAGCTGTTAAATTATTGAACAAAATTTGTTATTATAACGTAAAAAGCCCTTTAAGGGCTTTTTTTTTTGGACTGTAATTAAATCTCTACAAATATTATAGGCTATTGTTATAAATGTAACGTCAAAATATTAGTTAATATTCAATTATTTAATGTAAATTTAAATAGATGTTGAGATAAGTGTAATAAAAATTACTTATTGTGTGTTTTATTTCAAAAATATCACTAACCTGTAGGGTTGTGTTATAGGTGTAACTAAAATGGTTATTTTTATTAACTTTTAATTAATTAATCATTTTTTTATGAAAAAAATTACTTTACTAATTGCTTTTATGTTATCGCTTGTCACGATGGGATATGGGCAAACGGTACTGATTGACCCGGCAGGGGCAGGTGGTTTTGCCAGTGGCACCACATTTGCCGCAAACGGTTGGACGGTATCGAACTCTGCCAATAACCCATGGGTGGTAGGTACGGCAGCTGCTTCAGGTGCCCTCACCGGCAATGCAGCTTACATTTCCAATTCGGGGACATTTGGTTATAATGTAGATGCCTCAGCAGGGAATTACTTCTACAGAGATGTAACAATTCCTGCCGGCGAAGCAAAAATTACTTTGACGTTCAACTGGTATGGTCAGGGAGAGTCTACTTGGGATTTATGGCAGGTGTATGCTGCACCTACAACTATAACGCCCGTAGGTACTACAACCCATCCCGGTAGTGGGGCAACCAATGTTCCAGCTGAAATTGCGGGTGCTACCTTAATAGGTAATGGTAACCAGCAAAGTACAGTTCAGACGGCAACTTACAATTTACCTGCTGCGTTAGCAGGTACTACTTTCAGGTTAATTTTTTATTGGAAGAATGATGGTAGTGGTGGTACTGCACCACCTGCTGCAATCGATAATATATCTTTAACTTCTTCTTTGCCTACAAATTATGTTTCAATAGCAACGGGGAATTTTGGAGATGCTTCGACATGGAATCTAAACTCGGTGCCTACTGTTGGTGATAACATTACCATAGCAGCAGGACACACTGTTACGGTTAACGCAACAGGGCAGTCAGTAATTAATGCTACTGTAAATGGGATACTTGCTTATGGAACTACACCAACAACATTTGGCGTAGCGGGAAATTTAACAGTAAATGCAACAGGAGCTGTAAATGTTCTTAACGGTACAACGGGCAAAACACTGACAGTTGCTGGTGATATTGTAAATAACGGATCGATAAATCTGTCTGTTGGTGCAACGACAGCAGGTAACCTTACACTTAACGGATCAACTGTGCAAACCCTTTCGGGTACAGGTACTTTTGTGAATAATATGATAAGGAACCTTACATTTAGCAATACAAGTACTGCTATTCCTAATATTAACTGGCAAATGAATAATATTAATGTTGAATACAACCTTAATATTACTAATGCCAAAATTAATTTAGGTACTAATACATTCACTTATGGTTCAAGCGCTACGCTTGCAGGAAATACTTTTACAGTTACTAATGGTGGTTTTATGCCCGGAGGTAAATTTGTAAGGTGGTGGACAGCTGCAGGAACAGGATATACTACTTCAGGTCCTACCTCGGTTGCAACAGGTGATGCGGGAAGATATCCTTTCATTCTGTCAAATGGTCAACAAAGGCTTTTTTACCTTGGAAGAACTACACCAACAGCAGGAGGTAAATTTTCAGTTGTGTTTAATGACGCAGCAACTTTTACTACAGGATTATCTATTGCTGATGGAACCTACACCATTACTGACAGATGGAACGGTAATTTTGTAGTGGGTACTGAAGGTACTTCGCCTGCTGCGGCAAGTTATTGGACAACAATTTTTGCTCCGGATCTAGTTTATCCTTCCACAGCCAGTAGCAGGGTAATGGGACAATCGGCAGCAATTAGCGGAACGCATGTAAATACAACTCCTTTTATACTTATTGCACAAAGAAGTGGTGTTTCTTTTGCTGACCTGACTGCGCCAACAGGACTATACATTGGTATAGCTAATGCAGATGTTTCTCATACTGCTATTGCTAATGGTGACTGGAATAATCCTGCAACATGGAGCAAAGGAACTGTTCCGGGTTGTAATGATGGTGTTGTTATTTTATCAGGGAGGACTGTAACGGTTAATTCGGCAGCTAATGTTGCTAAAGCAGTTCTTGTTAATTCAGGAGGTATACTAAATGTTGCATCAGGCGATCTTACAGTAGGTTGTACGCTGAAGAATAACACATTTACAAACAATGGTACACTAACAGTATCAGGAGGTACGCTAAATGTTAATGGTAGCATGTTACATGCTTCCGGATCTACATTTAACCAGAGTGGTGGAGATATCAATGTAGATGGTAATGATGCAGGTGCAGCAGCTACTTCAGTCGCTGCAAATACTGCAATAGTGCAGGTAAGTACAAATCTTATTAATTGGACCGGGGGGACGTTGACAATTGTCGATCCACATGCATCTACTACGGCTACGAATACTTTTCAATATAGTGGTACAAATGTAAATCTTACTTCAGGTACACACACATTGAGATTTGGTAATGGTACTTCAACAGATGCCGGAGGTAGCTCAACTTACGGTTTCCGCTACTATATATTCCAGGGATCAGGAAGATTAACATTTAATAACATAGTAGTTAATGGTGGTGCCGGAACAAATCGTTTCGTAACAAACCAAAGTACACATGGTATTAATGGAGATCTGACTATTAACGCGAATAGCGAATATAGAGACAATGCCAATACTGTGCATTTTGCTAAGAACCTTATTAACAACGGAACATTTGTAAGTACAGGTACACTATATGCGGGTACTTATATCGATGGTACGACTGGAGTTAGTACAAATGCCCAGGCTATATCAGGTACAGGTGCTTTTGTAAACAACGGGACACCGGCGTCTGTAACAGCAAACTTTAACTCTGTAACTATAAATAATTCAAATAGTGCAGGTGTTACCTTTAAAGGATATTCAAATGTGGCGACACAGCCTGCAAATTCTATTTCTGTGAGCGGTACATTAACCTTTACATCTGGTAAAGCTGCTACTTCAGGAGGAGCTTCATTTGTTCTTGGAAACTCGACTCCATCTACAGGAACTTTAACATATACTGCTGGTGGTTTTGTAAGCGGAACTACTTTTGGAAGATGGTATACAGCAACAGGTACAGGTACAAGTATTACTGCAGCAGCAGATGCTACAGGAACAGGTGGACGTTATCCGTTTGTTAATTCATTGAATCAGGACAGGTCTGCGTCAATAGAAAGAAATACGCCGGCAGCAGCTGCAGGTGTACTCGCGGTTACTTATACTGCCGGTGCAGGTACAACACCTATAAGTGCAACCGATGGAGCAGCTACAGTTGATCTAAAAGGTAATGATGCATGGTCGGTATCTACATTAAGTGGAACACCTACGGCAGCTACCTCTTTTGAACTTCAGCTATTAGCACCAGGTTTATATACGGCCCCGCTTCCGGCGGCAAATGCACGCATTATTGCAGGGACTGCTTTTGCAGGAACGCATCAGGCTGGTACGGTTACACCGGGCGGACAAAGAGTATTGACTGCTGCCGAGCTGGTTGGCGGGCCATTTAGCTTAGCAATTCCATCTACAGCGGTACCATATGTTTCTATCGCAAGTGGTGATTGGAATTCGCCTGCAACATGGCAAAATGGTGTTGTGCCAGGCTGTAACGATATTGTAAATATTGTGTCTGGCCATACAGTAACTATAAACTCGGCAGCCAATGTTGCTAAAGGAGTTGTTATAGCTGCAGGGGGTATATTAAATATCGCGTCAGGTGATCTTACTGTAGGCTGTACTTTAAATAATAATACACTTACCAATAACGGTACGTTGAATGTTACGGGTGGTACTCTTACAGTTAATGGTAATATTAATGTACCATTAACAACATCTGTATTCAGCCAGACTGGAGGAACCATCAAAATTGATGGTAATGGTGCGGGTGTTGTTGCAAATTCTGTAGCAACGAGTACACCATTGTTTAATATTGCAACTACTAATATCTCTCTTACAGGAGGAACATTATTGTTTGTAGATCCACACGTTGGGACTACTAATAGCACTGCATATACACTTAGCTTTACAAATTCAACTCCAGCTGCTGCATCATTAGCAACTAATCCTGCTCACATAACGCAATTTGGAGATGGCGTTTCAACAGATGCAGGTGGTAATACAAGTGGCTTTTATGTGAGTACATGGACAAGTTCTGCGTATCTGTCTTTTGGTAGTGTTGTTATTAATGGTGGTTCAGGAACGAACAGGGGAGTTAATTTCCAATATCAGCTGACTACGAATGGTAATTTAACTATTAATGCTGGAAATACGTTTACTGCGGCAACTGTAATTGTTGGAGGTAATCTAAACGTTGCAGGAACTTTTATCAGTACAACAGGTGTTGTTACTGGTGTTGTAGCTTCTAATACAACATCAGCGCTAACATTTGGGCCTGCAATTTTAGCTCAAACATTTACTAATACAGGTACCGTATCAAATCTTGCTACTTCGCCTACGGCTAACTTTACTGCTTTGACAGTTAATAATACAAATGCTGCAGGTCTGACATTTGCATCACCGTTCTCAGTTAGTGGTACTTTAACACTTACTGCAGGTAAAGTAAATACGACTAATACTAATATACTTACACTGGGTACTGCTACTGCTGCAGGTACACTTTCTGGTGGAGGTGCAACTTCTTACATTGCAGGGCCTTTTGCAAGAACTATTGCTTCGGGTAATGCAAACACTAACTACATTCCTTTCCCGGTAGGTAAAGCGGCTTATACTCCGGTTTTCCTTGCTCCTTTAACAACTGCTGTTACAGTAATGAAAGCTGAAGCTTTTGATGCCAATACAGGTACTGCTGATCCTTCGATCATCAACCTTACTGCAAACAGAAGATGGGAAGCACCTATCGTTTCAGGTACTGTTACCGATATCAGGGTAAGATTAGCGGATCCAAATTTAACTGCTCCTATGATCCCTGTAATGGCACCTTCTGCTGATGGTGTTTATACAAATACTTTTGGTAGTATTGCTACTTTTGTGGCTGGGACTCCAAATACTGTGCAGTCGATTACTCCAGTTGTAGCTGCAAACTATACAGGCTTTATGTCTTTTGCAGAATCTAATGTATGTTTTGGAACTCCGGTTCCTGGCAATACTGTTGCTTCATCAGCTACTGTTTGTTTGGGAACACCGGTAACGCTTTCAGTTCAGAATACCCCTGTTGGTACAGGTGTTACATATCAGTGGCAGAGCTCTGTAGACGGAATATCTTTTACAGATATTGCTAGTGCTACAAATGCTACCTATGTGGCTATTCCGGTATCAGTTTTATATTATAGGGTAAATGTTACTTGTACTGCAAGTGCAGCAATGGGTACAACAAATCCAATACAAATGAACTTTGCAACTGCAGGTCCATCATCGACCACACCGGCTACAAGATGTGGTGTAGGTTCTGTTACTTTAGGTGCAACTGCAGCTGTTGGTACGCTTAGATGGTATGAAAATGCTACCGGAGGTCTTCCATTAGCTTCAGGAACATCATTTACAACAAATCTTACAGCGACTAAAACATTTTATGTTGCTGCCGAAAAGCCTGGATCTGCGACAGCAGGAGGCGGAAAAGTAGCACCAGCGGCTGGTACTACTTCAGGTACAACTCCGTTTGAATATGGCTTAATTTTTAACGCTACAAGCACATTTATTCTAAACTCTGTAGATGTGTATTTACTTTCTCCTGATGGAGGAGATCTTATAGTAGCATTGAAGGACAATGCAGGTAACCAACTGCAAACTACAACAATTGCTGCTCCGGCAGGTAGTGCAACTGTTCCGCTTAAATATACGATCAACCTTGGCTGGAGCATACCGGCAGGTACTGGCTACAGATTAGTGGCTATGTCAGGGCCAAGCATGATTCGCGAAACTAGTGCAGTAACTTATCCTTATGCAGTTGGAGGTGTTGCAAGCATAACTAATGGTTATAATGCAGGAACTAGCACCAATTATTTCTATTTCTATAACTGGAACTATACAGCTCCATGCGCAAGTTTAAGAACTGCAGTAACGGCTACAGTAAATACTCCACCGGTATTAACGCTTAGTGGCAACCCTGCTGCCGTATGTGCAGGCCAAACAACTGCTCCTGTAACAATTACAGCAGGTGCAGCTGATTATAATACCTATGCATGGACTCCTTCAACAGGTGTTTCCGGAGATGCAGCTACAGGGTGGACATTTAACCCTGCTGTTTCTACAGCATATACGCTTCAGGCTTCTCAGTCTACAGGCTCATTATGTCTGGCTCCACCGGTTACTGTAAATGTTACTATTAACGTAATGCCTACAGCAATTGTAATACCGGCATCGATAGCCGTGTGTGAAGGTGCTCCACAGGCACTTACAGCTACAGGCGGACTTTTACGTACTCCTGTTGGACAAGAAAATTTTGATACGCTTACGGCACAATTTGTAACATCAAATACTGCGGGTACAGCAACTACAGCTTTAAACTCAACCTACTTTACACAGGGTACAGGTTCTGTTTTATTTAATACTTCAAGTAATAGTGCAAATGTTAGCTATAGTTCTGCGGGTAATATTGACCTTTCAGGAAGTGCAACGGCACAGTTAACATTCTCTCATATTGCCGCTTTAGAAGGTCCAACCTTTTCGTATGATATCGGATATGTTGAATATTCTACTAATGGAGGAACAACGTGGACTACGTTCCCGGCTTCAAGCTATGCAGGTGCAGGTACGCTTATAACAACGCAGGGTACTAGTACACCTGTTAGTGGTGTGATTTTTTCTACAAAAAGTTATGCTGACTGGACAAGTACATTTACATCTGCTACGGTAACTCCAACCAATGCTTTATGGAAAAATGAAACAATTAATATTCCGGTAGCCGCGTTGACAAACCAGTTTAGGGTACGTTTCAGACTAACTACTGATAGTTCTGCACTGTATTATGGATGGTTGTTAGATAATCTTAGGATTACAGGAGAAAATTCTAACGTTATATGGTCTCCTGATACTGAGCTATTCAGTGATGCTGCAGGTACTGTTCCTTATGCAGGACAGTCTCTTGCTACAGTTTATGTGAAGCCTACAGCGGCGAGAACATATACGCTTACATCGACTAACGGTAATACAGGATGTTTAGTTACTGCAAGTACTGATGTTACCCTTAACGTTGTTGCTGGTCCAACAGTTCCGGCTCCAACTCAGGTAATTTGTGGTACAGGTACTATTGCTGACCTTGTTGCTACAGGTACAGATGTTAAATGGTATGCTAATGCGATAGGTGGAACTGCTCTTGATGCTGCAACAGTAGTTGTAGACGGTACACCATATTATGCTTCTCAACTTCTTGATGGTTGTGAGAGTTATAACAGAACAGTTCTTACAGTTAGTCTAAATGTTGTTGCTGCTCCTGATGCTGAGGCGACTCAGACATTGTGTGAAGGAACTACTGTTGCTGACTTACTGCCTAATGACGCTTCTGTAAAATGGTATGCAGCTGCTACAGGCGGAACGCCTTTAGCTTCTACGGATGTTCTTACTACTGCGACTTCTTACTTCGTTTCTCAGACAATTGAGGGATGTGAAGGTCTGGCAAGAACCGAAGTTGTGGTTACATTAAGTGTTACTCCTGCACCAACAGGAGATGAAGAGCAGGAATTCTGTGTTTCTGGTACTGTTGCAGACCTTATCATAGACGGTGATACTATCACTTGGTATGATGCTGAAACTGCTGGTAATGTTGTTAACGGAGATGTTGCTCTTGTTGATGGTACAGTTTACTATGCTTCACAAACTATTGACGGATGTGAAGGTCTTGCAAGATTTGGTGTAACAGCAACTATTCATAATGTTGTTGCTGATGCTCCGGAAAATGTAAGTTTCTGTTCAGAGTATGTGCTTCCTGAACTTACAATTGGTGCTTACTTTACTGAAGCAGGAGGTACAGGTGTTGAGGTTGCTGCAGGTACAGCAATAACTGAAACAACTACTCTGTATGTATATGCTGAAGAAGGCACCGATTTAGTATGTTCTGATGAAAATTCGTTTACGCTGACGTTAGTTATAGTTGATACTCCTACGGGTGACAGCTTCCAGATACTTGAAGTTGGAACTGCTGATGAAGCTACAATTGAAGACTTAGTGACAGATCCTGTTGCAGGTACTATCACGTGGTACACTACTTTAGCTAATGCCCAGTCACAGACTAACCCTCTTGCTCCGGGTACACAATTAGTGCAGGGTGCTACTTACTATGCTACACAAACCGTAGGTGAGTGTACAAGTACAGGTGCACTTGCAGTAGCTGTAAACATAGTTCTTGACAGGAATAAGTTTGATGTTAAAGCTTTCACTTATCATCCAAACCCTGTTAAAGATGTGCTGAACCTGGCTTATTCTTCGGATATAACTTCGGTTACAGTATTTAATATGCTTGGTCAAAGAGTATTTACTCATCAGTATAATGCTACTGATGTGAAACTGGATATGTCTTCGCTTGCAGATGGTGCTTATGTAGTTAGTGTAACTTCAGGCAGCGCTGTGAAAACAATTAAGGTTATCAAAAGACAATAATTGTAACATAAAATGGTAATTATTGCCATTATAAATTAAAGCCACCATTTTTGGTGGCTTTTTTTATTATAAAGAGTAACTTTGTTAAAAAATAAATTAAATGCTGATTTCCTTAATAATCCCTGTGTTTAACAGGCCTGATGAAGTAGAAGAGCTTTTGGCGAGCCTGACTTTACAGACATTTAAAGAACCGTATGAGATTGTAATAATAGAAGATGGGTCAACTATAGCTTGTAAAGAGGTGGTTGACGCTTATAGCAACAGTCTGAATATCTCTTATTATTTTAAGCCTAACAGTGGTCCCGGAGATTCCAGGAATTATGGTATGACAATAGCAAAAGGTGATTATTTCATTATTTTGGATTCCGATTGTATTATACCTCCGGACTATCTCGAAAGTGTGCGCAGAAACCTTGCTGCTGATTATGTTGATTGTTTTGGCGGACCTGATGCTGCTCTGGATTCGTTTAGTGATGTTCAAAAAGCAATTAACTTTTCTATGACATCATTTCTTACAACAGGAGGAATAAGAGGTAAATCGGAAAAAATAGAAAAATTCCAGCCACGCAGCTTTAATATGGGACTGTCTAAAAAAGCTTTTGAAGCATCGGGTGGGTTTGGGAATATACATCCGGGAGAAGATCCTGATCTTTCTATCAGGCTTTGGAAAATGGGATTTGCAACTAAACTTTTTTCAGATTCTTATGTATATCATAAAAGGAGAATAGATTGGGCAAAATTCCACAAACAGGTAAATAAGTTTGGAAAGGCAAGGCCCATACTGGATTTATGGCACCCTGAGTATAAAAAAATCACTTTTCTTTTTCCTACTTTATTCATGATAGGATTGGTATGTTCTCTTATCTTATTGTTAATTGATGTACAAATTGGGATTTATCTTTATATTTTGTACGCTGTTATGATCTTGACAGTATCAGCGATCCAAAACAAAAGCCTGAAAATTGGCATGCTGTCAGTAGCAGCTGTATTTATTCAGTTTTATGGCTATGGAGGTGGTTATCTGAAATCTTTTATCGCTGTACACGTTTTAAAAGAAGACCCTAAAAAAGCCTTTCCTGAATTATTCTTTAAATAATGACAAAAGTAGTAGGCCTAACTGGTGGTATTGGGAGTGGGAAAACAACCATTGCAAACTTTTTTAAATCAGAGGGTGTACCATTATATATTGCCGACGATGAAGCTAAACTTATCCTGTTTACTAAGGAAGTAGCTAAAGAGGTGGAAAATGTATTTGGAGACGTTGTAATGACAGATGGGCTTCCGGATAGGGTAAAGCTGGCTGCGGTGGTTTTTAATGAGCCTGAGAAGCTGAAATCGCTTAATAGTATAGTTCATCCCAGGCTAAGGCAGCATTTTAAAGAATGGCTGGCTAAACATACAGATGCTTTATTCATAATACGTGAAGCAGCAATTTTGTTTGAAAGTGGTGCTTATAAAGATTGTGATAAGATAATACTTGTAACAGCTCCTGAAGAATTACGGATAAGCAGGGTTATACAGCGTGATGCAACAACACGGGAAAAAGTGATTGCGAGAATGAAAGCACAATGGAGTGATGAGGAAAAAGCAGCTCTGAGTGACTTTATAATCAATAATATTGATATTGAAGAAGCAAAGATAGAAGCTGATAAAATACTTAAAATTCTAAATAAAATTGAAAATTAGCAGCCCTTGTTAATATTTGGTTAATCTATTCAGGCTTTAAATGTTAAAATGTTAATTTTGTATCGATGAACAAGACTAGATTTCGTTTACTGGTATTTTTTATGAGCCTATCTCTTATAGGTATCATACTGGTACAGGTTTATTGGGTCAACTTATCGTTCAAAAGTAGCGAAGAGCAATTTAAGTACAGGGTACAAAATATGTTGAATCAGGTAACTGATAACATTAAGGTACAGGAAAGGGAAAAATTCCAGAAGATTTTTGAAGACTATAAGGACAGTATAGGGCATGAGCCTTCAAGAAAAGAGTTACTGGAATTATATGTAAAAGGAAATTTTCATGAAAGGTCAGAAAAAAGTTCATCAGAAGGTGATGATCATGAAAAAATTTCGCACCTGGATAATATTGATCTTTATCTGAAAGATTTCAGACAATATCGACCACTGGAAAGCTGGCTTCAAAAAGGTAAGGTTCAGGCGTTAATAAGTTCTAAGTTAATTGATAATAAGATTATTACGAATTATGAATTCGCTATTTTAAGGCAGTGGCTGCCAACAAAAATAAAGTCTGATCATTTTAAATATGTAGAAAATAACCCGGATGATTACCAGGTTTATGATGATAATACAAAAGTGGCATTACTTTTGAGCTTTCCGAAGAAGAATGAGTTCTTGTTTGAAGCGATTTTCAGTATTACGCTTTTGTCAATAATATTTACGTTCATTATAATAATTGCTTATTTAAGTGCAATTAATCAGCTAATAAAACAGAAGCAGATATCGGAAATAAAAACTGACTTCATCAATAATATGACTCATGAGTTCAAAACACCCATTGCAACGATTAATCTTGCTTTGGATGCTATAAAGAACCCAAAAATATTTAGTGATCCGGAAAAGGTACAGCGTTACCTGCAAATGATAAAAGACGAAAATAAACGAATGCATGCACAGGTTGAGAACGTGCTGCAGATTTCCAAACTTGATAAAAAAGAATTGGAAATAACTAAAGACCAGGCTGATATTGAGAGTGTAATTGAGGAGGCAATTGAGCACGTATATTTAATCATAGAAGCACGACATGGTGCCCTGACAACGCATTATAACGCTCAAAGGACTACGGTATTGCTTAATGATGTGCATTTCACGAATGTTCTTGTTAATATTTTAGACAATGCAATCAAATATTCTCCCGATGAACCCGTTATAGATATTTACACCGAAAATGTAAAAGACTTCGTTCTGATAAAGATTAAAGACAACGGGCTGGGAATGTCTAAGGTTACCCAAAAAAGAATTTTTGAAAAGTTCTACAGGGAGCATACAGGAGACTTACACAATGTAAAAGGACACGGTTTGGGCCTTGCCTATGTAAAACGAATTATAGACGACCATAATTGCCACATTTATGTGGAAAGTGAAAAAGGAAAGGGGAGCACCTTTATAATAAAAATGCCATTAATTAATTAAAAAAAATATGGAAGAAGCAAACAAAAAGATTCTGTTAGTTGAAGACGATCCAAACTTTGGAGCTGTACTTAAAGACTATCTGTTAATCAACGACTTTGATGTTACATTAGCTAAAAACGGAATGGAAGGTTTCGAAAAATTCAAGAAGGATAATTTCGATTTGTGTATTCTTGATGTAATGATGCCGTACAAGGATGGATATACACTTGCAAGAGAGATCAGGGAAAAGAACAAAGAAGTGCCTATCATCTTCCTTACAGCTAAATCTATGAAGGAAGATGTTTTAAAAGGTTATAAAGTAGGTGCTGATGATTACCTAAATAAACCTTTTGACTCTGAAGTGCTTCTTATGAAAATAAAAGCTATCATACAGAGAAAAGCATCTGAAACTAAAACTGATAATTCTAAATTTGAATTCCAGATTGGTAGATTCCACCTGAATTCAAAACTACGTTTCCTTACGTTTGATAAGGATGAACCGATCAAGTTATCACCTAAAGAAAATGAGCTGCTTAAAATGCTTGCTCTTCATGAAAACGACCTTATGCCGAGAGAGTTGGCTCTTACCAAAATCTGGAGAGATGACAACTACTTTACCTCAAGGAGTATGGACGTTTATATTGCTAAACTAAGGAAGTACCTTAAGCAGGATGAAGAAGTTGAAATACTTAACATACACGGAGAAGGATTCAGGCTTGTTGTAAAAAACAAGGTAGCTGAAGAGAAATAATAAAAAAAGCCCCTAATTAAAAATTAGGGGCTTTTTTTATTTCCAGTTGAGTTCTAGTGCGAAGCTTGGCTTATCTCCTTTTTGTATGGTGAAATAGGTTTGGTTTTCTTCTGTGCCTATAAATAGTGCTGCTTCGTCACCGGGCATCAATTCACGAAGGTAATTCATGTCGAAGCTTTTTAGTTGCTGTCTTAAAAGCGGCTTATAGTCTATAGCGTCAAGGCACCACTCAAGGTATTTTACATTATTCACATGAAATACAATATCAAGGTCTGACAATACCACTTTTCTTATTCCCAGTTCATTGGAAGAACGTGAAAGCTCTATTTTTTTGAAAGATTGTTCTGTGGGTATATCGTCAGGATATTTTTCGAAATGCTCGTGTGGCAATGCCAACGGTTCAGATTTCCTGAGTTTGGTGTTTAGTACCGCCCAAAACGTCAGGGCACTTGCCAGTTTCTTTTCGCCCAGATACATTTCCAAGGCCCTTACCGAACGCGATCCCTGCAAATCCACTATCCATGTCTTAATAGTTATGGTATCGCCCCATTTAGGTAAAGCATCAATCTCAACACGTATGCGGCTCAATACCCATGCCTGATCATTGGTCTGCATGTCGAGATAGCTGATGCCTCCCAATTCAGCATGAGAGCCTGCTGTAAGCTGAAGCAGGTTACATAGTTCCGTATGTTTCAGCAAACCGTTGGGAGTACATTGCAGGAAATTTATTTCCCAATCCTGGTGATATATTGAGCTAAATTTATCGGATATCGGCATTCGTTTGTGTTTCTATGTAATTAATAATTTCAGGCAATGGCGTTTTAAAATCAAACCACATAGCTGCCTCATTGCGCTTAAACCAGGTCATCTGCCTTTTGGCAAAACGGCGGGTATTCTTTTTTATTTCTTCAATGGCAAATTCTTTTGTGAACTCACCATCAAAATAACTGAACAGCTCCCTGTAACCTACAGTTTGTAGTGCGTTAAGTTTTTTGTCAGGATACAGTTCACGGGCTTCCTCAAGAAGTCCCGACTCAACCATTATGTCAACACGCTGGTTGATGCGGCTGTACATTAATTCCCTGTCGGCATCAAGGCCAATGATAATGGGCGTAAAGTTACGGCTGTTTTTCTTGATATTGAGAAAAGAGGAGTAGGGCTTTCCGCTGCCAATGCATACTTCCAATGCTCTCATCAGGCGCTGCGGATTCTCTTTTGCTACTTTTTCGTAATGTACAGGGTCAAGCCTTTGCAGTTCTTGCTGAAGGTATTCAATCCCGTTTTTTTCATAATCTTCTTTTAGCTTTTCGCGTACGGTAATATCAATGTCAGGAAAATCATCAAAACCTTTTAATACAGCGTCAATATATAATCCTGAGCCGCCCACCATAACGGCGATATCATTGCTTTGATAAAGTTCATCGAGTTTTGAAATCGCTTCACGCTCGAAATCGCCAACAGTATAATCATCAAAGATGCTTATGTTTTGTATGAAATGATGTTTTGCGGCTTCCAGTTCGTCTTTAGAGGGTACGGCTGTACCAATAGCCATTTCTTTGAAAAATTGTCTACTGTCAGCCGAAATGATATCGCATCTGAAATGTTTTGCGATTTCAATGGCAAGTGCGGTTTTTCCTATCGCTGTAGGACCTATGGCAGTAATAAGGTATTTATGTTGTAAAGGGGTATTCATTATTCATTTAAGCGGTAGCCGCAGTTATAGCAAAAGTGAGCATCATCGCGGTGTTTATCGGCACTGCAATTGGGACATACCTGAGTATTAAGGTTAACTTTTTTGTCACGCATCAGTTCTGCAGTTACAAGTCCGGTTGGGACTGCAATTATGCCATAGCCCAGTACCATGATGAGCGACGATACCAATTGCCCAAAAGGCGTTTCTGGAGTAATATCGCCAAAGCCTACTGTTGTTAGCGTCACAATCGTCCAATATATGCTGATAGGGATGCTGGTAAAGCCATGCTCCGGGCCTTCGATCATGTACATAAGGGTTCCGAAGATTACGCAGATGACCAGTACGCTGAACAGGAATACAGTTATTTTAGTTCGGCTTGTCTTAAGTGCAGCCACAAGCTGATTGGAAGCCCCAACAAAGTGAACGAGTTTCAGTATCCTGAAAATCCTTAGTAAGCGTATAGCACGTACAGCCATTAATACACCGGAACCGGGGAAAAGCAATCCTATATATTGCGGTATGGTGGCCAAGAGGTCTACAATGCCATAAAAGCTGAAAACATATTTCAGAGGCTTGTTTACGGCAAAAAGGCGTGCTATATACTCTATTGTAAAAAAAATGGTTACTACCCATTCAATGAGAGCAAGCAGATGGCCGTGTTTTATTTTTATGGAAGCAACACTCTCAAGCATCACGGCAGCTACACTTATGAGTATAACAACCAGTAGCGACAGGTCAAAGAATTTGCCCGCAGGAGTATCGGCTTCATAAATAATGGTATGGAGCTTTTTACGAAAATCGTCTACTTTGCTGTTTTCCAAGATGCGGTTGTTTGTTATATCAAAAATACGGAATCTCTTAAAGGCGTACTATTTTTAAGCCTTTCTTTTTACGGATGTAGTTCTGTATTATTTTTTTCACATCCTTATTGTTTTCCATAGGAACAAGTATATTCTTAAGGATGTCGATATTGTTTACCTGATAGTTCAGGTTGAAGAAGGCATAGCCTTTGTAAACGCCATTCTCAATAAGCACGGCACTGCGTTCGTCTAAGGCGCGCCCTTTATCAATAATGATCATGCTCTGGTTATGAAAGCTATTGTTATTGATGAACTCCATAACACGCTCGTTATACTGCTCAGGAGTTTCATGGCCCATGCATGCCCCATTGCAGTTATTGAGCTCATACGGAAAACAATGGTCTTTATCAGATGTGCTTAGTTCATTTATCTTTTGGCAGAGATTATATTTTTCGACTATGGCAAAAAGTGCAGTTCTTCCCTCAACTATTCCAGGGAAAGAAACGATTTCTTTCTTACGGTTATCGGTCTTTTGAAGTTTCAGGCACAGGTAACCATGACTGTCTTTTTCGGCATATAGTGACCATGGAAAGACTGTTTTTTTCAGGGCGCGGTTATATACCGGTTTGTTGACTTTTATTTCCTGGCATTCTTTAAGAAGTGCAATGAGTTCGCTACCTGTTTCTTCATATTGGACAGAAAATACTTCACGTTGCAGTTTTTTAGATTTTCGCGCAGCGCTGGTAAAGTGTTGGTTGACCCTCTTTTTTATATTCCTGCTTTTGCCCAGATATATAAGATCGCCATTTTCTTTATAGATATAATATAGTCCTGTAACCGAAGGTATACCATCAACAAGATCCATCAGTTTAGGAGAAATGCCTTTCTTCTGTTCGGTTTTTATAAGGCTGGTCAGTATCTCTTTTTCAGTGTCTTTAGACAACAAAAGTTTAAATAGCTGAACCGTCGCCATAGCATCACCAGTGGCACGGTGTCTGTCGCTCATAGGTATGCCCAGGGCGCGTACCAGTTTACCCAGGCTGTGCGATTTTTGCTCCGGCAGTAATTTTTGCGAAAGCTCTACCGTACAAAGTGTTTGTTTTTCAAAGTCAAAACCCAGATTCCTGAACTCCGTGCGTAATACACGATAGTCAAACTGTGCATTGTGTGCAACGATAATGCAGCCTTCGGTAATTTCGATAATGCGTTTGGCAACCTCATAGAACTTTGGTGCGCTGCGAAGCATGGCATTATTTATGCCGGTAAGCTTAACAACAAAAGGTTGTATGGGTTTTTCAGGATTAACGAGGCTAATGAATTGGTCTACAATTTCATGCCCGTCAAATTTATAAATGGCAATCTCTGTAATACCTTCTTCATTAAACTGCCCGCCGGTAGTCTCTATGTCTAATATCGCGTACAAAAAATTGTTTACGGTTTAGGGGATTATTCTTAAAGCTTACAAAGTACGGAAATTTATGCTTCTGTCAACACCAAAATTCTCAAATAAATCTGATTTAACAATTATCGGCTTCCAAAAATGCTGCTGCCGATGCGTACTATCGTACTGCCGCATTCTATAGCGATGTTATAGTCGCCACTCATGCCCATTGAAAGAGTTGTCGGTTGACAGTTAACAGTTGACAGGCCACTCAAACCGTCGAAAATAGTTTTAAGGTGGGTAAACTCTTTTTTGATTTGGGTTTCATCTTCGGTAAAGGTAGCCATGCCCATAAGGCCGGTTACTTTTATGTTTTCCATCTGCCTGAATTCATCCGAGGCTAAAAGTTCGTTCAGTTCACTTTCATCCATCCCGAATTTAGTTTCTTCTTCAGCAATATGCATTTGAAGGAGGCAGTCAATAAGACGGTCATTCTTTTTAGCCTGTTTGTTTATTTCTGCCAATAGCTTCAGGCTATCAATACCGTGCACAAGACTCACGAAAGGTGCCATGTATTTTACCTTGTTGGTCTGTACGTGCCCTATCATGTGCCATTGAATATCTTTTGGCATTTCCTCATACTTACCTGCCATTTCCTGAATCTTGTTCTCACCAAAAATGCGCTGGCCGGCATTGTAGGCTTCCATAAGGTCAGATACAGGTTTGGTCTTACTTACCGCTACAAGTGTAACGTGAGTAGGAAGAGAGGCTTTTATTTCGTTGAGGTTAGATTGTATTGACATTTCAGATTGTTGGATTTTTAGACCATTTGATTATTGGATCAAGACGGTATACTAATGCAAATTTAAGGTTCCATATTTTTATAGCAGATTTTTCATCGAATAATCCTGCTATCGAATAATCAGATAATCGATTAAAGTTCATAAACCACCAATCCACTCCTGAACTTAGGTTCGATGTAGGTACTCTTAGGTGGCATGATAAGGTTGTTGTCGGCTAGGTCTTTTATCTCATCTATTGAGGCAGGGTAAAGCATAAAACCAACTTCAAATTCCTCGCTGTCTACCAGTTTTTTTATTTCTGTTATGGGCTTGCTTCCCGGGATGTAGGAGATACGTTCGTCGTTACGTAAGTCACCTATGCCTAATAAAGGATGCAGAACTTTCTCGTACAGTATCTGTGCATCCAGCGCTTCGAGTACCGAATTAAAGTTAGTGTTTTTAAGCGTAAGCGCATAAAAGTCGCCATCCAGGTACATCCCGTATTGAAATTTAGCCTGTGGCTTCCACAATTCCTGATGCTTGTTCTCTATGCTGAATTCGGTTCCAAGTGCCGTAAGGAAACTTTCTTTGCTATGACCGTTCAGGTCGTTGATGATACGGTTGTATTCGTATATCTTAAGGTTGGTTTCACAGATAAGGAAACTCATGAAATAGTTGAGGTTCTCATTACCCGAAGCCTTGTCCTCTTCATAAAGCAATTCAGCAGAAGCAGAACGGTGATGACCGTCGGCAATATATACACTGCCTATAGCTTCAAACTGCTGCTCAATCCATTTTATTTCTTCTTTATCCTTGATTCTCCATAAAGTATGTTTCTCTTTGTTAAGGGAAGTGAACATATACAGCTGCCTTCTGGTTTTTACAGCCTCAATCCACTGTTGCAGTTCAGGGTTTTCAGGATAAGTGATAAGCACCGGCTCGGTGTTGAAACCAGTTTGGTGAAGGTAATCTTTAAAATATTCAACGCGGTACGCCAGAGTATCCTCGTGTTTTTTTATGATGTTGTTCTTGTAGTCTTCTATTGAAGTTCCTGCAATAATTCCGGTAAAGGTACCGCTTTTTCCCTGTATCTCATATAAATAGAAAACAGGTTCTTTCTCCTGCTTAAAAATATGTTCATCCTTAAACTCGTTGTATTTATTCTGTACCGCCCTGAACCTTGTTGCAGCAGAAATTTTCTGCTGGTTCACATAAGCAGGGTTAAGCACATGCAGGAATGAGAAGGGGTTATAATCCAGCTGTGAGGCCAGTTCGGCAGGAGTGTACTCGTCGTAAGAACGAGAGGTAACCAGGCTCACTTTATCACGTGTAGGCCTTACTGCCTTAAAGGGAATTATTTTTGCCATATTCCGGTTGACCTGCGAGGTTTTTTTTTCAAAACCTTTTAGGTCTTGTTGCTTTTAAAATTAAAACCTACAAGATCTTTGAGACCTTGCAGGTTATATATGATTTTGTATTTATATGTTCTGCCAATTGCGGACCAGCAAGCGGACTGAACACTGAATACTATTTAGTGAACATAGCAGCCACTTTCTCTGCTTTTTTGCTCTCTTTGTAATCGTAGAAACCTTCGCCCGACTTAACACCAAGCTTACCTGCCATTACCATGTTTACTAACAATGGACATGGAGCATATTTAGGGTTTTTGAATCCGTCATGCATTACGTTAAGGATTGAAAGGCAAACATCAAGGCCGATGAAGTCAGCAAGCTGAAGCGGACCCATTGGGTGTGCCATACCTAATTTCATTACCGTGTCAATTTCATAAACTCCCGCAACACCGTTGTAAAGTGTTTCGATAGCCTCGTTGATCATCGGCATAAGGATACGGTTAGCAACAAAACCAGGGTAGTCGTTAACCTCTACAGGAACTTTACCCAGTTTTTCAGACATGTCCATGATAAGTTTTGTCACCTCGTCAGAAGTGTTGTATCCACGGATGATCTCTACCAGTTTCATGATAGGCACCGGGTTCATAAAGTGCATACCGATAACTTTATCCTGTCTGTTAGTTACAGCAGCAATCTGCGTTATAGAAATAGATGATGTATTGGTAGCAAGTATTGTTTTCTCATCACAGAAGCCGTCAAGATCTTTAAAGATGCGAAGTTTAAGCTCAACATTTTCAGTAGCAGCTTCAACAACAAGGTCAGCATTAACAACACCGTCTTTAATGTCAGTATAGGTAATAATGTTACCTATGGTCTTTGCTTTATCTTCTTCACTAATAGTGCCTTTAGCAACCATACGGTCAAGGTTGGCAGCAATGGTAGCCATACCTTTATCTAACGATTTTTCAGAGATGTCTATCAGTTTAACGTTAAATCCGCTTTGTGCAAAAGTATGGGCAATACCATTACCCATTGTTCCTGCACCTATAACTGCAATATTTTTCATTTTGTTTGTTGTTTGTATGTAGGGTTTTGTTTGTTGTTTAGGTAATTACTTCTTAAAGCAATCAATAATCTGGTATGCTACGCGCAATGCTTCGGTACCATCTTCAAGCGTTACTACCGGAGTAGTATTGTTGTTTATGGCATCTGCAAATGTTTCTAGTTCATCCAGTATGGCATTGTTGGCGTTTACATCAGGATTGTCGAAGTAAATCTGTTTTTTTACGCCTTCAGCATTTTGCAGTATCATGTCAAAATCACCTGGAACTTCAGGAGCATCTTTCATTTTTACCACTTCACATACTTTGTCAAGGAAATCAACCGAGATATAAGCATCTTTCTGGAAGAAACGCGATTTACGCATGTTCTTCATCGAAATACGGCTTGAAGTAAGGTTGGCCACACAGCCGTTCTCAAACTCAATGCGGGCATTCGCAATATCCGGCGTGTCGCTGATAACCGAAACACCACTGGCGTTGATAAGCTTTACTTTAGATTTTACTACGCTAAGAATAACGTCGATATCATGTATCATCAGGTCCAGTACTACAGGAACATCAGTACCACGCGGATTGAACTCAGCAAGGCGGTGCGTTTCAATGAACATAGGATTCTCGATCATTTCTTTGGTCGAAATGAAAGCAGGGTTAAAACGCTCTACGTGTCCTACCTGTCCTTTCACGTTATGTTGCTTTGCAAGAGTGATAAGCTCTTCGGCCTCTTCAACGGTGTTAGAAATTGGTTTTTCTATGAATACATGCTTTCCTGCCTGAATGGCATCTTTGGCACAATCGTGGTGCGAAAGGGTAGGAGTAACGATGTCTACAACATCTACAGCCTGTATAAGTTCATCTATAGTGTCAAATTTTTTGTAACCAAACTCAGCGGCTACTTTATCAGCATTCTCGCTATGCGGGTCGTAAAAGCCCACAAGTTCGTATTTATCAGACTGGTTAAGCAATCTCAGGTGTATCTTTCCAAGATGCCCTGCACCCAGTACCCCAACTTTTAGCATATCAATAAATTTTGAAGAACAAAAATACTATTATTTGATTTGATACAGCAAAAACACACCATCAAAAAAGAAGTGAATTTGTTGTATTTTTAAATAATATTTTAACGCCTGATTCGGGTTTGACAATACCGTATTGTTTACTATTTTTACCGAAATTAATCTCCTTACCATTGAAAGACACAGCCAAACATCAGGGACTTCGTAATCAGCTTGCTGCAGTTTTGGAGCAGAAAGGCATTACTGATAAGAATGTCCTCGAAGCCATAAAAAAAGTGCCGAGGCATCTTTTTCTTAATTCGAGCTTCGAAGATTATGCTTACCAGGATAAAGCTTTCCCTATTGGTGCAGGGCAGACTATCTCTCAGCCCTATACTGTTGCTTTTCAGTCACAGCTGCTTCAGGTAGAAAAAGGACATTCGGTATTAGAGATTGGTACAGGCTCGGGCTATCAGACTGCCGTTTTATATGCTATGGGCGCCAAAGTATATAGCGTGGAGCGCCAAAATGAGCTTTTCAAGACTACATCGCTGCTTTTGCCTAAGTTAGGCATACGCCCAAAACACCTTTCATTTGGCGATGGCTATAAAGGACTGCCTAATTTTGCCCCTTTTGATAGTATTATTGTTACAGCCGGTGCACCACTGATACCAAAACCATTAATGGCGCAGCTGAAGATAGGAGGTAGGCTTGTAATACCTGTGGGAGACGATCCGCAGATCATGAACCTTATCATTCGTAAAAACGAGACGCAGTTCGAAAAACATGAACTTGGAGAATTCAGGTTTGTACCACTGCTTGAAAATAAAAACTAAAAAAGGCCTCAATTGAGGCCTTTTTCTATTTGAATTCTTTTTTGATCCTGTCAATAGCGCGCTTATCATCGCGTTCTTTCATGGTTTCACGTTTGTCATAGTTTTTCTTACCGCGTGCAAGCCCAATGTCCAGTTTTGCAATACCTTTTTCGTTGGTGAAAAGCTTTAACGGAATTATAGTAAGGCCTTTATTCTGAACACTTTTTAAAAGGTTTTTCAGTTCTTTTTTATTCAGCAGCAACTTGCGTTCGCTTTTTGGAGTGTGGCTAAAGCTTCGGCTATAGGCATACTCTTCGATATTCGTGTTTATGGCAAACAGCTCGTGCCCCTGAAATTCACAGAAACTTTCGGCAATAGAAGCCTTACCCAAGCGTATGGATTTAATTTCAGAACCTGCAAGTACAATACCTGCTGTATAGGTTTCGATTATTTCATAATCAAACCTGGCTCTCTTATTTAGTATGTTAACCGTTTTTTGCATAAGGATGGCAAAGGTAAGCACAATAGTTTAATGCTACAACTGTAAGATAAGTTACAATTTTTATAATTTTTCAAGTTTGCAGGTTATCTCACTGCCTTTTATGGTGACAATATACAGGTAACCAAATTCAATTTCATCAATTTCATCATATTTATTCTCCCGCAGCAGCTTATTGACATATTTAGGGATGGTGTTGCTATGCCCAACAATGAGCACCGATTTACCCGTGTTCTTCCCTGCAATGGACATAAGATCCATTTCTGAAGGGTTATAAGTGTTTATCGTCAGTTTATTGGCTGTAGCCAATGGTTCGGCTGTAACTGTTGTACGCTTATAGGGAGTTGAATATATGGCAGTAATGCTTTTATTGCTAAAATAGCTTTCCCATTTTTTGGCACGGGCTTTCCCAACTTCAGATAAATCAGTATCCTGTGAGGCATCAGCTTTTTCGGCATGCCTTATAAGGTAGATAGTTGTTGTTTCCTGTGCTGATAAACTACTCATAAACAAAAACATTAGGATGAAGTAAATGTGTTTCATAAAACCGGTTTTTTGATTGTGATTGTAACAATAAGTCACCTGTTTTAATATTTGTTACATTTACACCATGGAAAATAACACTTCAAACAATCCAATGCATGGCATTACCTTAAAGAAAATACTGGAAGATCTTGTAGGCTTTTATGGCTTTGATACGCTTGGCGAATTAATAAAGATAAAATGTTTTAATGATAATCCCAGCATCAAGTCCAGTCTTACCTTTTTGCGCAAAACCGACTGGGCACGCAAAAAGGTAGAAGAACTTTATATAAGGACACTGCCTAAGCTAAATAATTAGGCTTCCGGTATGCCTTTCCATTTTCTTAGGGCTTTTGTAAAAAAGTACATATAAAGCACTACAATTGCCAGAGTTGCAGCAAATAAGATTATAAAGTTGCTGTTCATCCATTCATAAACCGGATAACATGGGTCATTTGCTACAAAATACTCATAATCATATTTTCGATAGCCATAGCTTACATAGCTATATACTTCAATCCATAGTATGGGTACTATTGTAGGTAACAACCAAAGCAAAAGGTTTACGAGTATATAAGAAAGTTTTTTAGATTGCTTTTTACGAAATATCCTTATAAACCAAATGCCTAATAATATTATTATAACTAGCCAGATAGCCGGAAAAAGGACTTCTTCACTTATTTGAATGCCTAACCCATGCCTTGCGATCATGGTAAATATAATGGTTATCAGGCCTGAGATTGCCAAAGACACCGCGGCAATCAGCCAACTTTTACCTGATGTAACCCTGAATGAAAAAATCAGTAATGAAAGTGAGAAAGCGAAATATAGTATGATGAAAATATTCTCAATATCATATTGGTTAAACCATGCTTCAGACATTCTTGTATACGATAAATCCAGTTGAGTGTAAGGGACGTGGTATTTTGGAACGGTAACATAATCACCCCTGATCCGTTTAGAATAGTTATTTACAGTATCATGGATGCCCTGATAATACATTTCCTCGCCTATAGATCTAAGCGAATCCCTTCCTACCTCTAAATGTGTTATGTACTGCTTAGGATGATATATGATATCCATCCATTTTTCAGACGAAATATTTGCTTTAAGGCCATGCTCTTTTGCCAGGACAAGAAAGTCATCCATTACTTTTTTAATAGAATCTTTTTTCTGGTCGTAAAGCCATCTTTTTACCTTAAACTCATTAATGGAGTCTTGTGAGTATTGCTGTAGTGTGAATTTACCTGTGTTTTTATTCATGAATGATGTATGGTAGTAAAGAATACCATAGTAGCACACAGAATCCTTTTGTACGGTATCGTTTTCAGTAACCATAGCTGCGCTTTCTACAGCATAGTCATCATATTCATTATTATAGTTGTCTTTTTCAGTAAGGGTTTTATCGGTTTCATACTGGTCAACGGGGCGGTAAGATCCTTCTATAAAAAGAGCGGCCCTGCTTATGATATCCATTCTCTTTAGCGCCTCTTCTTTGGAAAAATAATGCCTTGCCCTTAGCTTATAGGCATATTCAAAACTATGATAATAATTACAGTTCAGTATGCATATAACAAGAATGAGCAGCCATTCTTTGTATAACTTGTTTTTGGTTTTAGGGTAAAAAGATTTAAAGGCATTGTTCCTGAAGTAAAAGACAAGCCATAAAACAAATGTCAGAATGGCTATCATAACGCCAAAAAATGCAGTAAAGCTAGAAACAATCCTATAGTTGTCTTCTGCAAGGCTTGTGAAATTTATTTTTCCGTAGAGGTACCCATAAACGAAAAAGACTAAGTTAATTACCAGTGTTATGGCAAGTAATGGTACGAATTTTACATTCCATATCAATGGATGGTTCAGCAGCAGGTTTTTCTGTATATTTTTAAACATGATGGTCTTGATTAGGAAACGAAGAAACGTCTTGTGGAGTTAGTTATATCACGGAAATACATAATAGGGATATTATGTTCAATCACGGCATTCAAAAAGCTATTTACTGTGGTATCATGGCTAAATGAAGCGATGAAAGTACCTCCGTTAAACTGCAGGTTTATCAACCCAATAGTCATGAGTATATCATTAAGCCTGGCCTGATCCCAATTGCTGTCAAATTCAATTACCAGATGTTTTTCTTCCGGCACGTTTCCGGCTGTTGACGAACCATGCAGGTTTTTCTGTTTACCCTGTTTCAGGAAAATAACCTGGTCAGATGTTTTTTCTACCTCATACAACTGCTGTGAACTCAATATGATACCTATCGGCCTGAAAGGAGATTTGGCGATAGCCCTGAAATCTTCAAGTACAGTTTGCTGCGCCAGGATATCAAGATTGGCAAGAGGTTCATCTATAAGAAGTACACGAGGCTTTCTTAAGAGCATTCGTGCCAACTCAAAACGCATCTTATAGCCGGATGAAAGGTCTTTCCATTTATGAAGCCTGAATTTTCTCAATCCAAGGCGCGCTATGATAAGTTCTACAACTAAATTGTTTTCCTGTGGCGTGTAACCATAAGAGGCAGCCGTAAAAACAAGGTTTTCGTACATCGATCCGTGCCAGGTATCCGTGCGCTGAGGTATATAGACAAGTTTTGTTCGCAGGTCATAAATGTCCTCATGTTTAAAATTGTAATTGATATTGCCTGATGTAGCATAAAGCTCACCGCACAAAAGGCGCAGGAGGGTGGTCTTCCCGTTTCCGTTTTCGCCTACAAGGCCTATAATGTCACCTTCAGAAAGGTCAAGGTCTATAGGGCCTAAAGCGAAAGTAGATGAGTACTTTTTTGAAAGTTGAGTTGCAGTTAATATTTTTTCTCTGGGTTTTACCGGTTTCAGTGATAATACCTCATGCAGCTCAGATAAAAGTGCGGTGAGCTTTTCGGAAATTATGGGACTGTTTTCATTAGCATCGATCCAGTCGAGTAATGCGTTGGCCTTTTGATAAAATGATGTATCCTGAGTGTCCAGCGTAAAATCAATGATACGCTTTGTAGCGAGAGTGTAGTCCCCGAATTTGATGAGGCTTTGCGCTTCTTCAAAACTTTTTTGAAAATCGGTCATAGTTGATGAGTAGGTTTTCAAAAGTAATAAAGAAGTTCTTACAAAAACAAAAAATCTCCATTAAGGAGATTTTTAATTTATTCTGTAACAGTTATCGTTTTACTAATATAAGGGTTGGAAGTGTTTCCTGTCCTGAATCTCAATTCATAGGTTCCGGCTTTGTTAGACTTGAAAGTATAAGGTTCTACTTTTGTATCTTTGTTTTCCGGGCATTCGCAGCCTTCATAATCTACAACTATTGTAATGTCTTTAGGGAAAATATCCGTTTCTGAAAAGGCATTGAATTTTCCGCATGTTCCATAAGGTAGATATGTGACGTCAAGAACCACAGGTAGATCAATAGTGGTTGTTGTAGGGCCTGTTACCTCTGTTGCCGGTGTTGCCTGCCTCACAAAGCAGTAAGGGTCATCATTATTAGAAGAGCAGGCGATTCCTATACCTGCAAGTAATACCAAAAGGGCAATAAATTTAAATTTGATCGTTTTCATTTTTCCTGTTTTTCTATAAAGATGTAAAACTGTTTTATAGGTTGCGTGATACAACAAATTTAATGTAATATTTGAATTGAGAAACCGGCATTATATTCTTTATTTGGCTCAAGCATAATTATTCCTTCTTTGTTTTCTAAATTTCCGGAAGCATTATAAGCATCAGAATATCCCTGCCATGGTTCAATGCATAAAAAAGGAGCCTCTTGCTTTGTCCATATTCCCAAATGGGGGAAGTTTTCAAAAACAACTTTCAGGAAAGGGCTGCTGTTCTTTGCTATTGATACATATCCGGATTCAAGGGATTTAAATATAAGGGCATCATTTTTAAATGTATCGTATGACAAGTTAAGCTTACCCGATTTAGAAGGAATTTCTATTGTCTTATCAGATATCAGGTCATTTTCAAGCTGGCTGCTTATAAGAGATTCTTCTTTTTCAAATTCGAGGCTGTAATCTTCAAAATTTCCGGGCAAGGCAAATGCGGGATGCGCGCCTATAGAAAACGGCATGACTATTTTCCCCGTGTTCTTCACAGTGTAATCCAGATGTAATGTTTTTTCTCGTATCGTATATTTCAGTTCAAGCTCAAAATCAAAAGGATATTGTTTTCTTGTATCCTGATCGGAAACAAAAGAAAAGGTCACACTCCTGCTGCCATGTTCCTTAACCACGAAACGGTTGTCTCGCGCAAAGCCGTGACGGGTCATGCTAAATTGCTTTCCGTCATGTGTATACGTATTGTCTTTAAGCGTACCTACTATCGGAAATAGGATAGGGGAGTGTTTGCCCCAAAATTCCGGGCTGCCTTCCCATATATATTCATTATTAGAGTCTTTTAGTGAAATGAGTTCTGCGCCCTGTGGATTGATTATGGCAGTCAGATGCTCGTTGGTAATTGTAATATTCATAAGGTTACAGTGCTATTGGTCTTTTTTCGGCCAACGTTTTTATTTTGTGCGAAGCCGTTTCGCCAAAGTTAACACTTGCATCATAATATTTAGTACCTTCTGTCAGAATTGCAAAATCGCCTATCTCAATACCCAGCCAAGTGTACCCATCAGCATCAATAGATAGTGTATAAGTATAGCCTACACTGGTAATGCTTTCATCATTCCAGGCGGGAACATATAGCGAGTATTTCAGCTTTTTGTTGAGTTCAAGTTCTATAACCCTAAGTCTGGAATAGCCGGGCCATTCAATAATAGTTGCCGGATGGATCTCGTAATCCCCAAAATCTTCAGGTAGTTCGTCCCACTTCCTTATATATTCAGGTTTAGTTAGCACTTCCCATACACGGGTAACCGGAGCATTGATCCGGATGTTGTTTTTAACGATTAGTGACGTACTCATAATTGCAATTTTTTTAATTGGAATATAAAGTTACAAACACCTCTTTTACAGGGAAATGCTTTAACGTGACTTTATAATCTGTTTATGATTCGTCTTTTGTGGTTCTTATAAGGCCAATGCCCGATATAAAAAATACCAGTCCTAAAACGCCATAAATAGATGTGATCTTTATGTTTTGTTCACCGGTAGAAGTATTGGCAAATACATATGCAGCGTAGATAAGGCTAATAATTCCGAGAATGGTCAGGATGGCGCCAAAAATTCTTTTTAAGTTCATAACAATAGTGTTTATTGATTTTATTGCAAAATTGATGTTTTATTGAGTATTGTTTATTATGTTTAGAAAAACATTAACATGATTTAGGTTGTTTTGCTTATTTGGTTTTTAAACCTCAATATTTTAAGGGGTTTGCAGGAATGTATAAAGTAATGACTACAAAATATATCTTAAGCAAAAGTTATATAGTCATAAAGTTCTATAACGTAACGTTTTAAATTCGGAAATTGCAGTAAGATTTGAAAGGAAGTCTATTTCTAACACCCTTACATGTATGAGACCAATCTACTATTTCCTATTATTAATAGCCCTGTTCTTTACAGGGTATTTCATCATAAACGGTTTCAGTTTTGATAATATAACGTTTAGTGATTACCTTATAAATACCTTATTCTTCTTATTGCTGTCTTGCGTAATTGTTGCTGTAATAGGTTACTTTATAGCAATTAGGAAAAAACATCTTAATAAAGATGTTATGACTATAAGGCAGTACTATCAATATAAGAGTGCCCGTTAATATGAGGGCATTAAAAGAGAAGCCCCGCACATTTGGCGGGGCTTCTTGATTTATATCGATATTCTGTTATTGCTTATTTACCAAATCGCTTTGATTCCTGAAAACCAGCTGTCCGTCAAAACTATCGAGAAGTATGATGCTGTCGGTAGTTACTTTACCTGAAAGTATCTGTTTAGACAGTTCGTTCATTACTTCTTTCTGTATTACACGTTTTACAGGTCGAGCACCAAAGTCAGGATCATAGCCTTTTTTAGACAGATAGTCTATAGCTTCTGGCGTTGCATCCATTGTAATATTCTGTTGTGCCAGTAGTTTGGTAACCGATTTTATCTGTAACCCAACGATCTCTTTAATGTTATCAGAGCTTAGTGGTGTGAACATCACGATGTCATCAATACGATTTATGAACTCTGGGCGTACTGTTTGTTTCAATAATCCCAATACTTCAACTTTAGCAGCTTCTATTGCAGCCTCTACATTGCCTTTCAGGTTTTCGAATTTCTCCTGAATAATGCTGCTGCCCATGTTAGACGTCATAATGATGATCGTGTTCTTAAAGTCTGCTACACGTCCTTTGTTGTCAGTAAGTCGGCCTTCATCCAGTACCTGTAATAATATATTAAAGGTGTCAGGGTGCGCTTTCTCGATCTCATCAAGCAATACTACCGAATAAGGTTTTCTTCTTACAGCTTCAGTAAGCTGTCCGCCTTCATCATAACCTACATATCCCGGAGGCGCTCCTACCAGTCGGCTCACGCTATGGCGTTCCTGATATTCGCTCATGTCTATACGGGTCATGGCATTTTCATCATCGAACAGATATGAGGCAAGTGCTTTGGCAAGCTCTGTTTTACCAACACCTGTCGTACCTAGGAACAGGAACGAGCCAATTGGTTTCTTCTGGTCCTGCAGTCCGGCACGGCTTCTCCTTACGGCATCACTCACAGCTTCAATTGCTTCTTCCTGGCCTACCACACGTTTGTGCAGTTCATCTTCAAGGTTTAGCAGTTTTTCACGTTCACCCTGTAGCATTTTGGTTACCGGTATGCCGGTCCATTTAGCTACAACTTCTGCGATATCTTCACGGGTTACTTCTTCCTTAATTAGGGTTTGCCCTTTTTGGGTTTCCTGAAGCTGTTGCTCCATCTGGTGGAGTTTTTCTTCAGTATCTTTTATTTTTCCGTAACGAAGCTCGGCTACTTTACCGTAGTTGCCTTCACGCTCAGCACGTTCTGCCTCAAGCTTAAAGTTCTCAATTTCGGTTTTAGCTGCCTGAATGTTGTCTACAACATCTTTTTCACTTTTCCAGCGGGCATAGATTTCATTGCGTTCCTCTTTAAGGTTGGCAAGATCCATACCAAGTGATTTCAGTTTGCTTTCGTCATTCTCACGTTTAATGGCTTCGATTTCAATTTCCAATTGCATGATCTTACGGTCAAGTACGTCAAGCTCTTCCGGTTTAGAGTTGATTTCCATGCGCAGCTTAGAGGCAGCCTCGTCCATAAGGTCAATAGCCTTGTCCGGAAGAAAACGGTTAGTTATATAACGCTGTGATAATTCAACAGCTGCGATAATAGCCTCGTCTTTAATACGTACCTGGTGATGGGTCTCATATTTCTCTTTAATACCACGAAGAATTGAGATAGCGCTTTCAGTATCCGGTTCATCCACCAATACCTTTTGGAAACGACGTTCCAAAGCTTTGTCTTTTTCAAAGTATTTTTGATACTCATCGAGGGTAGTGGCACCTATCGCACGAAGTTCACCACGGGCAAGTGCCGGTTTCAGGATGTTTGCAGCATCCATAGCGCCATCGCCACCGCCTGCACCTACAAGCGTATGTATCTCGTCAATGAAGAGTACGATATCACCTTCTGCTGAGGTTACTTCCTTCACAACCGATTTCAGTCGCTCTTCAAACTCACCTTTATATTTAGCACCGGCAATAAGGGCACCCATGTCAAGAGAGTACACCACTTTGTCTTTAAGGTTTTCAGGAACGTCACCCTGAATGATACGGTGCGCAAGTCCTTCGGCAATGGCAGTTTTACCAACACCGGGCTCACCCACAAGCATAGGGTTGTTTTTGGTACGTCGTGAAAGTATCTGCAGTACACGTCGAATTTCTTCGTCACGGCCAATAACCGGGTCAAGCTTACCATCATTGGCCAGCTTGTTGAGGTTCTTGGCATATTTGTTCAGCGAATTATAGGTCTCTTCGGCACTGGCCGATGTTACTCTTTCGCCCTTACGAAGCTCATCAATAGCAGCTTTAAAAGCTTTTTCGGTTATACCCTGGTCTTTTAGTATCTGGGCTACCTTGCTTTTAGAGGCAAAGATCGCTAATAGCAAATGCTCGATCGAAACGAACTCATCGTTCATCTTGCGGGCAATGTTAGAAGCTTCATTCAATGCTGTTGATGCATCGCGTGAAATTCCCATCTCACCACCCTCTACTTTCGGGAAGCTTTGCAGGGTGCTGTCCAGTATCTGGGTGAACAGCTGTAGGTTTACATTCAGCTTTTTAAGAAGGAATGGCGTTACATTTTCGTCTACCTCTAAAATAGCTTTAACTATATGTTCGTTTTCAATTTGTTGATGGCCAAAACTTTGGGCAATTTGCTGCGCCCTTTGGATGGCTTCCTGAGATTTTATAGTAAAATTGGCAAAGTTCATATCTTAATTTTTTTAAATTTGATAAGAATGTTTCAATTTATGTTCCAATACGTAAAATCTGACAAATAGTCTGATTTTGAACAAAATAGAATAAAATTAACAGACAAAATGTCTTAAAAGTGTCAATATGAGTATGTTCGGTAAATTATTCGGTGATTCTAACAGTAAAGATAATCCATCTTCTGATATGGATTGGAACGATTTAACAGATTTAAAACAGTTGGATGAGATTATTGATGAGTCTGCCGATACGCCTGTTATTATCTTCAAGCATAGCACCCGCTGTAGTATCAGCCGTATGGCATTGAAAACTTTTGAGAGGGAATATAATATCGAAGAGGGTAGTGCTAAGCCTTATTTCCTTGACCTTTTGGAACACAGGGATATTTCTAACGAAATCGCTTTGCGTTTTGAGGTTGTGCATCAGTCGCCACAATTGATACTAATAAAGAATGGAAAAGCTGTCTATACCACTTCGCACAGCGATATTGATGCGGTTGAGCTAAAAAACAGAGTAACTGCTTAATGGGGATAATAGCTAAATATCCTGGACAAGATTATTACCTGGACTATGTTGCACCACCTACAACGGAATGGACGAACTTAATCTCTCCTGAACAGTTAAAAGAGGTTATTAAAGAATCATTCAGTTATCAGGTAGTTATTTTTAAGCACAGTACACGCTGCGACCAGAGCAATGCCATGCTTAAGAATTTTGAAAGGCGTTATGATTCAAAGGATAATATTCCCAAACCCTATTTTTTAGACCTGATCGCTCATCGTGAACTGTCTGATGAAATAGCATTACGTTTTGATGTTAAGCACGAATCGCCGCAGGTGATTTTAGTAAATAATGGAGTAGCGACACAATATGCGAATCATATTGATATAGCCAGTATAAATTTTAAATAGAATCAAACAGTGGTTTCTGTTACATTTTTATAAGAATCAACCATCTTGGTGAATTCACTTTCGTCAATTAAAATTACTTCATCTAAACCAAAGCACAATCCAAAGATATAATTGCCTGAAGTATCGAGGAATTTAGAGCCAAAATGATAAGACCCACCTGAAGTGTAATTATAAATTGAATCAATTGTGAGATGTCGGGATTCGTAAACCGGCTCAATTGTAATTTTACAATTTGGCAAATCATATTCTCCCAATACAATAATATCTTTTTCGGAACTTAATTCATATACAAGAACTTCATAATCTATTAAAATCTGAATAAGCAGTCCTTCATCTGTGTATAGTATAAAAGTGTCGCCAAGGTGCAGGTATTCCGTTTCATCTTCCAGAACATTAATCCTGCTTATTGATTTTATGCTTTTATCTCTAAGGTAGCTTAATCCCAAATTATCCATAGTCAAATATATAAAAGAAAACGCCCCGTATTAGCGGGGCGTTTCAATTTTTATTTCTTTTCGAATGGAGGAAGAAGCTTGCTGCTTACTTCGCCAAATCCGATTCTTACGTCGTTATTCTGGCAGTAGCCTCTCATGATAACCGTATCGTTGTCGTTAATGAATCTGCGCTCGCTGCCGTCTTTCATCGCGATTGGATTCTTACCACCCCAACTTAGCTCAAGCATCGATCCGTAGCTGTCCGGCGTAGGGCCTGAGATTGTTCCGCTACCCATAAGGTCACCGCTGTTTACACGGCATCCATTCACCGTATGGTGTGCTAATTGCTGCGCCATACTCCAGTACATATATTTAAAGTTGGAGTTCGATATTACAGTTTCTTCTGCATTTTCCGGTTCAATGGCAACCTGAAGGTTGATGTCGAATGAATGAGCACCTGTTTGCTGTAAATATTCCAAAGGTTTTGGTTCTTCCTGAGAAGGGCCTTCTACACGGAATGGCTCAAGAGCGTCAAGTGTAACGATCCACGGAGATACCGATGAAGCAAAGTTCTTGGCAAGGAATGGCCCTAGCGGCACATACTCCCATTTCTGGATATCACGTGCGCTCCAGTCATTGAAAAGTACCAAACCGAAGATGTGGTCTTCTGCTTCTCCAACCGGAATCTGTTCGCCCATTACGTTAGCATCGGTAGTGATGAAAGCCATTTCAAGCTCAAAATCTACCAGTTTAGACGGACCGAATACAGGCTGCGTCTCACCGTTTGGTAATGTCTGTCCCATTGGACGGTGTACCGGAATTCCTGAAGGAACGATAGTAGACGATCTTCCGTGGTAACCTACAGGCAGGTGAAGCCAGTTTGGTAATAAAGCGTTTTCCGGGTCACGGAACATTATACCTACATTGGTTGCGTGCTCACGGCTTGAGTAGAAATCGGTGTAATCACCAATAAGTACCGGAAGCTGCATTTCTACATCCTGTATGTTAAAGATAACTACAGCTTTATGGTCTTCACTATTTTGAAGCGTAGTATTGTTTACATCAAAAAGTTCGGCGATGCGGTTACGCACTAATCTCCATGTCTTTTTTCCGTCAGATATAAAGTCATTTAGGGTATCCTGCATGAACATATCGTCAGTAAGCTCGATGCCTTCAAAGTAATTTAACTGCTGAAGAGCTCCAAGATCGATAGCGTAATCGCCTATTCTTGTACCAATAGTAACAACATCATCTTTAGTTATAAAAACGCCGAAAGGAATGTTTTGTATAGGGAAATCACTGTCTTTCGCTACGTTAAGCCATGATTTTCTTGTTGGATCGTTTGCTGTAAGAGGCATATTTCGTTGTGTTTTTTTTATTTTATTGAATGGTCAAATATAGTTTGGTCATTCGTTTTACCAAACGTTTTTCGTACTTTTGACGACAAATTAACGAAAAATTATACAATGCAACGCGACGAACAAATTTTCGACCTTATTCTTGAGGAACAGGACAGGCAAATTCACGGTTTGGAACTTATCGCATCAGAAAACTTTGTAAGTGACCAGGTAATGGAAGCTGCGGGTTCTGTGCTTACTAATAAATATGCTGAGGGCTACCCTGGCAGAAGGTATTACGGAGGCTGCGAAGTGGTTGACGTAATTGAGCAAATTGCTATTGACAGGGCTAAAGCGCTATTTGGTGCTGAGTATGCTAACGTACAGCCGCACTCAGGTTCTCAGGCTAATGCTTCTGTATTCCATGCTTTCCTTAAGCCGGGCGATAAAATTTTAGGTTTCGATCTTTCTCACGGTGGCCACCTCACGCATGGTTCTCCTGTGAACTTTTCAGGAAGGCTTTATGAACCGGTATTCTACGGTGTTGAAAAAGAAACTGGTCGTCTTGATTATGATAAAATTCAGGAAATAGCTACTAAAGAGCAGCCAAAACTTATCATCGCAGGTGCTTCGGCTTATTCTCGTGATATGGATTTTGAGCGTTTCAGAAAGATTGCTGACAGCGTAGGCGCTTTCCTTTTTGCTGATATCTCTCACCCAGCAGGGCTTATTGCTAAAGGCCTTATGAATGACCCAATCCCTCATTGCCACGTTGTAACTACAACTACACACAAAACCCTTCGCGGGCCAAGAGGTGGTCTTATTCTTATGGGTAAAGATTTTGAAAACCCATTCGGACTGAAAACTCCAAAAGGAGAAACAAGAATGATGTCTTCTCTTCTTGACTTAGCTGTATTCCCGGGTAACCAGGGAGGGCCACTAGAACATATCATCGCTGCTAAAGCGGTTGCTTTTGGAGAGGCTTTATCTGATGAGTTCTTTACTTATACTATGCAGATACGTAAGAATGCCCAGGCTATGGCTGCAGCATTCGTTAAGCGTGGTTATGATATCATTTCGGGAGGTACAGATAATCACATGATGCTTATTGATCTTAGAAATAAGAATATTTCAGGTAAAGAAGCTGAAAACGCACTTGTAAAAGCTGAGATCACTGTAAACAAGAACATGGTTCCGTTTGATGATAAGTCGCCATTCGTTACTTCAGGTATCCGTGTTGGTACTGCTGCTATAACAACCCGCGGACTTGTAGAATCTGATATGGAAATTATCGTAGACATGATAGACAGGGTTATTCTAGACCATACAAATGAGGAAGTACTTGAGCAGGTTGCCGATGAGGTCAACACTATGATGAGCGAAAGGCCGATATTCGTATTCTAATATCTGACCTGATAATATATTTAAATCCCATCCGCTTAGCGAGATGGGATTTTTTTATGGATTACATATTGAAAAGGTTTTGTAACTTTAATGGAAACTAAAACCATTCAACTATGAAAAGTATTTATGCAGCACTAGTATTATTGACAGGGATGTTTTGCAATGCCCAGACCTTTGGAGCCACAGCACTTGCTGTAAAAGGAAATTACAATCCCTCTGAGCAGGTAACAGGACAGTGGCTGAAAAAAGGCAATAGCGATGCTGTAATGGTATTTGCCAAAACACCAAATGGCGTAAGTGAATCCACCACACTAGTGCAACGCATGCTCCTTGAAAATGATATCAATTTCGAAGAACCGGACATTTACAACAGCATCGAAGGTAAGGATGTGACCAATAACAATAATAACAGGAATCCTGATACGATGAATACTTCCATCCAGAAAGGCAATTCAAAGATAAATGTTGTCTGGAAGGCTAAAGACGGATCGATGATACAGCTGTTGCTGACAAAAACGGCCTATGAAGTTATAGTGATGAATGCGTATAAATAATACTTATCCGGCCTAAAATAAAAAAGACCCGTGGGTGGAAGCCCCTGGGTCTTTAAACTATTAATCGTTGTAACATGATTAATAGTGAGCTGCAAATGTACGATGCATATTCTTTAAAGCCTAATAAACGGGCTTTTTATTTTACAATAATTTCATATTTGTCTAACAGTCCCTTTAGTCCTGCCTGCGAAAACATTGCTTTTTTAAGCTTATTTCGCTCAGGGTCAATAGAGAAATTATAACTTGTCGTGAAATCGGCTTTGTTGGCAATAGCATCAATAAAGACTGCTTTATGCATGTTGCAATTGTCAAAAACTACCCCTGTAAGGTCGGTATTCATAAAATCTACGGCGATAAGGCTACAGTTTGTAAAGACAGTACCTTTTATTTTTAGTGTGTAGAATTTTGCATAATCCAGCATGCAATCTTTAAATTCTATTTCAAAAAGCAGCGGGTCTACCATTGAGAAATTAACCCCATTAAAGTCACAATCAGTAAACAAAGCTCCCCTGAAGGCTACGTAATTTATTTTTGCTTCATAAAAATTGCACGAAATAAAAGTGCAGTCTATAAATGCAACACCTGTAAAATCGCATGTCGAAAAATCACATTCTGTAAATGTGCAACGTTCAAAATCATTATACATTATGGCATCATCGCCAAAGGTTTCGTTGTTGTATTCACGGCCAATTAAATAGGTCTCTGACATTTTGTAGATATTTTGAATCAGCAAATATCGACAGAAACATTGTAATAGTGTATCATTAATTTAATTTCCTTTCCCTTGGTTATCTTGGTAATTTTTTGTTAAAAAAAATAGTATTATATGTTAAATTAATTCGTAATTAGTTAATTTTAAGTGGTTAACCAATTGTTTGTACCATGAGAAAAACGCTTGCAATTATTTTAATGACCATTTGTTTTAGTGGTTATTCCCAAACCGCAAAAGTAGATTCTTTAGCGGTTATTGTCCTGAACCGTATGAGTGATATTATTGGCAGCCTGCATTCATGTAGCTTCACCCTTAATACCGCTTACGATGAATCAGGAGAGCATGGACTCGAAAAGAAATTTTGTGAACATGTGGTGCTCATGAAAGGTCCTGATAAAATGCTTGTGCAGGCTAGGGGAGAAAATTTCCATAAGGGGTACTGGTATAATGGAGAACAGATTATCTATTATTCTTATGACCAGAATAATTATTCTGTCATTGATGGACAAAATACCATTATGGAGACAATAGATCACGTTCATGATAATTATGGGATTGATTTCCCGGCGTCTGATTTTTTCTATCCAACATTTACTGATGATGTTATCGCTTTTTCGAGTACAGTAGCTTACTTAGGCAAAAAAAAGGTTGAAGGTAAAGACTGTTTTCACGTATTTACAGAAAGCCCTACACGAATTGTACAGATATGGGTTTCTGATGATGCATATAATTTACCTCTCAAATTCCTGATTATTTACAAAGACAAAGAAAATAGTCCGCAATACATTGCTTCTTTTTCCGACTGGAAAATAAACCCGGACTTACCCGATGCGCTTTTTGATTTTAATCCGCCACCGATGGCCAACGAAATTAAAATGATCAATAAATCAACCCAAAATAAGTGAGACTATGAACAGTATAAGCAAAAAAACTATTAGGAGAACTATTGCATTTGTAGTTGTCATGATTATGCTATTTCCGTCAATCGCCGAAGCCCAGCGTATGGGACACAGAGGCGGCGGTGGAGGTGGTGGCCGTTCTATGTCTGCTTCAAGACCGGCACCATCATCAAGGCCTGCTGCTGCGTCAAGGCCCTCATCGTCGACAAGGCAATCCCCTTCACATAATAATTCTTCACCGGGGCGCAGCACCATTAATGGAGGAAACCAAAGTGTAAACAGGGGGTACAATAATACTTCTAATAACCGTGCAACAACCAGAGATGCTAATGCTGCACACAATAATTCCGGGAATGTTTCTACAAGGGATGTTAATTCAGGGCGTAACACCAAAACACCACCAAGAACATCTACTAGGGAGGCAAATTCTGGAAGAAATAATGGAGCGTCTGTAAGTGACCGGGATAATAACAGGAGAAACGATGGAAATCGCGGTAATAATAATATCAATTCAGGCAACAGGGGAGATGTAAATATAAATATTGATAACAGCCGTAACGTTGCAGTCAGGTCTAATCATGCAGTATATGCAAGGCCGCCTTATCATTATGGAGGAATGGGTTATTATGCTTACAGGCCCTATTTTTATCATCCGTATCGCCCTTTTTACTGGGGTCCTGTATGGCATCCCTGGGGCTTTTTTATAGCAACACTTGCTACAACAGCAATCATTGTATCTGTCCAAAATCAGCAGTACCATTATGATCAGGGTGTATATTATTTACCCAGCAATGGAGGTTATACGGTTGTTCAGGCTCCGGTGGGAGCAACAATAACAACCTTACCTTCAGGTTCACAAACAGTGGTAGTAAATGAGACAACCAACAATTATTATTATGGAGGTACATATTATGAAAAATCTGATGGAGGATACACAGTTGTTCCTCCTACTGCAGGAACCGTTGTTGAACATTTACCTGAAGGCGCTGAAGAAGTAAGGGTAGGAGAACAAACCTATGTAAAATATGGCGATACTTACTACCAGCCCGTAAAGGTTGATGGAAAAGACATGTATGAAGTAGTAGATGTTAAAAAGGAAGATAAGTAGGAATCTATTCAGGTCATTAAAAAAAGCATTCGCCCCGGCGAATGCTTTTTTTAATGGTTATAATATTGTTACTGAATACGGTCTTCCGGTTCAAAATCGGTTTTACGCAATAGTGTTTTATAAAGTATACCACCAGCAATAGCACCTAATATTGGAGCTGCAATAAACAACCATACCTGCTCAAGTGCCCATCCTTGTACAAATACTGCCTGGCTTATGCTTCTTGCCGGATTTACTGAGGTGTTGGTTACAGGAATACTGATAAGATGGATCAGCGTCAAACCAAGCCCTATTGCTATTCCTGCAAAAACTTCACGGGCACGGTCTTTTTCTGTTACTCCAAAAATTATAATGATAAACATGAAGGTCATTACAAACTCAGTAATGAAAGCTGCTGTCATGTTATATCCCCCGGGAGAATGTTCTCCATAGCCGTTTGCTGCAAATCCGCCTATGTCACTTCCATTGCCTGTTGCAATAAGATATAATATCCCTGCACCTGCGATACCTCCCAATATCTGTGCAATCACATACGGTAGTACCATAGATGCTTCTACACGTCCACCGGCCCATAAGCCAATGGTGACTGCAGGATTAAGATGCGCTCCGGAAATGCGTCCTAAAGCATAGGCAATTGTCAGAACGGTAAGTCCAAAGGCCAGAGCTACTCCTACGAGTCCAATACCTATAAACGGTTCCGATTTGAAATTGGCGGCCAAAACGGCGCTGCCACACCCTCCAAGCACTAGCCAAAGGGTGCCAATGAATTCTGCTGCGAATTTTTTTGTCATAATTTATAAGGATTAAGTTGGTTAAATTAGAAAGACAATGAATAAATTCTGAGATAAATACAAAGAGCAATTTTGAAAGAAAAACGATAGGGAAAAGAAATGCCTTACCTTTTGAGGCTTTTAAAGCAATAGCTGTAAATACAGGCATGGTATTCATAATCAGCTTTTTAATGAGATTAGCTAATTTAAGAAATATAATTTAATGATTTGATTTTATGATGATTAAATATAGTTAGAGTGATAATTAATCTTATTTGTTTCTCTTTTTTCTGAAGTTATGGCTTATACCAAATCCAAGAGTATAACTGTCATAAGCATTCCATCTGAAATCATAGTTCAATGAAAACCCCACTTCCCAGGTTTCATCTATTTCAGTACCCCATTCATACCCAAGCCTGTTAAGGAAAAGATTTTCTTCTTTTGCAAATTCGGCTCCCGCTCCAAGTAAAAAAGTGCTGTGTTTTGTAGGTTTATACAAACCCATAAGAGCCGGTGCTATGGGCGAGCTTCTTTTTATTACTTCGCCTTCGTCAAGATTGGCTTCAACTTCGAATTCCTGGGTAATAAAGTCGGTGTGCAATCCGATTGCCCATTTGTCAGAAAACCAATAATCATAATCCAGGCTCCATGAGGCAAGAAAAAGCCATTTTGTTTCAGCATTACTTACACCTTGAGATACATTTGTATGACCTAAAGCAAGCGTTATTCTGTGTTTTTCTGAATCATCATCACTTTGGGCATATCCTGAAATCAGGGGGAGTAAGAAAATGAACCCGGAATATAGCAGTTTCATTAGTGAATGTTTTTGGTTAACTAGTTTAAATTTAGTTAAATAAGTTGAGGTAAAACCTAAGTTAACATTTATTTAGTAGGCTAATTTTTCTAAATAAATGGTTTTAAGGTAGGGTTTTAGATTTTTAATTTGTTTATATTTTATGGGTTTTAAAACAATATATGTTTGTTTTATTTTTAACAAAATCAGTGCTTTAAGTTATTTTTTTAAAAGTTAAATTTTTACAAATAAAAAGTTAATAAAAAGCTTTAGATTTGAGGCTTTTAAACCAAACCAAATCAATCTATTATAAACATGAATGTCTTAATTCAATTTTGTTTACAAGTTTTAATCCGGAATATACCAATAACTATTGCTGTGTTGTCTAAATCACAACATAGCTCAGATGTTACTTTTTGCCTGAATAGATAATAATAATTATTTAAAATTGACAATACGTTTGTAATGAAAAAGATATTTCACATGATTAATGCAAGACCTCATATTCTCCTTTTAGGATTTTGCTTATTATTTTCTTTTGCCGGATTTGCTCAGCTTACGCCAACATTTATTGGGAGTGCAACTTCGACATCACCTAATTGTTATACAATTACCACCAATACCCAATCGAATTCCGGAGCTGCATGGTACAATAATCCAATTGATTTATCTCAGGATTTTGATATAGTTTACAGTGCTTTTTTTGGTGCAAATGCCGGTGGGGCCGATGGTATGGCGTTTGTGTTAAAATCAACTCCTAACGCTGTAATAGGTACTGTTGGCGGTGGTTTGGGATATCAAAACATTTTAGGTGCTTCTTTAGCTGTAGAATTTGATACTTATACAAATGGCACTCCGACAAATGATCCTTCCTATGATCATATTGCTTTGCATAAAAACGGAAATATATACCATTCAGGGTCTGATAACCTTATTGGGCCTGTTCAGGCTTCATCAACCTCTACGAATATAAAAGACAATCAGCAACACGAAGTAAAGATAACATGGAGGGCTAATACCCATATATTAAAAGTTTATTTCGATTGTGTTGAGCGTATTAGCTATGACAATCAGATAATTATTTCAATTTTTGGAGGTCAGCCCACTGTGTACTTTGGTTTTACAGGATCTACAGGTGCTTTGTCAAATCAACAGTCTGTTTGTTTTAAATATCTGTCTTTTTTACCTTCAAGTTTTCAGGATCAGATTGTTTGTGAAGGAGGATCTGTCAATAATGTTGATGGTACCATACAAGGCGCTGCCAGTTATCAATGGTCTCCAGCAACGGGCGTGAGTAATCCCACGATTGCAAACCCTGTTTTCACTCCAACAGTAACAACGACATATGTACTTACAGTAACAGACAGCTGTGGACAGACAATTGTACGTGACTTTACAGCAACTATAGCTGATATTGGAGCAGCTGATCCAATCGATCTTGTTGCATGTGGAGATCCTACCCAAACCCATGAGTTTGATCTTCATGAAAATGACGCTGTTATAAAGGCTCCTCTTGCAGATCCTGATGATTATGAAGTGGAATATTACGCTTCCATGCAAGAAATTAATGATGGTGATCCTATGATATGGTACCCATCAGGAACGGGATATCCGGGTACTAATGGTCAGGTGATTTATGCTAAAATTGTAGGTTTTTCTAATCCTTGTTATATAGTAAGGCCTTTTGTTCTAAGAATATCTGATTGTGAGGTTGAAATGGAACCTTATACGGTACACGTTTGTGAGCCTGCGCCTTATGACGGATTCGAAATTTTTGATCTTACTTCTTATACCGACGAGATGACAGTTGCAAATCCTGTGCCGGCATCCTATGTATATGCCTTCTATCATTCACAGGCAAATGCTGAAGCAGAGAATAATCCTATTACAAACCCTACAACTTATTCAGGAACTACAGAAACTATTTGGGTAAGGGCTGATGATACTTCAGTTACAGGTTTTGATTCTTATGGAATTGAACAGCTTTCGCTGATTGTTACGTCTCAACCTGATATTGCAGCTGTTAATGATGTGTCTGCTTGTGGCTCTTATACTTTACCTGCCCTTACTATGGGTAATTATTATTCACAGCCGGGAGGAGCAGGAGCACAGCTTAATCCTGCAGTGCCATTAACGTCTTCGCAGACAGTTTATATTTATGCAACACAAGGGACTGCGCCTAATACATGTACAGACGAAGAAAGTTTCGATGTTACCATCTACACGACTCCTATTGTACCTGAACTTTCAGATGTTCAGGCATGTGACACTTATGAACTAGCCCCGCTTACTGTAGGAGGATATTACACTGCTGCCGGTGGTACAGGCACCCAGCTTTTCCCTGGTGATTTCATAACAACTACACAAACGATATATATCTATGCCGTAACCGGCGATGCGACAACGATCTGCAGTGACGAGTCTGATTTTGTGGTAACGAT
>NZ_JBTKVX010000015.1:0-106958 GCF_054457175.1 Flavobacterium hauense
ATCAACCCGATAGCTACCCCAACAGCCTACACCAGCGCCAGTGGCGATGTATATGTAAGGGTGGAGATCAACAGCAACAACCCTGCAGAGCCAAGATGCCACCAGGTGGTGACACTAAGGCTTATCGTTAACCCGCTGCCACCTGTTACCGATCTTGACAATATCGCGCATTGCGAGCAGAATACCGACGGAGCAGACGTGTTCAACCTTACCCAGGAACTGAATGACATACTTATCCAGCAAGGGGTAACCCCTGCCAATTACGATGTGGACTTCTTTAGCGATGCGGCATTAACGAGCCCTGCCATCCCTGTGAATGCCTACCCGGTAACCGGGGGCACAGCTACTATCTGGATAAGGGTACGTGACCTTGTGACCAACTGTGTTATCGTAAAAGAAGTAGACCTGTTGGTAGAAGAGGCAGCCATCGCCAACCCTGTAACCACAACCTTTGTGGAGTGTGACTATGAGGGGGCCAACGACGGGTTCATCTCGGACTGGGACCTTACCCTTGCCGATGGGGACATCCTTGGCGGGCAGTCACCTGCAGACTACCAGGTAACGTATTATGAAACTGAGCCGGACCTTACTCCCGGGGCAGTAAACATCCCTATTGCCAACCCGCAGGCCTATGCCAACACCACGGCCTGGCGCATGGAGATCTGGGCTGTAGTAACCAATACCTCTACCCAGAGCGGCTGTAAGGACAAGGTAAGCTTCTTTATAGAGGTTATCGCCCTTCCGGAGCCAGTTATCAAAGGCGGTACGATCTGTGTTGACAAATCCACCGGAGCCGTAGTAAGGCCCCTTGTAATCGATACAGGGCTAACCACGGGCACCTTCGAGTGGAGCTATACCGATGAGAAAGGCCAGACCACGATCCTTGGAGAGACCGGTCCGGTACTGCTTGCCCAGGCCGCAGGCCAGTACACGGTAGTTGCCACCAGTACCGAAGGCTGCGTATCTGACCCTATAGCACCGGTAACGGTACTACAGAGCGGCCCTGCAGTTAAGACCGGCAGGGGCTATTATGTAACGAACTACTTCAGCGACAACCAGACCATCACGGTAACCATAGACGGCTATGGAGTATATGAATACAGCCTTGATGAAGGCCCATGGCAGGACAGCAATGTCTTTGACAATGTATCCCCGGGCAGCCATACGGTAAGGGTAAGGGACACCAACCCCGATGCGTGTGATGAGCTTGTGATTACCGATGCGAGCATTGTGGACTACCCGAACTTCTTCACCCCTAACGGTGATGGCTTCCACGACACGTGGAACATCATCGGGCTACAGAATACGGGTTCAGTGATCTATATCTTTGACCGTTACGGCAAGCTGATCAAGCAGATCAGCCCGGACAGTGAGGGCTGGGACGGAACCTTCAATGGTCGTGCGGTACCTGCCGATGACTACTGGTTCACCGTTACCTACCCTGAATTCGATGGTACAACCACCGTAACACGTGAGTTTAAATCGCATTTTGCCATTAAGAGATAAGAGAGAAAAACAGATAAATAAAAGAACCGGGCAGCCATTGGCTGCCCGGTTTGTTTTTGTATAGTCCAAAGTCTAAAGGAATGGAGAAGTATTAAGTATAAGAAGGCGCAGCAGATTGGCCTTAGCCCTGAGAGAGCCTACCTGCGGTAGGCTGGGCGGTATTTCCCGCCGGCAGAAGGGAATAAAGCCGATGGCAGGAAACAGCGCTTAAAAGAAATGCTTAGTGATGCTGCAAAAAAAAGCCCTACGTAGTACGAAGGGCTCTGATTATATTTAAAACAACTATTATTTGTTGTTATATTGTTTTATGGCATCGGCAAGTATCTCTACTGAACGGATAAGGTCTTCTTTTTTAAGAACGTAAGCAATTCTTATTTCGTCAAGGCCAACATTAGGAGTAGAATAGAATCCTGCAGCAGGAGCAACCATTACAGTTTCTCCGTTAAGGTCGTATGACTCAAGAAGCCATTGTGCAAAATTGTCGGCATTGTCAACAGGTAATTTGGCAATACAGTAAAAAGCACCTTTCGGAGTTGCTACCTTAACGTTTTCAATTTTATTAAGTTCGTTTATAAGGGTATCTCTACGCTCTCTGTATTCGCTGATAACTTCGTCAAAATAACTTTGCGGAGTGTCAAGAGCTGCCTCACTGGCAATTTGCTCAAATGTTGGAGGGCTAAGACGCGCTTGTGCAAACTTCATGGCAGTTGCCATTACTTCTTTGTTTTTAGAAACTATACAGCCTATCCTTGCGCCACACATGCTGTAACGTTTAGAAACTGAATCGATCATTATAGCATTGTTTTCAATACCGGGAACATTCATTACAGAGTAATGCTTGTCACCGTCATAAGTAAACTCGCGGTATACTTCATCAGCGATAAGGAAAAGATCATGCTTCTTAACCAGTTCGGCCAGTTGCTGGATTTCTTCCTGTGTGTAAAGGTATCCGGTAGGGTTACCAGGATTACAGATAAGTATCGCTTTAGTTTTTGAAGTAATAAGCTTTTCAAAGTCTGCGATAGGAGGAAGGGCAAAACCTTCATCTATCGTAGATATTACCGGTACAACAGTTACTCCCGAGGCAACCGAAAACCCGTTATAATTAGCATAAAATGGCTCAGGGATGATAATCTCATCGCCTGCATCCATTGTGCTTCCTAAAGCAAAAAGCAATGCTTCAGAACCACCTGTAGTTATGATAATATCAGCTGCATCGACATTAACGCCATGAGCTTTATAGCTTGTAGCCAGTTTAGTCCTGTAACTTTCAAAACCTGCTGAATGGCTGTATTCTAATATTTGTATATTGTTGTTTTTTATAGCTTCCAGCGCCACATCTGGAGTTTTGATATCCGGCTGGCCAATATTCAGGTGATATACTTTGTGACCTTTCTTTTTGGCCATTTCAGAGTAAGGAACCAGTTTCCTGATAGGAGATTCAGGCATTTGCCTGCCTTTATTAGATACTTGAGGCATTGTATTTTGATTTTTATAATGATTGGTGCAAATTTGCGACTTTTTTTAGAGATTTAATAATTTTGGCAAGAGCAAATTTGTTTTTCAACAGGTTTAAAAATTAAAAAATGTTATAAAAAAAGCTCCGCACTGCGGAGCTTAAGTTTTTTTTACTGTTTCTTATTGATTAGGAAGTGCTTTCTTTTTGTCAAGAATATTTACTTCCTCTTTTTTTGTTACTTCACCTTTTAGTTTCAATGCGACTACACCATCAGGGTGGTTAACGGCATTAGACTGAACGGTAATTGTTTTGCGTATGGGGCCGGGATTCATGTTGTATTTAACTTCAATCTTTCCTGATTTACCCGGTGCAATCGGTTCTTTTGGCCACGAAGGCACTGTGCAGCCGCAGCTTGATTTCACGTCTTTAATAATCAAAGGGGCATCACCGGTGTTTGTAAATTCAAAGGCTCTTAAGCCGTTATCGTTTTCTTTTGAAGTTGTTCCGTAATCAACAGTATCAGACTTCAATTCCATTTTGGCTCCAGATTGCGCATAAGAAGCGGTAGTGAATAGTATAACTGCTAAAAGGCCTAAAATTCGTTTCATAGTAGTAGTGGTTTTGGATTTAGTAAAAATACTCAGTTTAAATTAATGTGCAAATTATGCTATAATGTTTTTTTAAAATTGTACATATATGGTTACTTTTGCATACATTTCAAAAAACATACCAATTTTTTTGGTTTATTAATCAGCACTGTAAGTTATGACGATTCCATCGCAATTTGATGCAAAGACTGCCGAGAGCAAATGGTACGACTACTGGATGAAAAACAATTATTTTCATTCGGAACCAGACCATAGAACGCCTTATACTATTGTAATACCTCCGCCAAATGTAACAGGGGTGCTGCACATGGGGCATATGCTTAATAATACTATTCAGGATGTACTTATAAGACGCGCGCGCCTTAAAGGTTATAATGCTTGCTGGGTACCCGGTACTGACCACGCATCTATTGCTACCGAAGCAAAAGTTGTTGCCAAACTTAAAGCAGAAGGAATCAATAAAAATGACCTTACCCGCGAGGAGTTCTTAAAGCACGCATGGGAATGGACAGATAAATACGGAGGTGTTATTCTTGACCAGCTGAAAAAACTTGGTGCTTCATGTGACTGGGAACGTACAAAATTCACAATGGATGATGACATGTCGGCATCGGTTATAAAATCGTTTGTCGATCTATATAATAAAGGACTTATTTACCGCGGCTACCGTATGGTAAACTGGGATCCTGAAGCTAAGACCACGCTTTCTGACGAAGAGGTAATCTACGAAGAAAGGCAGGGTAAACTATATCATCTTAAATACCAGATTGAAGGTACTCAGGATTTTGTAGTAGTTGCTACTACACGCCCTGAAACGATATTAGGCGATACTGCAATATGTATCAATCCTAACGATGAGCGTTACACGCACCTGAAAGGAAAAAAAGCTATCGTTCCTATCGCTAACCGTGTTATCCCTATCATTTTTGATGAATATGTAGATATGGAATTTGGTACAGGATGCCTAAAGGTAACGCCTGCACACGACGTAAATGATAAGGAACTTGGTGAAAGGCATAACCTTGAGATCATAGACATCTTTAATGAAGATGCTACATTAAACAGTTTCGGCCTTCATTATGCAGGTAAAGACCGTTTTGTGGTGAGGGATGAGATCGCTAAAGAACTTGAAACTATAGGTAATCTTGAGAAAATAGAGAACCACATCAATAAAGTAGGAACTTCTGAAAGAACTAAAGCGGTTATTGAGCCAAGGCTTTCTGATCAGTGGTTCCTTAAAATGGAAGACCTGGCTAAGCCGGCTATTAAAGCTGTTCTTGAAACAGAAGAAGTAAAGCTTTACCCTAACCGTTTTAATAATACCTACCGCCACTGGATGGAAAACATCCGTGACTGGAACATTTCGAGACAATTATGGTGGGGCCAGCAGATTCCTGCCTACTTCTATGGCGAAGGTAAAGAAGATTTTGTAGTTGCTGAAACGCCTGCTGACGCTTTGGCTCTTGCCAAAGAAAGAACAGGAAATCAAAGCCTGACTGCTGCCGGCCTGAAACAGGATCCGGATGCGCTTGATACCTGGTTTTCATCATGGTTATGGCCAATGGCTGTTTTTGGTGGTGTGCTTGAACCTGAAAATAAAGATTTTAAATATTACTATCCTACAAATGATCTTGTAACCGGACCGGATATCCTTTTCTTCTGGGTAGCAAGGATGATTATTGCAGGTTATGAATATGCAGGCGAAAAGCCGTTCACCAATGTTTACCTTACAGGTCTTGTGCGTGACAGCCAGCGTCGTAAGATGTCTAAATCATTAGGTAATTCACCGGATCCGCTTGACCTTATTGAGAAATTTGGTGCCGATGGTGTACGTGTAGGATTGCTGTTGAGTGCTTCTGCCGGTAATGATATTATGTTTGATGAAGAGCTTTGCAATCAGGGTAAGGCATTCAGTAATAAGATATGGAATGCTTTCCGCCTTATAAAAGGATGGGAGATAGCTGATATAGAACAGCCGGATTATGCGCGTAAAGCCGTAAACTGGTATGAGGCCAAACTGAATAAGACACTTGCTGAAATTGAAGATCATTTTGAGAAATACAGGATATCTGATGCGCTTATGGCTATCTATAAGCTGGTATGGGATGATTTCTGTTCATGGTTCCTTGAAATGATCAAACCGGGTTATCAGCAGCCGATTGACAGGACTACGTTCAATAGTGCGATTGAAATGCTTGAGAATAACCTTAAGCTGCTTCATCCGTTCATGCCGTTCCTTACTGAAGAGATTTGGCATCATATTACAGAAAGAAGCTCTGAAGAGGCACTTATTATCTCAGAATGGCCTGTAATAAAACAGGCTGACGAAAGACTGATCTCAGGTTTTGATGTAGCTGCTGAAGTAATTGCAGGCATCCGTACTATCAGAAAAGATAAAAACATCCCTCAAAAAGATGCTATTGAACTTAAAGTAGTAAACACTGAATCGCTTTCTAATGAATATGACAGTGTAATTATAAAACTTGGAAATATATCTTCGTTAGAATATGTTGCAGAAAAAGTATCCGGAGCACTTACCTTCAGGGTAAGGTCTAACGAATACTTTGTACCGGTAACCGGAGCAGTAAATGTTGAGGAAGAAATCGCTAAGCTAACTGAAGAGCTAAACTATAATCGCGGTTTCCTTAAATCGGTTCAGGCTAAACTTTCTAACGAGAAATTTGTTGGCAGTGCTCCTGAAAAGGTTGTAGCAATGGAAAGGCAAAAAGAAGCTGATGCATTGGCTAAAATTGCTACGATTGAGCAAAGTCTGGAAAGTCTGAAATAATTTACTTTTTAAAATCATAAAAAAAGGCAGCCAATGGGCTGCCTTTTTTTATGATTTATTTTTCCTCAAAATAGGTAATTTGTCTTTCAGCAATAAATTGTGGAACATCTTTTATTTTTGTGGTTTTTTTGATCCAGTTTCCTTTGGCATCATATTCAAAAATATATTCCCTTTTGTCGACGATTTTTCCTGTAGGCTCCATAACTTCAATCAGAGTTGTATTGCCGTATTTATCATAGGAAAAATTGGCTTTCATAAAGATTTTTCCATTTTTGGTTACTTCCCATGTTAGTTTGTTGCCTTTGCTGTCATAGGTATGCGTATCTATAGATGTACTCTTGTCAAAATTGTCAAAGGTTAGCTTGGTAAGTGTATTTCCTTTTTTGTCATAGGTGAATTCCTGAGAGTATTCAGTTACACCTTTATCGTTAAGGGTATATTTTTTTGTTAGATTGTCACCTTGATATTCAGAAAAAGTCTCTAAACGTTTTTTTGAGTCTTTATCATAACGGGCTTCAGACGTTAGCCTATTTTTTTTGTCGTATTTGCGTATTATTTTATGTTGTATATATTCTGATGTAAGGTAAAGATCTTCTTCGATCAGGTTACCTTTGCTGTCATAGACATAGGCAATTTTGTCGGTAGGATTATTTTGACCGTTAAATGTTGTTTTCAGAGCAATTTTGTCTCCCTGATATTTCATTTCAACACGGTCGATTTGTGAATTATCACCATTTCGCTTTGTTATGGCAGTATTGTTTTTTCCGCTTTCATCCCAGCTATATTCGGTTTTAATCCCCGGAACATTACTTATGTACTGAATAATATTTTGTGTTTTTTCGCGTCCTTTATAGGTTGTCTCCATAAAAGGGTTTTCATCAAAATATAATTTTTCTGCTACAAGCATTCCTTCTTCATCAAAATCCATATTTCCATTGTGCGCACTCATATCTTCATGCATAGTTTTAAGCTTCTCCAGCTTTTCACTTATCTGCCATGATTTCGTGTATACGCTTTTTACATCACCTTCCAGTTTGTAAAAGGTCCAATCTGCTTTAGTGCGGTCAATAGCTTTTTTTTCTTCCTTTTGGCACGAACCCAAAAATAGCAACAGGGCAAGAGGGTATAGGTATTTCATTATTTATGTTTGGTTTTATTAGGATTTCAAAAATGGCACTTTTTCTTTAAAATGGCAATTTTTTGGAAGCTTTATTAAATTTAGTAACTGCCATAAAAAAACGAATCCGCCCAAAGGCGGATTTTGTTTTCGATTTGGACAGCTGTTATTTTTTTACAGCAGCATCATATTTTTTACTTGCAGCATCCCAGTTGATAACATTGAAGAAAGCTGTAATGTAATCAGGTCTTTTATTTTGGTAATTCAGGTAGTAAGCATGTTCCCATACGTCAAGTGCTAAAACCGGTTTACCAGAGATGCCTGTATTTGGCATCAAAGGGTTGTCCTGGTTAGGAGTGCTGCCGATTACAAGTTTGCCAGCAGGATCTACCACAAGCCATGCCCATCCTGAACCGAATTGTTTGGTGGCAGCTTCGGCAAATTGTGTTTTGAAAGCCTCAAAAGAGCCAAAATCTTTAGTGATGGCATCTGCTAATGCACCGTTTGGAGTACCACCAGCGTTAGCACCGCCCATAACTCCCCAAAAGAAAGTATGGTTGTAATATCCGCCTCCATTGTTTCTTACAGCCTTATTCTCCATATCAAGAGTTTTCAGGATATCTTCAATAGTTTTGGTTTCAAGTGGAGTACCTTTAACAGCTTTATTAAGCTCGTCGGTATATTTTTTATAGTGTTTTGAATAGTGTATTTCCATTGTTCTGGCATCGATGTGCGGCGCCAGTGCATCATAAGCATAGCCAAGTTTTGCCATTTGGAATGGGCCTCCTTCAGCTTTAATGTCGTCAGGGTTTCCAAGGGGTGCAGCCTGCTCTTTCTGAGGCTCAGGAACAGCTACCACTTCTTCCAGGTTGTTTTTGTCTTTACACGATTGCAATGCTGCCATTACTACAAAAGCCGATAAAATGATCTTTACTTTTTTCATAACCGAATTATTTATTTAATTATAGAATTAATAGTTTCTATATACATTTTTTTAGCTTCATCAGGAGTTAAATGCCTTACCTGCATCCAGGCGTTCATCTTAAAAGCATTCCTCAGGTTAAAATTCTGATAAGGACTTACCTGTGCAATACCCTGTGTTGCTTGTTTATAGTAGGCATAAATGCGCAGCATAACGTCTTGAGGTAAACCCTCAGACATGTTTGAAGCCCTTTCGAATGCTTCCTGAAACTGAGTATCTAAGTCTTTTTCCTGCATTAAGCTTTAGTTGCGATTATTGTTTTACCGCCTATGGCTTTTTCGCCAAGCTTTACGTTTATTTCTGTGCCTAAAGGTAGAAACAAATCTACCCTTGAACCGAATTTTATGAATCCTGCATCAGTTCCCTGTACTACCTGCATGCCTTCTTCGGCATAGTTAACGATACGTCTTGCAAGTGCACCGGCAATTTGTCTGTACAGTATTTCGCCAAACAGTATGTTTTCAATAACGATTGTGGTACGCTCGTTTTCTTCACTTGCTTTTGGATGCCACGCCACAAGGTATTTCCCTGGGTGGTATTTACTGAATTTTACAAGTCCGTTTACGGCATAACGCGTAACGTGTACATTGATAGGCGACATGAATATAGATACCTGAAGCCTTTTATCTTTGAAATATTCAGGTTCATATACTTCTTCGATCACTACTACTTTTCCATCTACCGGAGCAATAATGTTATGGTCGGTAACCAGTACATGGCGTTTTGGATTCCTGAAAAACTGCAATACCAGTATCAGGAAAGCAAGTGCTATTAACTGCACAATGATTTTAAGTGTTGTACTTGGTATAAAACGTTCTGCAAGCAATGCTATTACAACTGTTGTAAATAGCCCGATAAAAATAAGTTTAGCTCCTTCTTTATGAAACATAGGTTAAGATTTGGTAATACAAAAATAGAAAAGGTATTGCAAATATAATACTATCCAGCCTGTCTAAAATGCCTCCGTGGCCCGGCATTATGTTTCCGCTGTCTTTTACTCCGGCTTTTCGCTTAAGTTGTGATTCAACTAAATCGCCCAAAGTACCAAAGATTACGAGAATAATTGCGGCTCCAATCCAGATTAAAGATGAGTTGAAGACAGGATTTAAAAAATTATCAAAACAGCTTAAGATATAAGCTCCGATTATGGTGAAAACAAGGCCTCCAAGAAAGCCTTCAATGGTTTTTTTAGGGGAAATTCTTTCAAAAAGTTTGTGTTTGCCTAATGTTTTGCCCACTATATAAGCAAAAGTGTCGTTTGTCCATATCAGGATGAAACTGCCAATAATGATGTAAGGAGAGTAAATGTCCTGAATTAAAAAAGGAAGTTTAATTATCAGTAAGAACGGCAGTATTACATATCCTGTAAGTCGGGCAAGTTTAGCTGTTTTATCTTTTGGTGCTGATGGCTTTTTTTCAAAGAGCTCTTCAAGCAACATAAATGCTATAAACAAAGCACCAATGTTTAAAAGCAAGTTTGTATAAAGGGTACTAATCACTAATGGCGAGAATATGATATATCCAGCCACGCCCATTATGATTGGTACGGTTTTATTTAGGTTAGCAAGTTTGCAGAACTCATTAATGGCAATAATCATAAATATGCCAAATAATAGTACAAAACTAATAGGAGAGAGTAGGGTTGCGCCTAAAAGGAGTGCTATATAAACAATTCCAGAGAGGGCCCGGACGATACTTTCATTCATGCTAAAGGTCTTCTAAAAGAAGCAGGTAAAGATTTTTTGCGGAACTGCCGTAATGAAGGAAATCTTCTTCTTTTACTTTTTCAAAATATTTAATGGTGGTAATGTTAGTAGGGTAATCTTTATCGTATTTCTTTTTGATTTCCCTTAAACCGTCACTTTTATTGGCAAGGATCTGGCTGGTCGTGGCAACGATAACGATATTTGCCGGTAATTCGTTTGGCTTATTCTGTTTGATCTGGTTTGATGAAAATAGTATAGAGCCTTCATCGGCTATAAGATTTTCGCAAGATGCTAAAAGGAATTTTGGATTGTCGGATTTTGCGTAAGTAAGCCTGTTTTCGTCGAGCAAGCTGTAAAGTTTAGGCTCAAGGCACATCACGTTGCATTCAAACCAGTCATTCTCTTCAAGTACATTCAGGAACTGTTCATGTAATTCATTCAGGTTTTCACAGTAGATAAATTTACCCCCGTTTTTTCTGAAATGGAGCATAAATAATTCGTCAACAGGAAGTTGCTCCTCAGGAAGAAAAGGATTTGATTCCGAATTCTTATCTTCATTGGAGACATCATTTACCGCACCGAAAATTTTCTTGAAAAGACTCATATCTTACATTACCTTATTACTCCTGATATGCTCAAAGATAAAAAAATCTTAATTCAATTTAAGAATTGAATTAAGATTTTTGAAAAATTTGACAAATAAATTGTCTATGCTTCTGTAATTACCTCATGCTCATGTTTGTCAAAAGGTCTTTTGCCAAAAATATCTTCAAGGTCATCTTTGAAAATAACCTCTTTTTCGATAAGTATGTCTGCAAGGCTAAGTAATTTGTCTCTGTTGTCTTCCAAAAGCTGTATTGCTCTCTTATACTGGTCTTCTATAAGCGTAGATATTTCCTGATCGATAATCCTTGCTGTGTCTTCAGAATACGGCTTAGAGAAATTATATTCGCTTTGTCCTGATGAATCGTAATAGGTAATATTGCCAAGTTTTTCATTAAGGCCATAAACTGTAACCATTGCACGTGCCTGTTTTGTCACTTTTTCAAGATCGCTAAGGGCACCTGTAGAAATCCTGTTGAAGATCACTTTTTCAGCAGCACGTCCACCCATGGTTGCACACATTTCGTCAAGCATTTGATCCGGTCTTACAATAAGCCTTTCTTCAGGCAGGTACCATGCTGCACCCAGGCTCTGGCCACGTGGCACAATGGTAACTTTTACCAGTGGAGCAGCGTGCTCAAGCATCCAGCTTACTGTAGCGTGTCCGGCTTCGTGTATGGCAATTGCTCTTTTCTCTTCAGGAGAAACAATCTTATTTTTCTTTTCAAGTCCACCAACGATACGGTCTACCGCATCCAGGAAGTCTTGTTTTTCTACCATTTTCTTGTCTTTTCTTGCTGCAACAAGTGCTGCTTCGTTACAAACATTTGCAATGTCTGCACCAGAGAAGCCCGGAGTTTGTTTAGCAAGGAATTCAGTGTCAAGATTGTCCGCTTTTTTAAGCGGCTTCAAGTGCACTTCAAATATTTCTCTTCTTTCGCGAATGTCCGGAAGGTCAACATATATCTGTCTGTCAAAACGTCCGGCACGCATAAGTGCTTTGTCAAGTACATCGGCACGGTTAGTCGCTGCCAATACAATAACGTTTGTGTTGGTACCGAAGCCATCCATTTCAGTTAATAGCTGGTTAAGAGTGTTCTCACGCTCGTCATTAGATCCTGAGAAGTTATTTTTTCCACGCGCACGGCCTACAGCATCAATTTCATCAATGAAAATAATTGCCGGTGATTTTTCTTTTGCCTGTTTGAAAAGGTCACGTACACGGGATGCACCTACACCTACAAACATTTCTACGAAATCAGAGCCCGAAAGCGAGAAGAAAGGTACTTTAGCTTCTCCTGCTACTGCTTTGGCTAAAAGTGTTTTACCTGTTCCCGGAGGGCCTACTAGAAGCGCTCCTTTAGGTATCTTTCCACCAATGCTTGTATATTTTTCAGGATTTTTCAGGAACTCAACGATTTCCTGTATTTCTTCTTTAGCACCTTCAAGGCCTGCAACATCTTTAAATGTCACTTTGATGTCGTTCTTTTCGTCAAAAAGTTTGGCTTTAGACTTTCCAATGTTGAAAATCTGGCCACCGCCACCGCCGGCACCTCCGCCAGACATCCTGCGCATCATGAAAATCCATAAGGCAACAATAACAAGGATTGGCAGTAAAGTGAATAATAATTCTCCCCAAATGCCATCCGACTGATATTCGTAATCCTTTAGTTTACCTGTTTCGCGGGCAGTATTAAGGCTCTTCTGAAATTCTTCAGAGTTTCCAGTCAGGAATGAATAATGAGGGCCTTTATTTTCTTTACCCAGAAAATCGGTCTTTACTTTTTGGTGTTCAGGTAGTTTTAGCGCTTCCGGCTTAAGGTATGCCTCAGCGGTTGATTTGTTATAAGTTACCTTGCTTACTTCGCCTTTGTCAAGGTAGCTGTAAAACTTTGCAAGTGAGATTTGCTTTGGATCGTTCCAGTTAGCGTTGCCCGAAAGAAATGTTATAGCAAGGAACATTATTAGTATTCCGCCATAAACTACCCATGGGCTAATCCTAACCTTATTTGGTTTATTATCTTTTGACATGAATTTCGGTTATTTAATAGTTGTTTCCGATTGATGTAATGCGGGCATCTCCCCAAAGGCTTTCAATGTTATAATATTCACGAATGTGTTTTTGGAAAACGTGAACCACAATGTTCACATAGTCCATAAGAACCCATTCGCCATTTTCAGTGCCCTCAACGTGCCATGGCTTATCTTTCAGAGATTTGGAAACTGTTTTTTGGATGGAGTGAACTATAGCGTTCACCTGTGTATTAGAAGTACCGTTACAGATTACAAAGTAATCGCAAACAGTATTGTCTATGGCCCTCAGGTCAAGAATATCAATATCATTTCCTTTTACTTCTTCGATACCTTTGATGATATTAGCTAACAGATCATCATTACTTACGTTTTTCTTAGCCATTTAAAATTATATGTTTTCGCAAAGTTATCATTTTTTGTATTTACTTTTGAGCCTTAACAAAACTATTACAGCTTTTAAAAGCAATACAAAGTTTTTTGTAATGAATATCATCAAACTCAGTGCCATTAACTCTACCAACGACTACCTAAAAGAATTAGCGTCTATACAGTATGTCGAAAACTTCACGATAGTAGCTGCAGAAAACCAAACAGCAGGACGCGGACAGATGGGGGCGAAGTGGGATGTTGAACCTGGTAAGAACCTTACGTTTAGTGTGTTGGTAAAGGATTTGCTCTTAGGCATAAATGAAATTTTCAGTTTAAATGCTGCGGTGGCCATCAGTGTGACCGAGGCTTTGGAAAGTTTAGCTATTCCTGATCTTTCTATAAAATGGCCTAACGACATTTTGGCAGGCAATAAAAAAATAGGTGGCATATTAATCGAGAACACCATTAAGACCGGTGGCGAAATCTACTCAATAGTTGGTATTGGACTCAATGTGAACCAAATGAGTTTTGAAGGGCTCGCAAAAGCATCATCTATTGCAATAATAACAGGAAAGCAACATGACAAAGACATAATAATGACTGTCATTGCAGAGAACATCAGGCGCAATGTGGCAGCATTGCTGAATAAAGATACCGCACTGATCTGGCAGAAATACCATTCAAAACTTTACAAAAAAGGTGTACCAATGCCTTTTGAAAAGGATGGCAACAAGTTTATGGGGATCATAAAAGAGGTTTCTTTAAAGGGCAGCTTAAGGGTACAACTAGAAGACGACAGCATTGCCGAATATGGCTTAAAGGAAGTGCAGTTACTCTATTGATCATATAAAAAGAGGCTCACATTAATGTGAGCCTCTTTTTATATATTATGTATCTTAATTTAAAGACTAATCTTCATCATCAAAATCTTCGTCTCCTCCTTCAGGATCAAACTCGTTGATAAGAAAGTCAATTACCAGTTCTATGGTATCTCCATTCTCATTTAGTCCCCAGTAAGCAGGGTAATAGCCATCTCCCCAACCAGAGGCAAACATGATTACATTGTTGTCTGAATCTGCATCAGGATGATGATCATTCCAGTCGCCCAGTTCACGAGAGAAATTGTTTTTACCCGAGTATTCTATGAATTCCGCAGAGAGTACGTCATCATAATAATTTGACTCCGGATTCTTTTCCTGCAGTTCATCCATTTTTGCAATGAAGCGGCTATTGGTTTCTTCATCGAGGAAGCAGGCAAGGCCTGATTCTACTGGGAAACCGTAAAACTCATCTTCTCCAAGATCGGTAAGTTCTTCGTTGGTAAGATCATCAGTAAGGGCTAGAATCCATTTAGATGCTTCTTCCGTCCTGAATTTTATTTTTGCATAGGCAATCCTGTGATGAACGGTATCAACTTCTGCCACATAAATAAATACCGGGTATTTATCTGCTTCAACAACGCGGGAAAAAGGTCGCTGTTCCAATGAGAAAAAAGGATCAGCAACGATTATTTTACCCGTTGGCAGGTTGATATCACCAATATGGATCTCGGTTAGCTCCTGAGAGTTCATCTCATCATCAAGGTCGTAATGCAATTCAAATTCGTTAATATCTTTCATGACTGTCTTTTTAGCGATCTTAAATATATTTAAAACCTTATTAATATGAGATTTTTTATAAAATGTTTAACTGTCTGTTTATGCTAATCATTCTGTTTTTATATCTTCCTCAAAGGAAGGATCTGCCCGTTCCGGTATGATGATCTGATCCGATAAATTAGGGATTAGCATCTTCATATCGGCATGGTTGTAATTTACGGTGTCTAAAAAGAACCACTTTTTACCATTATCGTTTGAAATTGCCAACATGGTAGTGGTTGATGTCACTTTGCCATGCGGTATACGCATTACCATTATTTGCGGAAGGGTGCTTTGCAGGTCGTTGCCCACTTTAATTATTTTAGTAGGAGCACCAAAAGTAATATTTATGATGGTAATGCCTTCATCTTTGACCGATTGCATATCAGTTTCAATTTTATGTAATGCCATTGCTTCTCCACCCATGCCTTCGATGGTTCTTGGGTAGGTGTATTGGAGAAAAGCCTTGTAGTTAGCAGCTACAAATTTTTCGCCCATGTCATTGGCCTGTTCGAGCATTGTTTTAGTTAATGCATCATCATTTTGTGCATGGGAAGAAAACGTAATAAAAAAGATAATTGTAAATATAATTCCTGATTTCATAGCCAGTTGCATTTTGGATAAAAGTATAAAAAAAGCCTTTTAGTAAGACTAAAAGGCTGGATTTTGTTGAAAGTATATTTTAAAGCTTATGCATGTTTTGTGCAAGTGTTTCTATAAACTTAGTGATGGGGCCTTTAATCATCATTGCCATCATGGCATTGAATTCCCCTTCAAAAAACAGCTGAACTTCGCTTGAGGTGTCAGAAACAGTGTTTATATTCCCTGTTAGCGTAAAAGGAAGTTTATCGCTTGCTGCGCCTAAAACAACTTTATTAGGAGCTGTTTTCTCTTTTAGTTTCAATTTGATCTCAGGCATGCCCTTTAACGCAAAAATGAACGCTTCCTCTCCTGTCACTTCAAATTTTGCTATGTTTTCAGGCATTAGCTTTTCAAAGTTCTTAACATCAATAAGCTGGTCAAAAATATATTGTGCAGGTTTCTGTACCGTTACTTTAGGGCTTTCTAAATTCATAGTGTATTAATTATTTTTTCTTTGCGAAAAGTTTTTCGACTTGTTTTTTAGCGATTTCATTTGAAAAATATACCGGAGCATCTTTTACTTTCATCGATGCACATGAAAATCGTAAGACCGGCGATCCAAGAAACTTGCTAAAGTGAAGCCCTATCAAGTAATCTGGAAGCTCAAGCATTACAGATTCTTTAGGCATTGTGGTGAATCCTTCTTCAATAGCAGCATATAAATCGTTAAATGTATTATCAACATCTTCAAAAGTGAACTCACGGTATTCATCTAATGTTTTGAATTGCTGGTCTCTGAACCTTAAAGTGTATTTGTTTCCTGATTTAGTTATTTCAGCTTCTAACGGTCCTCCGAATTGCTGAGCTTTCCCAATTGTTTCAGCTGGGGTTACATGAACTTTTTTTAATTGTGCAAAAGACATTGATACTGTAAGCAGCATCCCTAATAAGAACATTTTTTTCATTGTGATGGGTTTGGTTGATTAATAAATGATTGGTTTAAAATTAATTCTTTTGGCGTGTAGTGTATTAAGCAACTATTGTCCCCAAGTGGATGGGCTTTTGCTCCAGTCCTTAAGAGTGTCCAGCTCTTCTTCGGTAATGTATTTTTTTGAAACGGCAAGATCTAAAAGCGTTTCATAATTTCCTAGTGTATGTAATTGAACATTGGCGTTTTTGAAATTTTGAACAGATATGTCAAAGCCATAAGTAAATATTGCAACCATACCTTTAACGTTAGCTCCGGCAGCTTTTAATGCCTCTACAGCAAGAAGACTGCTGTTTCCGGTGCTGATAAGATCTTCAACAACGACAACATTCTGCCCTTTTTGTAAAAAGCCTTCAACCTGGTTCTGACGGCCGTGTTTCTTAGCTTCAGGGCGCACGTAAACGAACGGAAGTCCCATATACTCAGCGACAAGCATACCAATTCCTATAGCTCCGGTTGCTACACCTGCAATAACATCAGGCTTGCCAAATTCTTTTTCAATGTGCTTGGAAAATTCCTCACGAATATAATTTCTTATCGGTGGAAATGAGAGGGTTATCCTGTTATCACAATAAATAGGCGATTTCCATCCGGAAGCCCATGTAAAAGGATTTTTAGGATTTAATTTAATTGCGTTTATTTGTAAAAGCAATTCGGCTGTTTTTTTGGCGGTGTCTATATTGAAAATCATACTGCAAATGTATAAAGTTTTTGTAAACGATAAACCACTTTTTTTGACAAATACTGTCGAGAAAGAAACTGACTTCAGGATGTTTTTACTGGAGAGTGTTGATATTGAACAATTGATAGTAAATATGTTCAACAACAAAGTGAAGAAAGCATTTTTGTATCATCCTGATGAAAAAGAAACCTTAAAGAAATTAAAGGAGAAGATACCTGTGGCTAAAGCCGGGGGCGGACTCGTGTATAATAAAAAAGGCGAAGTCCTCTTTATTTTCCGTAACGGTAAATGGGATTTGCCTAAGGGAGGTATAGAGAAAAACGAGGATATCGAAGATACTGCTATTAGGGAAGTAGAAGAAGAAACAGGTGTTTCAGGATTGGAAATTACCAATAAGTTACAAAAGACATATCATATCTTTAAGCGTAACGGCACCTATAGGCTAAAAATTACGCATTGGTATGAAATGAAGACCGATTTTACAGGGAAGCTTTTAGGCCAGTTGGAAGAGGGTATCGAAAAAGTGGCATGGCTTAACCCGGAGCAGATCAAAGAAGCACTTACCAACTCTTATGATAATATCAAGCTGCTGTTTGAGAATGTGGAAGTAGAGAAATAAGAATGATGACTTAAAATTATAAATTACGAATTTGTTAAGGCAGGTTCGTAATTTTTTTTTGCTGTATTAAGCATTTCAGGATTTTTTTTCGGAGTTGAAATATTTAAGACATAACTACTTAGATCCTGAAAATATTTCTTTTAGGAAGTAATATCTGATTCTGTAAAGTGGTGTTCATTATGGTGTTCAGTTAAATTTTGAATATGATTTTAACTTTTGTTTAAGATTTTCATCACCAAAATTAACTTTTATTTTCGTTGATTTATATTACAAATTTAATCACCAACTTAATTATGAAAAAACAACTTTTAACATTGTCTTTTGCACTATGTGCCGCTCTTGGGTATTCACAAATTCAGTCTGAAACATCTAATTCTTCTACCTGGCCAAGTATTGGTAAAGTAGGTATTGGGACAACTAGCCCGGCTTATAAATTACATGTTAGTTCAAATTCAACACTTATACCTGTTTCCGCATATGTGGATAATCTGGCAAATTTTGGAACTAGACCCACTAGTGGCTTACGTTTGCAGGCAAAAGGATATAATACAGGTTCAGGATTTGAGATATCAGTTTCTCACGCATTCAGATTGCAAATGACAACAAGTGCAACCGCAATGACGGGTTATATAGAATATAGTAACCCGGCTACAACCAATACTACAAAATCGGCAGTATCATTTGGTCATAATGATGTAGAATTAATGCGAATTAACGAGAATGGTAAAGTCCGTATTGGACTCGGTACAAATGATATTAAGACACCAAATGGCTACAAGCTTTTTGTTGAAGAAGGCATACTTACAGAAAAAGTAAAAGTGGCTGTTAAAACAACTACGGATTGGGCCGATTATGTTTTTGCACCTGACTATAAACTTATGCCGCTTGATGAAGTTGCTGCTTTTACTAAAGCAAACAAGCATTTGCCTAACGTTCTATCAGCTGAACAAATGGTTGAAGGCGGACTTGATGTTGCTAAAATGGATGCTAAATTGCTAGAGAAAATAGAAGAATTGACTCTTTATATTATAGATCAGGATGATAATGCAAAGCAACTAAAAGCTGAGTTTATAGCGCAAAAGAAAGAAGCTGAAGATCAAAAAAGTGAAATCGAAGAGCTTAAAGCCCAGGTGAAGCTATTAATGGCAAAACAATAATAAATTTTAAATATTTAATCTATGAGAAATTTATATTATTGTTTTCTCGTGCTTCTGTCAGGTTTGGGAGCACAGGCACAGTGTATTGTAAACGGAAGCTTTGAAACCACACCCTCACAATATAGTTTTACAAACAGAGGGGGATTGTTTCAGATTATGGATTGTGATGTGAATACGGCAGAGGTAGAATTTGAGCCATATATATTACCCACTGCTCTTAATCAGTATACGGCTGATGCCAGTTGGGTAAGTTCCGGAAATGATGCTTTTTTGCTCGCCTGTAGTCCGTCTGTTACAATGGGCAGGGTAAAACCCGGGAGTGGTAACCGCGCTTTAAGGCTTAATAACTTTGAAGGTGGTGCTGACAGAACAACAATGTCGCAAACCTTTACTGCTACAGGAACAGAAATCAGTTTTTCGTATTCAATGATCATTGAAAATCCACATCCTAATGAAATGGACAGGCAGCCTTTTTTTTCTGTAAGGGTTTATGACATGGCAGGAAACAAAATTTCAAATGATTTTTGTATCATAGCTGATCCTGCTAATGCAATTTTTGGCGTAACGTCATGGTTCAATGTCGGCGAAAATGAAACTCAGTCGGTTTTATATACCGGTTGGAAATGTGGCTTAATCACCTTACCTGAAGCGTATTTAAATCAGTCAGTGCGGTTGGAATTTGTAATGGCAGATTGTGGCAAGAACGCTCATTTCGGTACGGTTTATATTGACGATATATCTTGTACAGCTGCTTGTACTCAGCCTGCCTTTGGCTATTTATCACTGGATGATGCCAGCTTTAACTGCCCCAAAGAATCTTTTCAGGTTTGTGGATCATATGTATCTCCACAGGGAACAACGCTTACTTCTAATTTACTGCATCTTCAGATATGGAAAGATGGAGTTTACATAGGTACAGTTTTAGGTGCATCGAGTTTAACATCAGATAAATTTTGTTTTACAGTAGATCCGGTGACACACTTTGGATTAAGCCCCTCTGGAGAGTATGAATTTAAGCTAATTGCATATTTTTATATGAGTGCTACTTCCTATTATTTAAAACTCACTGATTCATCTACCTCAGTTGGGCCTGATGTTACCATGGGTAATGTAGATATAACCGGGGCTTATGTACAGGGAAGCACGCTGATATGGCCTGATGTTGCTGAAGTATATGAACTTGAGTTCTTTACAGATGGAACCTGCTGTCCGTCAAGTACTACTACCCAACCTGCCTATTTTCATTTTACGCAAACAGAAAATACATTTAACCTGACCCAGATAGCTTCAAGTACGCCTGGAGCAAGAGCAATGGTGTATGGCTGTTTCAGGTATAGAATAAGAACAGATTGTGGCTGGTCGGCATGGTGTTGTATTGCAATACAAAATGGTCAGTATGAGTTTCCTGAGGGAGCAAACTGGGGGAATCCTCTTGCACCTGATTGTTATGAAGGGGCTGCCGGCAGTTGTCTCTCAACTTTGACCCTGACAGTATCTAATCCGGTTATTACAAATACATTGTCATATCAGCAGCGTGATCAGTGGATTAAGGCTTCAAATACCATTCAGCCGGATGCAACAGCTATTTACCAGGCAGGGAATTTCATTGAATTACAACCTGGTTTTAATGCTCAGTATACGTCTGTGTTTCAGGCCACAATTGAGAATTGTGTTTATGGGGCAGCGGCGCCGCAACCTAAACCACAAGCTAAAGTGAAGGATTTAAGTGGAGAAGATAATAAAGGTGTTTCTAAAAAAACAAATGCTTTTGTGATATATCCGAATCCTTTTGTAGATACGATTACTATAGTTGATGAAAATGTTTTCTCATCGGTGGGTGTCTTTACGATTATAGATATTATAGGTAAGGAAGTTATCAGGGTAAATAATCCTGAAGGACTGAAGGAACTTCAAATCAATGTGGGTTCATTAAAACCAGGCGTTTATTTTGTAATAGGTGATGGTGAACCACTTCAGAGAATTATTAAAAATTAAAAAGATTTAATAAACCGGCTTTTAGCCGGTTTTATTTTATTTCACTTTCCTGTAAACAGGATACTCCATGTGTGTCTTTTCATAATATACTGAATGGCGATAAATCCAGTCCAGTTGGGCATCTGCATCATCTGCAAAAGACTTATCTTCCTGCTTTTTCTTGTCGAATGCTGCTTTCAGGTTTTTGTCACTCTTTAAAAGCGCTGCGGCGGTATCCTCGAATACATAATCTGAAAAATATTCTTTTTGCTGCAATATGGCATCAAAGAAGTTCCATGCAAAATAGGAATCGACACCTTGGGGTTCCAAAGTTTCAAGCAGGTATTTTACCCCCGGCTGTTGCGTGTTTATTACAAAATCCCCTTTCCTGAAAAGTACTTTATGTTTTGTGCTCTCCAAAGTAACACTATTATGAGGATAGTGTCCTTCATAAGCGCTTTTACTTGTCTTAAAGTCTTTTATGCGGTAGCTTTCCACTTCAAACTCGGTGTCCTGTACCAGCGGCTCCATTGTTATATTATTGATTTTAAGCAGCTCTATAATATTCCACCATGATTTAGGAATTATATAAGCTTCAGGAATGTTTACCTCTGTTACCGGTTGGTAGGTTTGGTAATAAGGCACCATCTTGCTAAATGGCTTTTTTCTGTCGTAGAAAAGCCTTTGCTTACCGGTTACTTCACTGGTTTTATAATCGCCCTGATAGCCTAAAAAGGGGAGGGTAGTAACCTGTGTAGAATCAATCTCCCATTGCAGGGTATAGCGTGATCCCGGTTTGTAATTCTCAAGATTTTCTGAGCGTAAAAGCTTTATCCTATTGTGGTTTTTATCGGTATAGGCCAATGACTCAAACATATATTCATAGGTAACTTTTACACGCGATGCATAATCTTTAAGCATATGCGTCTCCGGCATTGATCCCGGAACGTTGAACATAGATGCAAAACCGGTAGAATAGCGGGGATAGTCCATGAACTGCTCAAAACCGGCTGTATCGGGCTTAGTATCATGTACGTTTACATATGGCGTAGCCTCAATGCCTTTTGCCTTCATGGCAGAAAGTATTTGCGGTAACATTTCGTCCTTAAAATATGCGCCGAGCTCTCCTCCAAGCTTTTGATGATGGGTCGCTATGTAAGTAAACGTGTATTGATAGTCAGCTCCGTTACTCACGTGGTTATCTATGAAAACATCAGGATTTACGGTGTGAAATATCTGAGCAAAGCTTCTTGCATTACGGGTATCGCTTTTCAGGAAATCACGGTTAAGGTCATAATTCCTTTCATTGCCGCGGAAACCATAGCTTTCAGGACCATTTTGGTTGGCACGGCTATGTGAGGTACGATTTAGCGCACCTCCAATATTATATATAGGTATATTTACGATTACTGTATTCTTTGGAGCAGCCAGCTTTCCGGTTGCCAGGTCACGATACAGCATCATCGTGGCATCTATACCATCAGGCTCACCGGGATGAATACCATTGTTAAGTAATAATACCGCTTTGTCTTTATGTATTTGATTGAAATCAAAGTTCCTGTCCGGGTTGTAGATAACGATATGCAGAGGCTCACCACTGTCGGTAGGGCCCATTTCAAGCATTTGTATGGTTTCAAAATCTTTGTCCAGCAGCCTGAAAAAAGCTATTGTTTCTTCGTAAGTCGCTGTCTGGTTGCCGTTGCCTTTTTCGTAAGGAGTTTGGTACATGGTCTTTTTTTGTGCTGAAAGTATACAGGTAAAAAACAGTAATAATAAAAATTTGTTCATAGGCTTTATTTAACCCTAACCGCGTTGGGAACAAGAATGGTGTAATCTCCGCCATTGCGCAATACATCACGAACAATACTCGAGCTGATATAGGAAGTACTGGCAGCAGTAAGCAAGAACACGGTTTCAATTTGTGAAAGTTCCCTGTTGGTATGGGCAATTGCTTTTTCGAACTCAAAGTCGGCAGGGTTGCGGAGGCCACGTAATATGAATCCGGCGCCTACTTTACGGCAAAGGTCTATGGTCAGGCCTTCGTAGGTAACAACCTCTACTTTTGGTTCATCTGCAAATGACTCTTCAATAAAGCGCTTGCGCTCTTCCAGTGAAAACATGTATTTCTTTTCGGCATTGACACCAATGGCAACAATTACTTTGTCAAAAAGGCTCACACCACGTTTGATGATATCATAGTGTCCAAGTGTTATAGGGTCAAACGATCCGGGGAATACTGCTATTTTCATTTGTTATTTGATTTCCAGGCATGCTATCTCCTGGTATTCTTTTTTACTAATAAAATCTTTAATGATTTCTGCTTTTGAATTAAGAATTTCTGCCAAGTAATTAGTGGTTGTATTGCCAAAACGTAGCCATACAATCTTAGGAGGATGGCCTTTTATACTACTTATGTCAAAAAAATCGGCATCGAAGGTTATAATTGTATATTCATTTTCCTTTGCAAAATTCCATATTCCAATATCCGAATAGCCTTCGATATTGAGTTGCCTTACTTGCTTTGCTTCCGGAAAAATTTTAGATATCCTTGTAACAATCCTAAAGGAAATGTTTTGATCAAAGAGAATCTTCACGAAGCAATACTTATTTTATGTTCCTTATCAGCAGCATAGGCTAAGCATGCTTTTATCTGTTCCTCTGTCAATTCAGGGAAATCTTCAATTATTTCACGAATAGACATACCGTTGGCAAACCAGCTTAATACATCATAGACAGAAATTCGTGTCCCTGTAATAATTGGTCTGCCAAAACGAATGGTAGCGTCAATTGATATATGTTGTTTATAATCGATCATATAACAAAGTTATGAATTATTTGCTGATATTCAGATTGGTTTTTTGTAACTGTGATTGCTCGCTGAACACTACTTTTTCCAAAGTACCTTACGCTGCTGTGCAAGTTTTATTTCGCTGTCAAGCAGATCCGAAAACGGTATGCCTGCATGCTGTGCCTGTTGTGGGAAGATACTTGCCGGTGATAATCCGGGATTGGTATTCATCTCAATAAAATGCGGCTCGCCATTCCTTACTATAAAGTCAGTACGTGAAAAACCACTCATGCCTAATGCTTCATAGGCTTTGGCAGCCATATCGCGAACTTTTTGTTCGGTTTGGGCATCAAGTCTTGCAGGTGTTATCTCATCAGATTTACCCTGGTATTTCGCTTCATAATCAAAGAAATCGTTATGCGACACTATCTCGGTCAAGCCCAATACGGTCGTCTTTCCGTTAAGATTCAGTACACCAACAGATACTTCGGTACCTTTAATGTATTCCTCAATAAGTATATCAGAATCTTCTGCAAATGCAAATTCTAATGCTTTGTCAAATTCGGAAAGGTCGTTTACCTTAGAAACCCCAAGGCTGCTTCCGCTTTGGTTAGGCTTTACCATAAATGGCAGCCCGATAGTATCAGCTACTTGTTGTCCTGTCAGGACATCGCCTTTAGAAACGTAAATGCTTTTTGCCTTCGGGATATTGAATTTTGTCAAGACCGATAAAGTATCCCTTTTGTTGAATGTAAGCGCCGACTGGTAGAAACCACAGCCTGTATAAGGCAGTTCCAACAGTTCCCAGTACGACTGCATGTGGCCGTCTTCGCCCGGAGTACCATGAATTGTATTTACGGCAACATCAAAAATTATTTTTTTGCCTTCTTTCTCAAAAGAGAAATCGCCTTTATTTAAAGGATATTGGTTTCCGTCAATTACTACATTCCATCCTTCAGGCAGGATATGTACCTCAAACGGTGTATATTTTTTACGGTCAAGATTGGCAAGGATAAGCTGGCCGCTTCGCATGGATATAACGGATTCGTCTGAATACCCGCCCATTACTACTGCTACATTCATTTTTGAAAAGGTTAATGTTTATAAGGCTTACACGAAATTACGCATTATAAACGTTATATTTACCAATGCAAAGCCCACACAAAAATATCATTATTTGTGTAAACTATAAAGTTTAGTATTATTTATATCTTTGCCAAAATTCATAATAGATGACCCTTAAAGATTTTTTGACTAGTAAAGCTTTTTTTAAGCAGCTTGCAATTGCATTGGTAATCGTTATTGTAGTGATATTCGCTTTACTGCAATACCTTAGTTATGCAACCAATCACGGAGAAGAAATTCCTGTACCAGACCTGCGTAAAATGACCGTTGAAAAAGCAGAAGAAGCCCTTGAAGCTGTAGACCTGGAGTATGTAGTACTTGATACGGTAGACTTTAAGGCCGATTTTCCTCCCTATACTATTGTGCAGCAGGATCCGCTTCCTAATGTAAATGTGAAAGACGGAAGAAAAGTATATGTAAAGATTAACTCTAAAGGATTTGCTCAGGTAGAACTACCGGACATTATCCAGAAAACATACAGGGCGGCATTGCCAAGCCTTAAATCTGCCGGACTTGAAGAAGGTAAGAAGACCTATAAGTCGTATTTAGCTAAAGATGTAGTACTTGAAGTATGGGTTAATGGCAAAAAGCTTAAAGCAGGCGATAAGGTACTTAAAGCCTCTAAAGTTGACCTTGTTCTTGGCGATGGCAAGACAGGATATGTAGAAACAGAAAGTGATTCTGTAAAAGTAGAAACAAAAAAGACAGAAGAATAAAACAAATGACGAAACCAATTATTGAGCAGGAGCCGGAGGAGAACGAAGAGTTATTTGAGCATTTCCGATTTGAGGCAGGCAAGGGGCAGGCACCATTAAGGGTAGATAAATTCCTGATGAACCTTGTAGAAAATGCCACACGTAATAAGATACAAAAAGCTGCCGATGCAGGTAATATATATGTAAATGATGTGCCGGTAAAGTCGAACCACAAGGTGAAGGCTAACGACATTGTAAGGATGCTTTTAGAGCACCCACCGTATGAATACCTGCTGACACCGGAAAATATCCCTTTGAACATTGTGTATGAAGATGATCAGCTGCTTGTTTTAAACAAGGAGCCGGGAATGGTTGTACATCCGGGGCATGGCAATTACTCAGGTACGCTGGTAAATGCACTGGCTTACCATTTTGAGAACCTGCCAATGAACAGCAGCGAAAGGCCGGGGCTTGTACATCGTATCGATAAGGATACATCGGGGTTATTAGTCGTTGCCAAGACCGAAGTTGCCATGACGCACCTTACCAAACAGTTTGCTGACAAAACTTCTGAAAGGGAGTATGTTGCCATAGTATGGGGTAATGTGGAAGAAGAGGAGGGTACCATAGAAGGCAATATTGACCGTCACGTGAAAGACCGTATGCAAATGGCTGTTTTCCCTGATGGGGAACAGGGCAGGCATGCTGTTACGCATTATAAGGTAATAGAGCGTCTGGGGTATGTAACAGTAGTTTCATGTAAGCTTGAAACTGGCCGTACACACCAGATTCGTGTGCACATGAAACACATAGGGCATACCTTATTCAATGATGCACGTTACGGAGGGGATTCCATACTTAAGGGAACCACATTTACAAAATACAAGCAGTTCATAGACAACTGTTTCAAGATATTGCCACGCCAGGCGCTGCATGCCAAAACACTGGGCTTTGTACACCCAACGACCAATGAGTTTATGCGCTTTGACAGCGAATTGCCTCAGGATATGGTTGAATGTATCGAAAAATGGCGTACATACTCTAAATCGCATACAATAGAGGAAGAAGAGCAATAGTTATTTGTTGATGCGTTGATTTGTTTATTTGACAAAGCAATCTAAATATAAATGAATCCCGAAGTGAAAGCTTCGGGATTTTTTTATGGCTGAATAATTTTTCTGTACTAATTTTCGTTATTATAATAACCAACTAAAACCAACTGCAATGAAATTATTACTTACATGTTTATTGTTCACTTCCTTTTTTGGCTACAGCCAAACTGTAATGAGAGTTGAAGAAGCAAAACAAAACGGAACCTTAACTAAAGTAGAAAAGGAATATAAGGGTGCTTTAGGCGATGATGGTATTTTTAAAACAGAACAAGAACAGCAGAAACACAGAGATGCCTATCGCAACTACCTACTTGACTTCGGAAAATTTTTAGAAAAGAACAATTTTAAATGGGAAGAAACCACAAAAGGCTGGAACAGGATATACATGCAGCCGGACGGTACCATTGATTATTTCCTGTATAGCTTTAAGAATCTTCCGGCAGATAAGGAAAAAGAGTTTCAACGCCTTTTAGGCTTATACATCAAGGACCATAAGTTTGGGAATACAGCACCTGTGAAATTTGCGCAATGCAGCTCAGTTACCTATCCTAAATCAGAGTAATTTATAAACACAACACCCAAGTAAAAAACTTTAGATGTTTTTTTACTTATAAGAATTATAATTGCAGTCAGGACATTTTTTACTTATGGGGACGAGTTTATTATTATACCACTTATGAGTAAGGATACAAGGTTCTGAAGGCTGCATGCAGTCGCTCATTTCAATTGATGTTATGGTTTTTGTTATATCATCTGGTTCTATGGAGCCGAGATCTATTGTTTCGGAATGGAGAAAAAATCTCTTTGTTCTAGGATTTAAGGTTATAAGGCAGCCATATGATATACCTAATCCATTTGATATTGCTTCTTGAATATAGATGTCTTTTTGTCCATCAAAATTATAATCCTTAAATATCCATTTAAACTGAATTGGATTAATATTTAAATTTTTGAGTTCATCATTTTTAATCCAATGGTTAAATTCTTCAGTATATATTTCTATTTTAAACAAGCTGTCTTCTTGAGGTATTATTAAAACTGCACTTTTGTATTTATCTGAGAGGAAATAGCCTGTTTTTAAATTAAGGAAAGGGTCTCCGTTTTCTGTTTCAATAGAATCTTTATCTATAGTCGAGTTCAACAGCCTGTATAACGAATCCCGATTTATAACTTTTGATTCGGCCTTTGTAATGACTTTTATTTTCGATTACCTTGGTGTCGAAAGTTCGTTTCTTTTGCATGCTGAAAAGAAAACTATCAGGAAAGCAAAAAAGAATACATTTTTCATAATCATGATGATTTGAGATATAGCGTCAAACCTACAAAATTTCTCATAAAAAAACCTGCAGTGCTTTCACACCACAGGTTTCACGAAACATATAATCGGACTAAAACAATTATTGTTTGATGAACTGAAGCTCAATAGCCAGCTTCACTTCTTCACCTACCAGTACCCCACCAGTTTCAAGGGCAGAGTTCCATGTCAGGCCAAAATCTTTACGGTTTAGTTTACCTGTAATGGTAAGTCCGGTTTTTACATTACCCCAAGGGTCTTTGGCTATACCGCCAAATTCTACGTCAAGGCTTACCGGTTTGGTTTCACCATGCAGGCTAAGATTACCGTTAAGGGTATATTCACCTTCGTTTTTCTTGTTGAAAGCTGTAGATTCAAATGTGATTTTTGGAAATTGGGCTGCGTCAAAAAAGTCAGAACTTAAGAGGTGGCCGTCACGGTCAGCGTTTCCTGTACTTACAGAATCAATATCGCCGCTGAAAGAGAATGCTGCATTCTCAAAGCTATCACCGTTTGTAGTGGCTTCTGCCGTGAATTTTGTAAACTGGCCTGAAACGTTAGTAAACATCATGTGTTTTACTTTAAATCCTATTTCTGAATGAGTTGGGTCTACTGCCCATTTTGTTGTTGACATAATCTTAAAGTTTATATGGTTTTTTTAATTTGTTATTTTGATGAGACAAAGTTCCGTTAGAAAAAATGCCTGTGCATTGAACTGGGACAAGAAAAATCAGTTATACCGACATTGGTACTTCAATAAGCAATAGCTCCGCATCCTGAGTATTTGCTGCAATCTTAATTTCTGAAGTATCCCAGATACCAAGAGCATCGCGCTCGTTTAGCTGGATGTTACCAATGTTGATGTCGCCTTTGATCACAAAAGCATAGATACCGTTACCGCTTTTCTTTAATTTATAGTCAGTAGTGAAGTCTTTGTCAAATTTCCCAAGGTGGAACCACGCATCCTGGTGTATCCACACACCTTCGTCATTTGCATTAGGCGAAAGGATCTGCTGCAGGTTATTGTGACGGTCGGCTTCGTTAAGGGCAATTTGATCGTAACGAGGCGTAACGTTCTTTTTGTTAGGGTAGACCCAAATCTGAAGGAACTTAGTAAGCTTGTCTTTGTTCTTATTGTATTCGCTGTGGTAAATTCCTGTACCGGCACTCATAACCTGGATGTCACCTTTTTTGATGACCGCAGTATTCCCCATGCTGTCTTTGTGCTCCAGATCGCCCTCAAGCGGAATAGAGATGATCTCCATGTTATCGTGAGGGTGCGTGCCAAAGCCCATACCCGCATCTACACGGTCGTCATTCAATACCCGAAGTACGCCAAAGTGCATCCTGTCAGGGTTGTAGTAATTGGCAAAACTGAAAGAGTGATGCGAATCGAGCCAGCCATGGTTTGCGTGTCCGCGGCTTGAAGCTTTATGAAGTACGGTGTTTTCTAAGATAAGGGAACTCTCATTAGGCAGGTGGTTGTAACCAATAGGCTCTAACGGTTGTATTTCGTCGATATCGTTGCTTAATGTATCGCCAATGGCAGCGGAAGTAATGAACATCCCGGTACCCATAAGCCCTTTTCTGATAAAATCTTTTCTGTCCATAGTATTTGGTTGTTTTAATATTACTATGCAAAGTTGCGGCATATAGAATATCAAAACATTGAACTAGGACAAGAAAAACAGCGAAGCTGTTTTTAGTATTGAGATATTAGATTTTAGTATTGAGATATTAGATTTGAGTATTGAGAAATAGTAAGATTCACGTAAAGTTTATAATCTCATATCTCAATACTAACATCTCAAATCTATTGCTTAGCTAATTTCGCTCTTACTTTGCTTAAAAACTCGGCAGATATACCAAGATATGACGCAATGTAATGCTGGGCTACGCGCTGTGGCAGGGTAGGGTACAGCTCTAAGAACTCTACATATTTTTCGAGGGCAGTCCTTGAAATAGTATGGAACAGTCTGTTTTGTGTAGCAGTCAGGTGACGCTGTAACAGTATACGGAAAGCTCTTTCAAAGCACGGTTCTTTTTTAAAGAGCTCTTCTTTGGTCTCCGGACTGAAAACAAGGAATTCACAGTCTTCGAGGGTTTCTATAAAGATCTTGCTTGGCTGGTCTTCATAAATGCTGAATGAGATATCGCTAACCCATGCATTCTCTATGGCAAATTGTAATATCACTTCAAAGCCATTCTGGTCGATATAGTATTTACGGACACAGCCTTTTACAACAAAAGCCTCAAAGTTGCACACTTCACCTTCATGAAGCATGATGGTCTTTTTGGGTACTTTCCTGTACTCGAGTAATGAGTTGAAGGTATCCAGTTCTTCCTTCGAGAAAGTTACATAACGGCTGATGCTTTGGTCTATTTGTTCGTACATGTCCATAATACAAGGCTTTCTCACAAATGTAATGGATTTTCCCTGAAATAAAAAAAGTGCCCGAAGGCACTTTATAATTGTTATTCATTTTCGGGAAGAGGCTCCCAAAGCTCTATTTTATTGCCTTCGGGATCATACACCCAAGCAAATTTGCCATACGAAACATCATCATGATTTTCTACCGTGATGCCATCTGCTTTCAGGCTTTCCAGTAGTTCTTCAAGGCCTTCAACCCTCAGGTTGATCATAAACTGCTGGTTTTGCCCAAAATAATTGGTATCTGCTTTAAACGGTGCAAATACTGTTGGTCCTGCTTCCTGTTTCCAGGTTTCTGTACCGCCCATGCTGTTGATACCAAAATATTTTTCATACCATGCTCCTAAAGCTTTGGTGTCCTGCGCGCGGAAGAAAATTCCGCCTATTCCTGTGACTCTGCCCATGATTTAAATTCTTGTTGTTCGTTAGTATTTTTCTTTTTTAGTATGGCTGCCGCAATAAGGGCGATCAATAATCCTATCGGGAATATTTCCATATAGGTATACAATATAACCACTACCGGATTTTTATATTGCTCTATAAATTCACTGCTTTTGGCTGTCTGGGCTGCCAGTTCCTGCGCTGTTGCTCCGGCAGTTTTCATTTGCTCCAACTGAAAAGCGGAGTATTTCTCAGCAAAGTCAGGATGGAAATTATACAAAGCAATAAGCCATACCGCAACATATATTGTTGAAGTAATCAATGCCATCCATAACCCCATTAAAAAAGCTTTTCCAAATGATATGCTGCCACCGTTTTGTTTATCCCTGAATGTTTTAATAGCTATAAACATTAATGAGAATGCAATGATCATTGAGGCAAAGCCATAGATCATTCCATACTTCATGTGGTCAGCATCCATTTCTCCTGTTGTAGAAATAAGATAACCAATAGTACTGATGAATCCTCCAATTAAGCCATAGGTCCAGATAAGTTTTTTCATGATTTGTTTGTTTAGGGTGTTTAACTGAGGACAAAATTGGACTTTAGCCATTACATAACCCTCATACTTTAGGGTGATTTTGACCTGTATCGATAAAATTACAACTTTTGGGTGATAACGTTATGGTATGATACTTAGTCTTTTGGCTTTTTCTATAGCCTGCGTGCGTCGTTTTACCTCCAGTTTTTCAAAGACCTTTCCCGAATGTGTCTTAATGGTATTAAGCGAAACGAAAAGCTGTCCGGCAATTTCCTGATTGCTCATTCCTTTTGCCATAAGTTCTAAAACCTCTAGTTCCCGTTTGCTAATGGAGAGCTTTTCCAACTCGGTTGTATTTCTCACAAATTCTGATTCAGGAGTAATAAAGACCTCTTTTTCAATTATCACGGTTTTTGTTTTGGGTTTAGCAAGTTTGAGCGCAAGCCATATACCCAAACCCGTAAAGAGAAGGGCAATAATACCTATGTAAAGGTCAAGGGACTGGTCGAGTACCAAAAAACGAAATTCCAGCCAGCGAAGCAGCAAGAGCAGCAACGCAAGACTGGAACCGTATAATAGTGTGCTTTTATATTTTTTAAACGCCTTAAACATTCGTTACTGTTTGGGGCAAATATAAAAACTATTTTTGTTCAGGAAGCTTAAGCGCTTCTCTTAGCAATTTTTCGAATAGCGGATCGTCAGGGAAAGGCATGTTAGAATTTACAAAATTACCCTGCGGATCTATTAGGATAAACCTCGGGATACCCTGTATATCATAATCTTTACTCAGTTTTTTAGCATCATTCGCATGAAGCTGCAGTACCGATTTTGATTTGCTCTTAGCTTCAATAAACCAACTGTCTATTCTTTGGTCTGTACTCAGGGCTACAAACTGTATTGGCTGGTCTTTATATTTAAGGGCAAATTTCTCAAAAAACGGCGACTGGTATTTGCATGGCCCGCACCAGGTGGCCCATACATCTATAAGCACATATTTACCTTTTAACGATCCAAGGCTAACTTCTTTTTTGTCTAATGTCATAGCAAGAAACTGAGAAGCTACTTTTCCTTCACCCAGGCTTTCAATGATTTTCGAGTTGTTTTGGATAATCGAGGTATATCTTTTATCATTGAACGTATTGGCATATCTGTCAAGAAGTTTTGTCCTCTCTTCTTTGTCAGAAGCTTCTTTAATACTCTTGTTAAGTTGCCAATACAGCATTTTGTCCTTAAACGAGCCTGCCGAAAGTTTATTAATCGCGAGTAATGCTTTAGTGTTCTGATCGATATCTTCTTTATTGCCGGCTGTCATTTGCGTCATTACATAGTTAAAATATTCGCCGTTGCTTATAAGGCTCTCATCATTTAAAGGAACTATTTTTTTCATTTCCTTTATCTCGGCCGTTTCCACAGTTTTTTCATTAGGGTATAATGCCGCTCTCTTTTTGATAAATGAATCCCATAAGTTGAGGTACTTTATTGTAATAAGCTTTTTTTCTTTTTCAATAAAATCTTCGCGAAGCACAAAATTGTCTACTGTTTTAAATTCATTAGACTCATCCATTTTTTCGTTCCATTCATCCACAAGCTGGTCAATGATAAAAGTTGGATTTTCCATGAACATGTTTTGATCGAGGTAATAAGAAATACTGCTCCATGAGTTGTCTTCTTTGGCGCTGTAATTGTTTTCGGCAAGACGGGTACCTTTTTTTACAGATGATAGCTGCTGTCCGTAAAGCTTAAGCTCAATATTTATACTGTCTTTATTCTTTAAAATAATAAAATCCTGTGCAGCCTCATCATAAAGTACCTCATATTTATCCAAAGCAAGGTCTTTATCAATAACCGCGTGGAATTTGCCGTCTTTTACCGGTATTACTGCAATGGTATCTTTTATGAACATGTCTCTTACATATACATTCTGTACAGTGGTGGTGCCTTCAACAGTACCACTTACAACAGTCTTATCGTACGGAGCCATATGGTTAGGCATAAGAGTATAAGCTAATAGTCCGCCAATAATAACCAATACAGCTGCAAGCTTGGCAAAGCGTCCCCCGTTACTGAAAAATGCATTTTTAATGCCTTTATGCTTGTACCACTTAAAGCCTACATATAGCAATATAATACCTGTAAGGAAGCTTACCGCCTCGGAATATGTTAGCCAATAACCAAGGTCACTACCTTTTTTATATTTATAGACCTTGTCCAGTGTTTCCATTGGATACCAGGCAGGAACAGTTACACTAAACCCTTTAAGGAAAAGAAAAGTCAGCAGAAGGAAGATACCTATCAGCATAGACCAGATAAAGCTTGGCATTAATACTGACAGTACATACTGAAAAGCTGTAAACAGTAACGAAGCAAAGAAAAGCCTTGCCATTAGCCAGAATATATCGCTAAAGGCAAATTCTGTCGTAGCATGTTTTGGGATGTCAAAGGCAAAGCTTAGCAGAAAAGCGGTCAGATAGGCCACAACAACAAGTGATGTTATGCTGATAAGATTTGAGATAAGCGCAACCGTAAATTTTGAAAAATAAATAGAGAGTTTCTGGATTGGCTGCGTCTCCATTAACTGCCATCCTCCATATTTATGATCAAGCTGAGTGAGCCTGCTTACGGTAATAATGATAAGCATCGGGAAGAAGAAGCCGGCAAAAGGATCCAGTGTCTCTTCAATGAACCTAAGGTAATAGTTGTACGGAATCCCGCCTTCGCCAGCCTGGGGGTCGTCAAACAGCCTGATGATCCCTAAAAGAATGGGAGAAATGGCTCCCAGTATAATAGCGACAACATAAATTCCTGTTCCTTTTTTCTTGAGGTGTTCTGCCTTTAGGGCAGTTATATAATTTTGCATGTGTTATAGTACTAAGATGTTATTTTTGATTCACTAAGGCCATAAACCATTCTTCGAGTCCGTCAAGTATTTTTATCTCATAGATATCGGCACCCTTATTTACCAGGTCTTTGGTAAACTGCGGGATATCTTCACGGCTTTCGAGTTCTAATGTTACCTGAGAAGAATTCTCCAGTACAATGTTTTCGTGTTTTTGGCTTAGCTCATTCTGCCACTTTTCAGCATCTTTAAGCGTGATACGTATTTTACATGTGCCTGAGAATTTAGAAAGCTCCTCTATAGAACCTTCAAACCTTAGCTTTCCTTTACTGATGATGCCTACATGAGTACACATCCTTTCAATTTCGGCAAGAAGGTGGCTTGATACAAAAATGGTAACTCCTTTTTCTTTGTTTAATCGAACCAATAAACGGCGTATATCCTGAATACCGTTGGGATCAAGTCCGTTTACGGGTTCATCGAGCAATAAAAGTTCAGGTTCATCAAGAAGAGCCATTGCAATAGCAAGGCGCTGCTTCATGCCCAGCGAGTATTGTTTTGCTTTTCGCTTCGCATCCTTTGTAAGGTCTACCAACTCCAGTATCTCATCAATGCGGCTTAAAGGGACGTTGCGCAGCTTTGCAATGTATTTAAGGTTGTTGTAACCGCTAAGGTGCAGGTACAGCGCAGGGCTCTCAACCAGAGATCCTACTTTTTCAAAAACCTGGGGCAACTGTTCATGTAAGGGCTTGCCAAACATGGAAATGGATTTATCCTGCTGTGGCAGTATGCCGGTAAGCAGCCTCATAGTAGTCGATTTTCCTGCTCCATTTGGGCCCAGGAAACCATAGATTGATCCTTTTGGGATATTAAGAGATACATCGTCAAGTACTTTACGCTGCTTAGAATAGCGAAAAGTCAGGGATTGGGTCTGGATTATAAATTCAGCCATGGTTAGTTTAGTTGGTTAAAGTTGCTAATATAAGAATTAACTGATAACGTATTATCTGCATTTTGCGTATATAGTTACAATCACTAACTTTGAACTATAATTCACATTTATGAAAATTGTAATATCGCCGGCCAAGTCGCTGGACTTTGAAACTAAACTCCCTTCACGAAAATATACCGAATCCGCTTTTTTGGCAAATGCCGAAGAGGTTCACAAAACTTTAAAAGAAAAATCGCCTAATGAATTGCGTGAACTGATGGATATATCTGACAAGCTTGCGGAGCTCAACTGGCAGCGCAATCAGGAATGGAAACTGCCATTCACAACTAAAAATGCACGCCCAGCAATGTATGCTTTTAACGGGGATGTATATACAGGACTCGATGCTTATACATTACCTGCATCTAAAATCAACAAGATACAGGACTCTTTGAGGATACTTTCAGGCTTGTATGGACTGTTGAAGCCGCTTGATCTTATTCAGCCATACCGTCTTGAGATGGGAACGCAAATGCCGATAGGCGAGAGCAAGAATCTTTATGAATTCTGGAAAAAGACCATCACTCAGGCACTGAATGACGAACTTAAGGATGATGAATTGTTCATTAACCTGGCGAGCAACGAGTATTTTAGCGCAGTAGATGTAAAAGCACTGAAAGTACCTGTCATTACACCTGAATTCAGGGATTATAAGGATGGTAAACTTAAAATGATCAGTTTCTTTGCTAAGAAGGCCAGAGGCATGATGGTACGTTACATTATCGATAAAAATGTAAAGACCCTGAAAGGACTTAAAGGTTTTGATTATGAGGGTTACAAATTCGACCCAAAACTATCTAAAGACAATACGTTAGTATTTACGAGGTAATAGTTGCTGGTTGTAGGAATCAATATTAAATAAAGAATAGAAAAAATAAATGAGGATAGAGGATTTATTTAAGCTTGAAAATACAGAGAGGGAGTACAAGCATTCGGTTATCATCAACTTCTATTATGGTTATGAGGAGCTGGATGAACTTCATGCCCTTGAAAGCAAGCTAAGAATATTGCTTTTCAATGAAGAGGTAGGGGAACTTGATGGCCATGAGATAAATATGGATGGTTCCGATGGGACATTATTTCTGTATGGGCATAATGCCGAAGAGCTTTTTAAAACTATACACCCCTTATTACTTGAGACTTCATGGATGAAAAAGGCAGAAGTATATCTTCGTTTTGGACATATAAGCGATAAGGATGCCGCAGAAATAGACTTTATACTGGAATAAAATAAGAAACGCCGAAGAGAAATCAGAATCTTCGGCGTTTCGGTTTTTAGAACAGATGTGTATATAACCAGATCAGGAGTTATATTTTGCTTTGATAGAACTTGTATACTGACCACTGCAAACTTGTGTTTATGGCCACGCAAATTCTGATAATCCGTGAATATCGTGCTCTTTGTCCTGCCCTAAAAGGCGTTTAAGAGCAGTCATGATACTGTCTTTATTTATAGCCTCAATGCTGATGCTTTCTTTTTTGCTTTCGGTTTCCTGTTGTGAAACCTTATGCTGATCGTAATTTTTTTCCATTTTGATTTGATTTTTGATTTTGATTGATGATTTAAAGAGGCCCATCATTTCTGACAGGCCTTATTTATATAATATAAAGCTTTGCTGCCAACTGTGACCTGTCTGCCGATAGGCAGGCTGAATACTGAATACTTCTCTTAGTGCATGGCGTCGCTCATGTCTATTTTATTTTTTCCTTGTCTTACCAATAGGATAAAAGGTATACAAACAAGGAAGAGAATACCCAGGTAAAGAAACACATCCATATAAGACAATACTGTTGCCTGTTTTAGTACAGCTCCTTCCATAGCTTTATATGCTTTGGCTGTGGCTTCACTCATTGAATATCCTTTAGACATAAAGCCGGCGGTAAGCTGCTGTACCCTTTGCTGTACGGCAAAATCGGTTATCTGTTCGTGGCTCACAAGGTTTACTCTGTGACTTTGTGTAAAACGGGTAATGAATGTGCTTATGATCGCAATACCGAATGATCCTCCAAGCTGGCGCATCATTCCTGTAAATGCAGCACCTTCTCCTATGCTTTTTCCTTTAAGGGTAGAAAGCGCCATTGTGGTTATTGGTACAAATAACAATCCAAGCCCCATGCCTCGCATGATAAGCGGCCAGAACATATGTTCGCTTCCGGTATCCGGGGTCATAATGCTGTACATCCAGAAGGTAAATCCAAAAAATATCATAAATCCTGTCGCAACCATGTAGGTTTGTGGAACGCCACGCTGAATCATCTGCCCGATTATAGGCATCATGAATGCTGTCATTATCGAACTCGGTATAAGAAGCATACCGGCATCAAGCGCTGTCCATCCTAATATTGACTGAGTGTAAATAGGTATAACAAACGTTGAGCCATACAAACCAAATCCCATGATGAAACATAAAATGGTACCTATCCTCAGGTTACTGTCGTTAAGAACCTTAAGGTTCACTATAGGATATTTATATACCGATTCCCTCCATATAAAGGCAAGAAGCCCAAAAACAGTCAGGACACTTAATCCTGTAATAAGCGGATCTTCAAACCAATCATCCTGCTGGCCATGTTCCAGTACAAATTGTAGTGAACCAATAAACATTATAAGAAAGACCATACCCCACCAGTCTACCTGGTTTGCTTTTAGTTTTTCACCATATTTAGGACTCTTTACAAACATTATGGTTAGTATCGTAGCGATAATACCCAACGGAACATTGATGTAAAATATCCAATCCCATGAGTAATTATCTACGATCCATCCTCCCAAAGGCGGTCCTAATGTTGGTCCTACAATTACACCCATACCATAAATCGCCTGTGCCATACCACGTTTTGCGGCAGGATAACTCTCTGTAATAATGGTTTGCGCGGTTACAAGCAGTGCTCCACCACCCATACCCTGAATGAACCTGAAAGCAACAAGCTCCCAAATGTTCGTTGCATTACCGCAGAGGAATGATGCTATCGTAAATATGACAATAGATGCGGCAAAGTAGTTTCGTCGGCCAAACTGTTGTGACAGCCAGCTCGTCATAGGGATTACTATTACGTTAGCAATAGCATAGGCGGTAATTACCCACGCAACATCCGTTAAGGTTGCCCCAAGGGTACCGCGCATATCGTTTAATGCAACGTTAACAATAGTTGTGTCTACAATTTCAAGCAGGGCACATAGTACCGCCGTTATCGTGATGATAACTCGCCTGAAGCCGTATTCAACTAAACTGTCGTCTGCTGCTGTTGCTGCTCCTGCCATAATGTTATTTTAAATGTACGTCTACATCCACATTCATACCCGGACGCAGCAGTTTTACTTTTTCTTTATCGTTATTTTCGGTAAGGCTTATTTTTACAGGAAGCCTTTGGATAGTCTTAACAAAGTTACCGGTAGCATTGTCAGGAGGCAGTAGAGAGAAACGTGCACCAGTAGCAGGAGAGAAGCTTGTTATTATGCCTTCAAATTCAACACCGGGATAAGCATCTGCCTCGATAGTTACTTTTTGGCCTTCTTTCATTTTGGTAAGCTGTGTCTCTTTAAAGTTAGCCACCACCCATGCTTCCTGAGTATTGATAATATAAAATAATGCCTGACCCGGCTGTACAAGTTGTCCCGGCTGAATGTCTACGGTAGAAACCTGACCGTCAATCGCTGCAGTAACTATAGTATAGCTAAGGTTAAGGTTTGCAGCATCAAGAGCGGCCTGTGCTCTTTTGATGTTGGCCGATGCTACTTCTGTCTGTTTTCCTGAAACAGCCGATCTCGAAAGGCTTGCATTTTTTTGAGATTTGCTAGCTGCGGCAGCCTGTTGCAATACTTTCAGCTGAGCTTCAGCTTCCTGTTTTGTAGCCTGTGCCTGCTCGTACTGTTGTTTAGTGATCGATTTGTTTTTGTATAGGTTTTCAAAACGCTGGAAATCGTTAGTTGCTCTCCAAAGCCTTACTTTGGCCGCTTCGATGTTACCCTGTGATGACTGAATATTAGCTTCAGATACCGAAATGTTTGCCGAAGCACCGCCTACATCAGCTTTAGCAGCTTCATAGCTTCCCTGTGCAGCAACAAGAGCCGCTTTGGCATCTTCTACCCTTACAAGGTAATCCTTATTGTCTATAACGAAAAGTGTGTCGCCTTTTTTTACAACGTCGTTATCTTTTACATATACTTTGGTAATGTATCCGGTAACGCGCGGAATGATAGGGTTCATGTTTTTCTCGATCTGTGCATCATCGGTAGTTTCGTGAGACAGTGAGTGAACATATTTATAAGTTCCATAACCGCCGCCCAGTATAACCAAGGCTCCAAGTATTACCATGAACTTTTTGTTTGTTTTCTTCTTAGTGCTATTTTCCATGACGGAGTATAATTATTTGTTGTTTTGTGTAAGATTAAAAGAATCGGTCAGTTTTCCTGAAGCATTCAGCAATTCATAATAACGCTGTGTAATTTCTGCTTTAGAGAAAGTCTCATTTATTTTGGCGCGAAGCTGTTCAACGTCGGCATCAAGCAAATCATTAGTGTCTACCAGTCCGTTATCGTATTTGTCTTTAACGATTCTGTAATTCTCACCCGACTGCTCTACAGCATCAGTAAATGATTTGTTCTGTTTGATGCTCAGGTTGTAATTCTCAAGCGATTCGTGTATCTCTACCTTAACGCGGTCAGTCTGTATGGCCAGCTGTTGTTTAGTCTCTTCAGCACGGCTTTGGGCTGCTTTTACTTTTTTACCATTTTTGAATATCCCGGCAAGGTCATACGATACACCTACGCCAAAATTCATGGCATTGGTTACCTGAACTACATTTTGAATGTCAAGGGCGACATAACCTGCAGAAAATGCGATAGAGGGATAGTAATCTCCTTTGGCGATTTTAACGTTGGCCTCCGACGCTTTTTCCTGCCATCTAAGCGCTTCTAAATCGTTACGCTGAGCAATGGCTTCACTTTCGCTTACTGAAGGCGTTAAACCGCCTGCATTTTTGAAATAAGAGGCATTGGGAGTTAATTTGGTTCCGTCAGGTAGCTTAAGGAAGGTGACCAACTGGAAGTTGATGTTCGCTTCTTTTGCAATGGCATCATCAAGAGTAGCCTGAATGTTACTTACCTGCAATTGCGATTTCAATAAGTCGTTACGTGCTAAAAGACCGTTCTGCTCCATGGCGGTAAAATCTTTTACACGCTGATCGGCACTTTTCAGGTTTTCTTTAATCAGGCTGATAGATTCCTGGGCCTTGTACAGGTTTACATACAGTACAACTGCCTGCATAGCCAGTTGTTCTTTGGTATTGGCTGCGTTGAATGTTTGTGCCTGGTACAGGTTCTCTGAAGCATTAATGCTGTTCTTGATCTTAAAGCCCGAGAATAGGGGCATGCTTGCGCTCGCCTGGGCAAACATGATCTGGTTTACTTCCGGAGAAGCAGATGCTGTTTCGCCTTCGGCCGGCTCGCTGTTGCCCAATGGCATTCTAAGCTTAAGGTTAGGATTTGTAATCCTCATGTATTGGCCTGAAACCTTGAAGTCAGGATATTGACTATTCCTGGTATTCTCAAGGTCAAATTTAGAAGTAGCCACCTTGGTATCGGCAAGGGTTGCTTCGGTACTTTTGGTTACTGCCAGGTTTATTGCCTCATCCAGCGAAAGCTGTTTCTTCTCCTGAGCCTGTAGGGCTACAGCAAAAAACAGAAGGCTGCAGGGCAGTAGGTGCTTAATTTTCATGTGCTAAAAGCGCTTTAATGGTTTGTTTTATGTGAGCAGTAAGCTCGTTTAGAATATAATTTTCAAAATCCTCCTCGGTGTGCAGATTAAGTATCTGTTCAAAATACAGCCTGTTCATCTGGAAATTAACAAGGATGCCCATAATGGTAGGGGTGATAAGTGGGATGTTTACATCTTTCCTGAAAATTCCTTTTTCCTGCCCGTCAGCAATGATCATCCTGAAAAGCTCTGAATTTTCTTTTTTGATATCCATGAAGGCCTGCATGTCCATGATCCTTTTTTTATTGGAAATCTCAAAATGCAGTATCTGGTACATGCATTTGTTTTTGTTGATGCGGGTAATGTAAAGATCAATAAGCCTATCAACTTTTTCAACAGGGGAAAGGTCGTCGCGGTAGATGTTTTCCAATTGCATTTTCATGCCCGATGTACGATCTATGATCAGTGTCTCAAGCAGCTTTTCTTTCGAACCAAAGTAATACGATATCATCGCGATATTTACCTTGGCTTCTTTTGCAATCTGGCGTATTGAAGTACCGTCAAAACCGTCTTCTGCAAACAGCTTTTCAGCTACCTGCAAAATCTCTAATTGTTTATCGTTAAACTCCGTCATTCTTTTTAAGTGTTATTTGCGATGCAAAGTTAAACACTTGTTTAAATTAAACGTTTGTTTAAACGTGTTGTTAACATTTTTTTAACAAAAAACGTTTGCGAAAACACCTATAGATAAATTCTATATTGGATATTTAATTATTTAGTATTCAGATATATTAATTGATTTATATAAAGTAATAGTTTTAGTTATGTTATTCAGAAACCCAATTGGCTAAAATTTGCTTTCCTAATGGTGTAAGTACCGATTCGGGGTGAAATTGCACTGCCTTTACGTTAAGATTACGATGTCTTAACGACATAATATTGCCGTTTTCATCTACCGAAGTTACTTCCAAATCGTCTGGAAAAGATGCGGAATCTACACTCCAGGAATGGTATCTTCCTACCGAAATCGTATCCCCCATTCCGGCAAAAAGAGATTCATTATTTACAGTGATTTTTATGTTTGCAGCAATGCCGTGATGTACTTCATCAAGGTTGATCAGCTTCCCTCCAAAGACCTCGGCAATGGCTTGCTGACCAAGGCAAATACCCAGTATGTTTTTGGTGTTGGCATAGCGCTTAATAATGTCTTTCAGCAAACCGGCTTCATCAGGAATACCGGGCCCGGGAGAGAGTAGTATCTTGTCGTATTCTTCGGGTTCATCTATATGGATGTCATCATTTCGTAATACAGTTACCTTGCAGTCAAGGTCTTCAAGGTAATGAACGAGGTTGTAGGTAAAGCTGTCGTAGTTATCTATTACTAGTATTTTCTTCATGATGTGGAATATATTCCGGCAAAGGTATGAACATTATTGACTGATTTTTTTGTTTTTATTAATCTACTAAAATGGTAGACTAGTGGTTTTTTTGCTTATTTTTGTTCAGCTAAAACATCAAATTATGAGTGCTGTAAACCATAATGTCTGTGTGTATATGTGTTGCCTTTCATTGAGAGAAGCATTTGCAATGGCATAAATTCAGGTTGACAACCTTATGAAAATAACCGTAAAAGCTTCTCCTAAAAGGGAAGCTTTTTTTAATGAAACAACACAATGAAACATCCGGTTTATACTGCGAATTATTTAAAATCGGGACTCTTGCCGGATAGGCTGAAGACCGAAGAGTGGATAGAGGAATTCTTTAAATGGCTCTTTTGCATTGGAGAGGAATATGCAGATTATGACTATTTTTTAGCCAAAGAAAAAGAACTTGATGAAACGTTCTTTCACCTGCTTGAGTTATCAGGATTTGAATATGATAAAATTGATGTATTAATCTTATATTTAAAAGATAAGGTAGTGTTACTTTATCAAAAACTTGAAGATGATTTAAAAGCTATTTTTGAATTCGATCCTGCGGCGAAATCGCGTGCTGAAGTACTGATTTCTTATCCCGGTTTCTTTGCAATAACGGTCTACAGGCTGGCGCATGAATTATGGAAAAGCAAGGTGCCGCTTCTTCCCCGGATGATGAGCGAGTATGTGCACAGCAAAGCCGGAATAGATATACATCCCGGAGCTGAAATTGGTGAACGTTTTTTTATTGATCACGGTACCGGAATCGTGATCGGGGAAACCTCTGTTATTGGCAATGATGTGAAAATATACCAGGGTGTAACCCTTGGCGCATTGAGCGTGAGCAAGGCTGAAGCCTCAGTTAGGCGTCATCCTAGTATTGGTAATAATGTAACTATTTATGCTAATGCGACAATACTTGGTGGTAGTACGGTAATTGGCGATGGAAGCATCCTTGGGGGAAATGTATGGATAACACATTCGGTTCCGCCTAATTCGATGGTATATCACAAGAGCGAAGTAAGCATCAAAACAAGGGATATATTTCCTGAACCATTAAATTTTGTAATCTAAAATTCACATATATGAAAGCGAAAAGCATTTTAGAAACTATAGGCAAAACGCCGCACCTAAGCCTTGACAGGTTATTTCCTAATCGTAATGTATGGATCAAGCTTGAACGTAACAATCCGGGCAACAGCATTAAAGACCGGATTGCCCTTGCAATGATTGAAGATGCCGAGGCCAAAGGTATCCTGAAACCGGATAGCGTTATCATTGAGCCTACTTCAGGTAATACTGGAATTGGACTGGCTTTAGTAGCTGCAGTAAAAGGATATAAGCTGATACTGGTTATGCCTGAAAGCATGAGCGTGGAGCGAAGAAAACTTATGTCTATATATGGGGCAGAGTTCGAACTTACGCCGCGCGAAAAAGGAATGAAAGGAGCCATAGAGAGAGTTAATGAGCTTGTGGCCAAAACACCAAATTCATGGTCGCCAAGCCAGTTTGATAATCAGGCTAATGTTGATGTGCACAAAAGAACCACGGCTCAGGAAATATTTGAAGATTTCCCAAATGGACTTGATTATATCATTACCGGAGTAGGAACCGGAGGTCATATTACGGGTGTAGCAGCCGTTTTAAAAGAGAAATGGCCAAATCTGAAGGTCTTAGCTGTTGAGCCTGAATTATCGCCTGTGTTGAGCGGGGGAAGTCCGTCGCCGCATCCGCTTCAGGGCATTGGGGCTGGGTTTGTTCCGTCCATATATCAGAGCGGACTTATTGATGGGGTAATTCAGGTAGGAAAGGATGAAGCTTTTGAATTTGCACGTGAAGTGGCAAAGAAAGAAGGATTGCTGGCGGGTATCTCTACAGGGGCATCATTGGCAGCAGTGAACAAAAAGCTGGCTGAGATCCCGGAAGGAGCAATTGTGCTTACATTCAACTATGATACAGGGGAAAGGTATCTTTCTATTGAAGGGTTGTTTTAATTTTGATTTTCTACAAGGTCTTAAAGACCTTGTAGGTATAAATATAAAACCTACAAGGTTTCAAAACCTTGCAGGTAAAAACACAAAACCCACGCAATGCGTGGGTTTGTTATTCAATTTAAATCCTTTTCGGAGTCTTAGAATACTAAGTTTACAACAAGTGTGAACTCATCGTAGATTGCTTTGTCACCTATGCTGTCGAAGAAGCTTTTAGAACCGTAAGTGATATCATATTTAGTTCTGTCAACTTTAAGTGTAGATGAAGCTGAATTTTTACCTACAGTAAGGTCAAAAGTAATTGGTTTAGTAGTTTTCTTGATAGTAAGGTCACCTGTTACAGTATAAACACCTGCAGATTTAGCTTTTATCGATTTGAAAACGATTTTTGCAGTCGGGTATTTTTCAGTACCAAAGAAATCATCATTTTTTAGATGCCCTTCAAGTTTTTCTTTACCTTCACCTGCTTTAAGGTCAGTAGCCTGGATAGAGTTCATGTCTACAGTTATGTTACCGCCTGTAAGTTTGTCTCCTTTAAAAGTAAGTACACCATCTTTAACGTTGATTGTACCTTCGTGTTTACCAGTTACTTTTTCACCAACCCAGCTGATTTTACTTTTTGAAGTGTTGATTTTTTTGTCCTGAGCTGTAGCTGTAAGTGTAGAAAGAGCTACTACTAATGCAATTGCAATTGTTTTTAGATTTTTCATTTTTGTTTAAATAATTATTTTGGGTTATTAAAATTAAGGAATTTATTTATATAGTTGTAAAAAGTTCTTCTTTTGCTTTTCTTACCTTTTTAAGGTGCTGATTTGCATCTTCTTCGTGTCTGTATCCAACAGCAGCTATAACAGCGGCGTTAAGACCAAGTTTGTCAAAGCCTAATATGGTGTTGAATTCTTCTGCATTAAAGCCTTCCATTGCTGTAGTGTCTATTTTAAGATGTGCAGCAGCGTTTACAAGAGTAGATAGCGCAATATATGACTGTTTTATTGTCCAGGCGTTTTTCTGCTCATCGGTAAGTGAACCTATGTAACCATTGATATAGTCGTTAAATCCTTTAAGGTTTTCAACAGGGATATCTCTTGTTTGGCTGATATTGTTTACATACTCCTCAACTTGTTTTTCGCCTATGTTTACCTCGTTGGCAAAGATGAACAGGTGAGAAGCATCGGCGATAAGGTTTTGGTTGTTTCCTCCTGCGGCAGCTTTAAGCTTGTTGCGCATTTCTTCACTCTCAACGATAAATACCTTATAAGGCTGAAGTCCGATCGATGAAACGCTTAGCCTTACAGCTTCTTTAAGATTTTCAATATTTTCGGCAGATACTTTCTTAGAAGCATCATATTTTTTTGTTGCATAACGCCAGTTAAGGCTTTCTATGTAATTGCTCATTGTTTTAGATTTAATTAAATGGTCCTGTATTTTTCTAACAGGGTATTCAGATGTTCTAGTTCAGTAGGGGTGAGGTTATTCGAAAACTTTTCCTCATGTGCATTTAAAAGCGGGTCAAGCTCACTAAGAAGATTAAGTCCTTTTTCAGTAATCAGTATCTCCATTTTCCTGCGGTTCTCTTCGCAAACTTCACGAGTTACCAAGCCTTTCAGCAGTAGTTTGTCTACCAACCGGGTTGTGTTGCTTGTCCGGGCAATCATACGCTCCTGGATTACACACATATTGGCGGGTTTCCCTTTTTGGCCTCTCAGTATACGCAGTACATTATACTGTTCAGGAGAGAGATCATAATCCTTTACGGTTTCATTAAAGTTTTCACCAAGAACATTTTGTGTATACATAATATTCATCATCACCTTCTTTGAAGTTGACATTGCAGGCGATTTTATGATGTCTTCTATTTTCATATTTGTAAATACAAAATTTGTATATACAAATGTAGTATGTTTTATATTTGTATATACAAATGTTGTGTTAAAATTTTCTTAAAATTATTTTATAAAGGCAGAAGGGCTTAATTTTAGTGGGCAAAAAGAAAATTATAAATATGAATACATTCAAAATAAGGGTGGGAGCGATGCTGATTTTGGGCATTATGTTTACTTCCTGCAACAAAAAAACGGAGACTGAAACTGAAAAAACGTCGGAAACGGTAACTGAATTGCAAAAAACTGCTCCGCCTACACCGTTAAAAGTATATAGTAAAGATGGTGTAAGCGTAAAAGCATACGACTTCGATAAGCTTGAGTACTTCCTTTCGCAGAAAAATGATACTACTTATGTAGTGAACTTTTGGGCTACATGGTGTGTACCATGTGTAGAAGAGCTTCCGCATTTTGAGAAACTGAATGAAAAATATAAAAAAGACAAGGTAAAAGTAATGCTGGTAAGCCTTGATATGTTCAAGATGGTAGAAAGCAAGCTATTGCCGTTCATAAAAGAGAAACAACTAAAGAGCGATGTAGTATATTTAAGGGATCCGGATCAGAACACCTGGCTGCCTAAGGTAGATTCAACATGGAGCGGGGCTCTGCCGGCAACACTTATATATAATAAGGACAAACGCAAGTTCTACGAGAAGTCATTTACGTATGACGAACTTGAAAAAGAAGTAAGCAATTTTAAATAAATTATAAATCTATGAAAACAGTTAAAATTTTTGGAGCAGTTATGCTTGTTGCATTCCTGACTGCTTTTGGAGTAAAAAATACTTCTACAGGTTATAAAGTGGGCGACATCGCTACCGATTTCAGCCTTAAGAATGTGGATAATAAGAAGGTATCGCTTAAGGACATAAAAGATGCTAAAGGTTATATCGTTGTGTTTACCTGTAATCATTGCCCGTATGCGGTAGCCTATGAAGACCGTATCATCGCGCTTGACAAGAAATACAAAAAACTTGGTTATCCGGTTGTTGCCATAAATCCTAATAATCCTGAAAAGCAAAAAGACGACAGTTTTGCTAAAATGCAGGAAAGGGCGAAAGACAAGAAATTCAGCTTCCCGTACCTATTAGACGAAGGACAGAAGATATACCCTCAGTACGGTGCTACTAAAACACCACACGTATATGTACTTCAGAAAACAGCTAAAGGTAATGTGGTAAAATACATCGGCGCAATTGATGATAATTATGAAGATGCTGCTGCCGTTAAGACTAAATATGTAGAGAATGCAGTTGACGCATTAGTAAAAGGTAAAGAAGTATCGGTAAAAGAGACCAAGGCTATTGGCTGTTCTATAAAAGCATAATACCTTTGTCAAAAACAATACAAATGAACATATCACAACAAGAATGGTGGGAACAGGCTCAGGCAGACAGCAATGCTGTTATCCTTGACGTTCGTACCGAAGATGAGTGGAACCGCGGTATCATTCCGGGAGCCATCAATATTGATATTTACAAAGGGCAGGGCTTTATCTATGCCGTTGAAGAACTGGATAAGAGCAAAAATTATTATGTATACTGTGCCGCTGGTGCCCGTAGTGCCCAGGCTTGTAACATAATGAACCAGCTTGAGATCGCTAATACCTTCAATCTGATAGGAGGGATATCCCAGTGGGATGGTCCGGTCGTAGCACCTGAATAAAACAAAAAAGAGCCGTAAGGCTCTTTTTTTGTATCTAATCGTTACGAATTCTTTTTCTTACCGTTGTTGAATTTTACTTTTTCAACTACCGGAGCAGGTTTTTTAGGCCTTTGCGGTGGTCCTTTCATGGCCGGTTTCTTTGCAGCCGGTTTTTTAGGCTTAGCAAATGGTGCATCTCCTGCAGGTTTTTGCTGTTTGTTAGCAGCCACGGCAGCCTTATTCTGGTTTATTACGTCCTGAGCATTTTTAGGCTCTTCTTTAGTACCGCGAAGGTGAATGATAAGTCCGTTCAAAAAGTTGCGAAGTACCTGGTCGCCACACTCCATAAAGTTAGGGTGGTCGGCATTGCGGAAGAAAGCACCAATCTCAGCTTTAGAGATCCTGAAATCTACCAATTCCAGTATTTCTACTATTTGATCATCCCTCAACTGAAGCGCTACACGCAGCTTTTTAAATACATCGTTGTTATTCATCCTTCTTTATTTTATGCAAAGATAGTATTTAATAGTTGATTTGCTTATTTGTTGATAGGTAGATTTGTTTTAAGCTACGATGATTTGAACAAACGCATCAACAAACAAACCTATTCAAATAACCACATATACGCTTCTGCAAACTCTTTGGCCCATAGTGTCTCGTTATGCCTGCCGTTATGTACTATCTTCTTATTGATGTTCTTTTTATTGGCTTTGGTAAGCACTATGTCGAGCATACGGTCAAGGTCGGTTACCATTTCTGTGCTTTCGTGATCACCTGCCATAAAGTAAATGCGCGCATTGATATGTTCAGTTGTGATTGCCAGGTCATAAATATCATTACTGAACCAGAATGACGGCGAAAAAATCCCGGCTTTCCCGAAGACCTTAGGATATTTCAATACGGCATAGAAGGATACCAGTCCACCCACGGAACTACCGAATATCGTTGTATGCTCCTTGTCAGGCTTGGTACGGTAATGTGTATCTACATAAGGTTTTAGTGTATTGACGATAAAATCAAGATAGTCATCGGCATGTCCGCCGCCATATTTTTCGTTGGGATAGGGGGTGAGCTCATCAATACGTTTGTCGCCACCATGTTCAATGCCTATAACAATAGTTTTTGCATGGAGGCTGTCGAGCTGTTCGTCAATGAGCCATTCACCCGAAAAGGATGAGGCTTTGTCAAAGAGGTTCTGTCCGTCGTGCATGTAAAGCACCGGGTATTTATGGCTGTTGTCTTTGTAGTCTGATGGCAGGTATACCCATATCTTCCTGTCGGCGTTCAGTTGTGGCGAATGAATTGTGAATGTAGTTACGTTCGGCGAATAAGTATGTTCCTGTGCTTTTGTGCTCATACCTGTAAGATACAATAAAAGGAGTAAAAATTTGAGCCTCATAAGTTTGTTTTTTTAGGGCAAAAGAATAATTTAGCTAAAATTAACGATTCCGATGAACACCTACGAAGAAAAACTAAGCTTGTTGTCCGAAATGATTGCCTTTGCAAAAGTTGACGGACAGATACATGAACGTGAATTCCAGTTTTTAACTATAGTTGCGCAGCAGCTTAGGATAGAGAGGGATATGTTCGATACGCTATTTGATGAACCTTCGGAGAAAGTGATACTGAAATCGGAACACCAGCGCATACTACAATTCTACAGGCTGGCATTGCTGATGCAGGCCGATGGTGTGCTGCACGATAATGAACAGGTAGCTATACGTGAATTGGGCATAAATATGGGACTTAGCCCTTTTGCGATGAAAAGCGTATTGGTAGAAATGCAGCGTTCTCCAACAGGCATGATCGATCCTGAAATGCTTTTAGCATTGTTCAGGGCACAACAGAATTAAACCCAATCATCCAATGAAGAAAATTATCTTACTGCTAGCACTAATAAGCCAGTTAGCCTTGTTTGCACAGCAATCTCCCGAAAAAAAAGTTCGTGATACACTCAATATTTCCAGCATCAATTCAGTAAATATAAAGGAGGTAGCAAAGTATTCCCAAAAGAAAAATACGCTGTTGTTTACTTTTGCAAGCTGGTGCGAACCCTGCCATCTTCATTTGCCTACGGCAATCAAACTTGCCAAAGATTACGACCTTGATTTTTATGTGGTGATAATTGATCCCGAAAACAGCGAGGGAATGAATTATTGTGCAGATTATATCTATGCTTTAGATAAGACCGTTAAGGTAGCCGTACTCTCAGATGCAACCTATGGAGTGAAGCCTAAGAAAAGGAATAAGCAATTTATTACAGAAATGACTCCACCTCAATTTGAAAATATCTCAGATTTTTCAAAGTACATACTTATCAATAAACAAGGTGAAGTAATCATGGTCACAACCTGGAAAGACAATAGGGATAATGACTGGCACGATGATTCTAAGATGGTACAACAAAGAATAGTACCGTTGTTACAATAAATGCAAAGGCTGTCTCAAAAGTGGTTTGTTATGCATTTTTGTCATTCTGACGAAGGAAGAATCTAATATTAATTAAACATTTGGATTCTTCACTACATTTCATTACGTTCAGAATGACACTTTTATAGCAGCTTTTTTTAAAACTTATAAAGAAGTTTCAGGTCCATGTTAAAGTTGAACCCCACATTTGTGCCCGTTTCGACGATATAATTAGTAGTGGCAAAAAACACATCTGATTCCTCATGATTTGGTGCTTCTTCTTTACCTGTCACATTGGTATATTTTACATCTCTTATTTTTATCCCAACGCCAATTGTCTGCATGAGGGAAAAGTGCTTGCCGAAATTATAAAGGAGGTTGTAATTTACGTTCAGGCCATATTTCTGTCGCTTATAATCAGCCTGTTGATAACGGTACCACATAGGGACATCGTTGTCATGATACCAATCGGTATAATAAGTGTCCGTATGGTGTATGTAATACAATTCAATCGAAGGAATGTGCTTTAACTTGCCGGTAGGGCGTAGGTCATAATACACCGAAGGCCTTATTTCAAACAGCTGATAGTCTTTTTCGTTATTCTCATCACCTGACGATCCGTGAAATACCATATCGTAATTTCCGTAGCCAATTTCCATTCCTACCCAAATGCGTTTGTCGATCTTATGGATATAGCCAATATCCCAACGGGGTGCCTGGCTAAAAGTTGACGAGAGCAGACCCAGTGATATAATGGATTTGCTGATTGTGTCCTGAGCTATAGCCGACAAAGGGCTTATGCACAATAATAGCAGTAGTATTTTTTTAGTCATAGCGGTGATTGCTGCAATAACAGCATCGCTAATATAAAGAGATTAAGGAGATTGTCAGATTATTTATATGTTATTTTACTAAACAAGCTAAAAAGTAGAATTGTCAGCGGTAGGGTCTACCTCAAAAATACCAAAAGTGTTATTGTCCGTATCAATGAAGTAGCCCTGCCAGCATTTGCCGTGAACAGCAAACTTTGGCAATGCGACCTGTCCGCCATTATCGTGTATCAGTTCTGCGCAGGCATCGAAGTCGGCGACCTCAATAGAGCAGGTAAAGGCATTGGGAGCACCTTCAGCAGGTATGGATGCTACCGGACGTTTTAACAATCCGCCGTACATGCCGTTGGTTTCTATACGGTAATATTCAAGAGGCAGGCTTTTGTCCTGCGTGAATTTCCAACCAAATACCGTACTGTAAAATGCTATTGCTCTTTGAGGATCGTTAACGTGTATCTCGAAATAGGATATGGTATTCATAAGCTTTAAATATTGGATACTAAAGATAAGAAAGAAAATAGAATAACTGTTAGGATAATACCGCTTCCGCTTCTTCTATAGTGCTTACAAAATTTATCCTGCCCTTTTTATTGCTTTCATAAATGAAATCCTTCAGGCTTTGGCTTTCATACTTCGAAAAATCGCCAATAATGGCCAGCCTTCCCTGATAGGTTGAGAACTTTTGTAATATATCGCCGGCAAGTTTTGTTTTCAGGTCGAAGAAAGCAGGAGGGAGATTATGTTCATAGACGATAATGCTCTCCGAATCATTATAACGGCAGTTCATCAATAGCTCCGCAGCATCCTCCGCATTATAGAAAACGATTTCTTCCGATTGTACTACGGTTATTTTTTGTGTGGCTGTTTGGATGAAGTTAAGGTGCATTGTTGTTATGTGTTTAAGTACTAGTAACGCTTGTGCTTGCAGAAATATTAAAATCCATACATAAGATGCCTTTTCATGTATGTCCCTTTTTTGATTATCCAGAGCACATCATATGCTCCGGCACCATCACTGTTAGCCGAATGAATATATAGCGTTTCATTCTTTTGGTCATAGTTAACCACGGTATTTTTCAAGTTTGGCTGATATATTGCCTTTAGATCTTCTGCAGGGATGATAATCTTTTTTCCGTTATTTAAAACTTCAACCGATTTATACTCCCATTCCGGTATGCCTCCATCTGTTCCCAAAAATGTTCTTCCGTCAATTTTTGTTAGCCACTTATCTTTATCATAAAATTCAAGTGTATGCTTTTTAGGCTCAAATTTTCCTTTTGTAATGGTTACAGTTATTTTGCCGTCAGACAAAACAACTATATTCGCATTATTTTTTGTCAATGGTATAGAAGGAAAATCATCAATATAAATAATTTTCTCAGTATATATGTATCCACTTTTAGCGTTATCATCCAAAGAATAATCTACCATCTGCCATTTCTTTTCAGTTTCAGGCAGTCCATAGACAATTGTGCCGGTTTTTAACTGCGTGATAATTTCAGATTTACCGGGCTCTTTCCTTATATTAGTGTATCCGTCAGCATCATTGACTATTGCGAATTGTGCAAAAGCAGGTTGAATAAATATGATTAATACTAAACGTAAGAATGCTTTTTTCATAGAATATTGATTTTACACGAGCGTGACGCCCGCGCCGGCACATTATTACTAATGTAATTTACACCTTCTCTTGTAACGCTTTAATCTCATCTCTCAACCTAGCAGCCATTAAAAAGTCCAGTTCTTTAGCGGCTTTCTCCATGGCTTTGCGCTTATCGCGTATGATCTTTTCGATATCACCTTTTGCCATATAGGTAGTATCCGGTTCAGCAGCAATTTTAGGAGCGTGTTCCAGTTTATAGGCTTCGCTTCGTCCAAGGGTGCTGTTCTCGATTTTCTTGTTCAGTGCCATTGGTACTTTGCCGTGGGCTACGTTATAGTTGTGCTGCTTTTCGCGTTTATAGTTGGTTTCGTCTATGGTGCGCTGCATACTGTCGGTAATCTTGTCGGCATACATAATGGCTTTACCGTTGACGTTACGCGCTGCACGGCCTACGGTCTGCGTCAGCGAACGGTTGCTTCTCAAAAAACCCTCTTTATCGGCATCCAGTATCGCAACAAGCGATACCTCCGGTAAGTCAAGTCCTTCTCTTAAAAGGTTTACCCCAATAAGTACATCAAAGATACCCTTACGTAAATCCTGCATGATCTCTACACGCTCCAGTGTATCCACCTCAGAGTGTATGTATCGGCATCGTATCGATACTTTAGTCAGGTATTTGGCCAATTCTTCCGCCATACGTTTGGTCAGGGTAGTGACAAGCGTACGTTCGTCAAGTTCCACACGCTGTTGTATCTCGTCTATAAGATCGTCTATCTGGTTCAGGCTTGGGCGTACCTCGATAATCGGGTCAAGAAGTCCCGTCGGCCTGATAATCTGCTCCACATATACACCTCCCGATTTCTGCAATTCATAGTCGGCAGGAGTAGCACTCACATATACTACCTGGTTCTGCATTGCCTCAAATTCCTCAAACTTCAACGGGCGGTTGTCCATCGCAGCAGGAAGTCGGAAGCCAAACTCCACCAGGTTCTCCTTACGGGAACGGTCACCACCATACATGGCGTGTACCTGCGAAACCGTAACGTGGCTTTCGTCAATCACCATCAGGAAGTCATTAGGGAAATAATCCAACAGACAGAATGGCCTTGTGCCCGGCTGCCTGCGGTCAAGGTAACGTGAGTAATTCTCAATACCCGAGCAGTAGCCCAGCTCACGGATCATCTCAAGGTCAAAATTGGTACGCTCCTCAAGGCGTTTGGCCTCAAGGTGTTTGCCTATCTCTTTAAAGTAATCCACCTGTTTTACCAGATCCTGCTGTATATCCCAAATGGCACCTTGCAGCACATCGGGACTGGTAACGAACATATTGGCCGGGTAAATATTGAGGCGGTCGTATTTTTCGATCACTTTAGAAGACGCTTTGTCAAAGGCCTCGATCTCTTCGATCTCATCCCCAAAGAAGTGAATTCGGAACGGCTCATCGCCATAACTAGGGAAAACCTCTACTGTGTCACCTTTAATACGGAAAGTACCGGGTGTAAAATCGGCTTCGGTACGGGCATAAAGGCTTTGTACCAAACGGTGTAGGAGCTTTGTGCGCGATATAACTTCGTTACGGGCAATTGATACTACGTTCTTTTGGAATTCCACTGGGTTACCAATACCATAAAGACAGGAAACCGAGGCTACCACTATTATGTCGCGCCTGCCCGAAAGCAGGGAAGAGGTGGTACTAAGACGCATCTTTTCCAATTCTTCGTTGATGGAAAGGTCTTTTTCTATGTAGGTTCCCGTTACGGGTATATAGGCTTCGGGCTGGTAGTAGTCGTAGTACGATACGAAATACTCCACCGCATTGTTTGGAAAAAACTGTTTGAATTCGCTGTACAGCTGTGCCGCCAGCGTTTTGTTGTGTGCCAGTACCAATGTAGGTTTCTGCACTTCCTGGATCACGTTGGCCATGGTAAATGTCTTACCCGATCCCGTAACCCCAAGAAGCGTCTGGAAACGCTCTCCTTCATTAATCGCCGCACTCAGTTGTTTAATAGCCGCGGGCTGATCCCCGGTAGGCTTATAGTCAGATACTACGTTGAATTTCATTCTGTTTGGCTTTTTTACAAAGATAGCAATTATAGTGTTCAGAATAAGTCTCAGTCCCGGTCTCAGTTTACAGTTTTCTAACTGATTTAACATTATTAGGTGCTACTGACGAGTAAGGACTGAAAACTGTGACTGCGACTGAATACCATCTAATCAAAACATTCCATCAGCAACAGGTCGCCTTCTTTGTGTTCGATTACTACGAGGCCGTCGGCAGCGGTTTTATTACTGCTTCCTGTTCGGTAACCTATGGTCAGTTCGTCATCTTCAAGTTCGTACTGAAGGTTCTTACTGCAAACACCCGATACCTTCCCGATAGGGATAAGCGAAAGGGGAGTGCCGGCAGGATACCATTTTTCGAACTTTTTGGGTAAAAGGAATATTTTAGAGTGGTCGTCCAGTATCACGATCTTCAGTTTGTCACGATAACGGACAATGTTGGTAATATTAGTGATAGTATGGTCGGCACGGCGGCCTGTGGCCCATATCACGTTTGCCGCAGGAAAGCCACGGTCAATTAGGTAATCGAAAGCCTTTTCAAGATCGGTTTTCTCCTGGTCGGGCGTATGTACGATCTCAAGCGGGAATTGCTGCTCACGGTACACTTCGGGGTCAAATCCATTGTCAAAGTCACCCAAAAGGACATCTACTTTAATACCCAGATCCAACACACGCGGCATGGCATTGTCAAGCACAATTACAAGCGGAGACCATTCCAGCAGCTGGCCCATAAGCTCGATGCTGCATTCTGCGCCATTGGCAATGATCAAAGCAGGTTCCTGGTCGTCGCGAACAATGTGGTGTGATGACATTTATTTAGTCTAAGGTTTATAAAGTCGAAAGTCGAAAAGTAAAAAATCCTCCGGTTGGAGGACTTCAAAGTTACTATAAAATCCTTAATCTGAGATGTGCTCTATCTGCGAAACCTCAGAAAGCCTGAAGTAGCCAAAGGCATAGTTATCAGGGTTGGAATTGTTGATGATATTTCCACGCAATTCGGCCGGTGCTGTCTCAAACGGACCTACATTTGTTTCTGAAACGGTCGCATAAATTTTGTTCATATAGTTATAGTAGCGTTCTGAGATACCCATAAGCTGAATGTCTACCGGTACACCATGCGGCAAATCTTCAAAGAAAAGGAAGGTAAACGTTTCGTTGCCATTTACATACTCATCGTTAAATACTGTTGTTTGAGATTTTTTGTCTGTTCTCTGGCAACGCTGCATGTAAAAATTTTGCTGGTCACCGGGATCCTGAAAATAGGCTTTTATGAGAGGGGAGTCTCCGCTGATTCCTCCATATTCCTGAGTGGTATATAGCAGATCAGGTACAGGGTACAATGTTTCTGTAGCGGTATAGAATTCATCTTCATACTTTACGGTCAGGCTATATGTTTCCCCTAATTCAGGTATAAATGAATTACAGACATAAATTCCCGGAACTTTTTCATTTTCAAAAAAACGAAAAACAACCCCGAGGCTGTTCTCAATATTCACGATGGCTCCACTTACCATTGGTATTTCATCAGCATAATAGCTCGTTGAAGTACTGAGCCTGATAACCTGGGATTCGCCTGTATGGCCTTTATACCAGTATATAGATGCATCTACTACCAGCCTTGGTTCTGTGGTGCCCAAATCGACGCTGACCACATCTTCGCAGGAAACAGCAAATAGGGACAAGGTAAGCAACAACAGTATAGTTGTTATTTTCATGGTAAAAGAGCAATTTGTATCAAATATAATAAAACTACAGGCTACAACCGTTGGTTATCAGTCCGATGAATAAAAAAATCCACCATTAAGGTGGATTTTAACATTATTGCATTTTATGCTATTGTATTATGTAATCTACGACTTCTGCTTCGCTAAGCCTGAAGTATCCCATGGCGTAGTTATTTTCATTTGTCTGGTTAATAAGGTTGCCACGGGCATTCACCGGTGGCGTCATGAATGGGCCGGTACCGGTACCGCCTTCTGTAACAGAGATAAGTATCATCATAAAATTGTAGTAACGTTCAGATACTCCATATAATTCGACATCTACAGGAACTCCTGTCTTAAAATCTTCGTCAGATAGTATAAGTGTCATTTTATTTCCCTGTTCAAATTCATCCTTCAGCGCACCATAATGAGGGAAAGGATAAATATCGGTATCGATACGGGCAACATAAAAGTTCTTTTCTGCCCCGTTATCCTGAAAGTAATATGTTAGTTCAATATTATCACCTGTAAAGCCACCATCACTCTTTTGAACCGGAGCTTCTAAGTCAGGAGTAGGATATAATGTTTCTGAAGCGGTATAGGTTTCACCGTTGTGAACTATGGTTAGGGTGTATTTTTCGCCAATTACCGGTACAAAATTAGTACAAATGTATTCACCTGTACCCGGAGTTTCTATGAAATCGAATACTGTATTGGTGCTGTTGGTGATAAACACCGTCGCACCGGATACTACTGGTACCGTATTTTCATAATAGCTTCCGGTCATGGTCAGTTTTATTTTCTGCTGGCTGCCATCAGTGCCTTTAACCCATTTTATGGAGGCATCAACAGAGAGTCTTGGTGTTCCTGTATCAAGGTCAATATCTACCACCTCTTCGCAGGAAACGAAGAACATTACGGTCAGTATCAGGAGTATATATTTTATATTTTTCATGATGCTTAAAATTTAAAGTTGTACGTCACACTCGGGATCATACCAAAGATAGAAAGCCTTACAGCCTCATTTCTTCCGGTATCTTCATTTTGCCTGAAAGACATAGAGGCCGAATTTTGCCTGTTATACAGGTTATAGATACTAAATACCCATTCTCCCTGCCAGCCCTGTTTCTTTTCAGGTTTAGGTGTATAAGTTGCCGAAACATCAAGGTGATGGTATGCCGGCAGTCTTTGGGCATTTCTGCCACCAAATATTGGTATGTTAACGTCACCATACTGGTACTGTCCTTCAGGGTAGGTAGCAGGTTGTCCGCTTTGAAGAGCAAATATTGCCCCGAATGACCATTTTGGAGTCAGCTCGTAATTTCCTGTAACCGAAAGGTTGTGAAGTTTGTCATAGCCCGCGCGATACCAGTCGCCGTTGTTAATACCAGTCTCTTCAGGAGTTCTTCCGGGAGTCTGCTGTTCTGAGCGCGACAGGGTATAAGACACCCAGCCGGTAAGCTTGCCTTTGTTTTTGCGGAAAAGTACTTCAAGTCCGTAAGATCTTGCCTTTCCACTAAGCAGTACCTGTTCTATAGCTTTATTGGCAATCAGGTCGGCACCGTCTATATAATCAAGTTTGTTCTGTACTTTTTTGTAGAATGATTCTACTTCAAGGGTATAGGCGTCATCCTTGAAATTCCTGAAATAGCCTACTGCAAACTGGTCCAGCAATTCAGGCTTAACAAAATCATCACTTGGAGCCCATACATCAAGAGGAGTAGGTGATGAGGTGTTTGTAATAAGATGCAGGTATTGCGACATACGGTTGTAACTCGCTTTAACCGACTGATCGTCATTTATTTTAAAGGAAACAGCTGCACGGGGTTCAAAATTGTCAAAACTGGCTATTGTCTCATTTTTATCATAATGTACAGTTCCCGTTGGATCTGCTTTTTCGTAAATTTTCAGTTCGTTGTCAAACGTTACAGGTTGGTTGTTGGCATAGGTATTCATGTTTTGTTCTCCTAAACGGTAGAACATGCTGTAACGCAGTCCGTAGCTAACGGAGATGCTTTCGCTTAACTCTTGTTCGGCATCTATGTACAGAGCAGGCTCAAAGGCATACTTTTTCTCCAGTTGGTCATAATTAATGGATGAATTGGGACCAAGGGGTTTTACCGTACCCGGATTAAAGTCATAGTAAACAGCATTAAGACCGTAATTCAGTTTGAATTTATTATTCAGATAGTGCTTAAGATCATACTTAAAGTTGTAGTTCTTGATTCCTGAATCCCATTTGAGGTCGATGAAACCAAGTTCTAATCCATAATAGTAATCACTGTATATCATACTTGCATTCGCAAATAACTTATCGCTGAACAGGTGATTCCAGCGCAGGTTAAGTACCGCATTACCATATACATTATTAAAGCTGTCGCTTATATCCAGAAGGTCGCGGCCAAAATAACCTGAAAGGTAAAGATTGTCGTTCGCTCCGAGGTTATAGCTTAATTTGGTATTCAGGTCATAAAAATAAGCTGAGTTATCATTATCCGCCAGCTTAAGGAAAAGGTGAGCATAAGATGCTCTTCCTCCAATAAGGAATGAGGCTTTATCTTTAACTATAGGGCCTTCGGCAAGCAGTCGGCTTGAAATTACGCCTATACCTCCTGTCATGTGAAAGTCTTTCTTATTACCTTCCTTTTGGTAAATGTCAAGAACCGATGATAATCTTCCGCCATATCGCGCCGGAATACCTCCTTTGTAAAGCTTCAGGTCTTTAATCGCATCAGCGTTAAATACCGAGAAAAAACCAAACAAGTGGGAAGAGTTGTAAATAGTAGCTTCATCGAGAAGGATAAGATTCTGGTCGGCTGAACCTCCACGAACGTTAAAACCTGATGCGCCTTCACCGGCATTGGTTACACCCGGCAGGGTTAGCAGTGACTTTAATACGTCCACTTCACCCATAACAACGGGCATTTTTTTAATTTCTTCGGCTGACATCCTGTTGACACTCATTTCAGGTTTACGAATTTCAGCTCGTTTCACATTGTTGGTAATAACAAGTTCCTGGAGTTCTTTACTGTCAGAAGCCAGACCGTAATTTTTACGTGCATTGCTGTTAAGGACTACGGTTTCTGTACGTGTTCCAAAGCTTACATAGCTTATCAGCACAGTATAGGTGCCGGCAGGAAGCGAGATGGAGTAAAAACCGTATTCGTTTGTAGAGGTGCCGGTTTGTAGTTCCTTAATGTAAACGCTGGCACCGATAAGGGTTTCGTTACTGCTGTCGTCGGTAATGGTACCGCTAAGCGTAAATTTTTCCTGTGCAAAGACAGTACTGAAAATGAACAGAAGGAATACCGAGAGGAATCCTTTTTTGTGTAAGGTCATGTTTTACTGGTTTTGTCGAAGCTTTTAGCTTCAGGTGATTGATTGATGGCTGAACCCGTGCAAAATTGCAATATCTACTGCAGTGGCTCTTATTGTAATTTTAGTTTTGTTAATTAATTTTTAATACTGATTTAGATTTTCCTTTTTCATAACGGTATTTGACGAATGAAAGTATATAATGTTACAATATTTACGATTTTTTAATCTTCACATTTTAAGATTAGATTAACAATATCGCAGTTTGCTTGTTAAATATAATGTGTTGTTTATCAGTTTTTAAGATAAAATTGAGTGGCGAATAAAGGGTATCAATTTAGTCTGTGAGTGTTTTATGTATAGGTAGGATTTAATAGCGATATAGGTAAAGGTATAAATTTGATTGCCATTTAACTTAAATGGTGTATCTGGTTTTTAAAAACAATGTTTTTGTTGCTGCATATTTAAAATTTTAGCAAAAACCATCCGGATTGAATATTAACACCTTTAGACTATATGAAAATAACTACTTTCAAAAGCCTCTTTAAAACAGGCGGCAGGAACTTTGCCATTCTTGCCTCGCTGCTTTTGGCAGGAGGCACGGCTTCTGCCCAGATTTCTGCCTATTCGCGCACGCAGTTGAGCGGACAAACCTATACCCAGATTTCGGGAGGTACGGTTATTAATACCGATGCACAGCTAACATCTGGTGGTAATCAGGATAGCGGAGCTGTGCTTGTAACACTGCCATTTACCTTTACCTATGATGGGAATCCGTTTACACAGGTGACATTCTCAACCAATGGATGGGTTGCCATGGGCAATCAGGTTTCGGCCGCCGCAAGTGTGGCCGCTACTTTGTTTAATGTTAATGCTCCAAATAATAATCTCGCTCCCTGGATAGGCAATCTTGGCGGTAACTGGCCTATGCCTGCAGGTAACGGAAGCATGGTGCATGGCACGGTAGGTACAGGTGTATATGCTTTTGAATGGAGAAACATTAACAGCAGCAGTACTTTGACAGTACCAACCACTGTAGATAATGTGAATTTTATGGTGTTGTTGTATGGACCTGCCTCGGCTACTCCGGGCAGAATTGAATTTTTATATGGTGCTATTGCCGGAAATGTGCTCACCGGTGCGAGTAAAGCTATTGGAATTAAAAATTCAGTCGGCGGAAACGGAAATTACCTTAATGCCCTTAACGGATCTTCTTATGTTAATTCTAACCCGTCGGTTTGGCCGGGGAGTGGTAACGGCTACAGATTTGATGTGCCTGTTGCCTGTAATGACACTCCGACAGGAGGTACATTATCTTCTGATACAAATATGATTTGTACAGGCGCCGCAGTCCCATTACTATATGGGGTGGGTACTACTGTGGGAACTGGATTGACCTATCAGTGGGAAGAATCTACAAATGGCGGAACTTCATGGGCTAATGCCACAGGAGGTACTGGTGCTACTACTATGGGGTACACACCTCCCGTTTTTGCAGGTACTGCTATCCGGTACCGTTTAAAGGTTACTTGTACAGCGAGTGGCTTAACTGCTTATTCTGCATCATCATTAGTAAACCCAGTGGCTGCCCCTACAACCCAGGTTACAGGGCTTTCGGCTATAAAAGCGGGTAATGCAGCTACATTAATATGGACACCCGGAAATGGAGGAAGAAGGTTAGTAATAATGAGCACTTCGCCAATTGTTGATCCTGTTAATGGGGCCGGTATACCTACATATGCTGCAAATGCCGTATGGCAGAATGCAGGACAGCAGATTATGGCTGACAATGCCATCGCAACCTCTACCAGCACTGCTGTTTCTGGTTTAACATGCGGTACAACCTATTATGTGAAAATGTATGAATATAACCGATGTGGATCAACTCCTTCATTTACTACTTATATCAATACGGTGACAGGTACAAACGGAATAACATTTGTTGCAACACCGGTTACAGCGGCAGCACTTCCGCTGACGGTGAATTTTCAGAATTTTGATGCCACAAACCCGGGTATAAATGAGGTGGGCTGGTATGCCGCAAGAGGTACAACCGGAGCTATAGAGCCTTCGGCAGCTCCAACAACAATGATGACCTCTTCTTGGACTGCGGCAGCAGCTGCAGCAACGACACAACTTGGCATACCTACTATTAAGCATACACTGTTTAATAATACTCAGAACGGCTGGATCATAAGCCCTAAGATTGTTTTGACCTCAGCATCAAGACTAAAGTTTAAAGCTGCAATAACTGATTCAGGCGTAGGTACTGCCGATCCTGATAGGATGATGGGAACAGATGATAAGGTAAAAGTCCTTGTGTCAACAGATGGCTGTGGTGCAGTATGGACACCGATTTATACTTTTGACGCTACAAATACAGCCAGTCTTACAAATGTGCTTACGGATTATGTTATAAGCCTGGGTGCTTATACAGGTCAAACGATACAACTTGCTTTTCAGGCAACAAGCGGGCCTGTAAACAATGCAGGTATAAATTGCGATTTTCATATTGGCGCTTTATTGATAGAACCTCTGCCTCCATGTGCAGCGCCTGTTTTAAATGATGTAACAGGAGTTACTAAGAATTCTGCTACTATATCATGGCAGTTACCGGCAGCGGGTACACCAACAGCGTATGAGTATGCGGTTGCAACAACAAATACACCTCCGGCTTCAGGAACCGAAACTACACAAACTGCCATCAGCCTTACTCCTGCTGTGATATCACCTGCAACTACCTACTATGTATTTGTAAGGACAAAATGTACCGATGTTTACAGCGACTGGAGTGTGGTGAAAATATTTATGACACTTTGCGATTATCCGGATCTGCTAACTTCTGCCGGTGATACTGCCTGTGGATTAGGAGAAGCTACATTAACAGCAACGGCTTCGCCGGGCGGAATTATCAATTGGTATGCTGCAACTACAGGCGGAGCACCATTGGCTTCAGGAGCTTCTTATAACGTGTCAGGACTTCAGCAGACAACTAATTATTATGTATCTACTGCGACACCTGTGGCTTCTCAAACAGCTATACTTGGAGCTGCAACAGGTTTTAGTCCGGCTGCGGGAGTATCTCCATATTATAATAGTGCCGGAGGAGTAAAGACTCAATACATAATCAGGGCTTCTGAACTTCAGGCTATAGGTCTTTATGCCGGCCCGATAAATTCGCTTGCAATTTCGGTTGGCAACCCGGGCACAAATGTATACAACGGATTTGCGGTAAGCATAGGGCATACTGCACAAAACCAGTCAACTAGTACTCATATCGGTGGGTTGACTACAGTGTATTCTAATGCACTTCAGATATTAACGACAGGCTTTAATACCTATGCTTTTACAACACCTTTTATTTGGGATGGAACGAGCAATCTGGTAGTGCAGATATGTTATAGCAATAATGACGCAGGTAATGCCGATCCAACATCATGGTCTAATGTTAATTCATATGCTACAGGCTTTACCAGTAGTACATGTACCCGAGATAGTTTTGTTACAGCCGATGCTATTTGTGGAGCTCCGGGGGAGGGCGGTATAGGTATAACCTCGACAGCGACAAGCCGTCCGTTAATGTCTTTTAACGGGACTAAGCTTTGTTCAGGCCCACGGGTAATGGTAACAGTTACGGTAAACGATGCTCCGGATATTGTTGCTGTTGTTTCAGATAATACTATCTGCTTAGGGGAGAGTACTAACCTGAATGTAACTAGTGCCAATGCAGGATATACTTATAACTGGATGCCGGGTAACCTTGCAGGTGCGGCTCAAACAGTGAGCCCGACAGAAAATACAACGTATACTGTTACAGCTACTGATGCTGCTTCAGGATGTGTGGAAGTGGCAGAGGTAGAGGTGGTGGTAAACGCCCTGCCTGCTGCCATTACAGTAACGGCTTCATCAGATGTTGTTTGCCAGAATTCAGTTGTGGCACTTACAGCTTCAGAAAGCGGGCCTGACTATGTGTGGTCTCCTGCTGAAGGACTGTTTACAGATGAAGCTGCTACAATAGCTTATACAGGAACACCGGCTGCGACCGTATATTATTATGCCGATGCTGATGCTTCATTTACGGTAAGTGTTACAAATGCTAATGGATGTACAATAGCAGCTGATATAGATGTAACAGTAACAATTATTGCTGCTCCGGAAGCTAATGCTTCACAAACGATTTGTAACGCAGGTACTATTGCCGATTTGCAAACTACAACAAGTGAGGAGATCAAATGGTATGCTGATGCCAGTGGAGGAGAAGCACTTGATAATACTACGGTTCTTGTTGATGGCGAACATTATTTTGCTTCACAAACAGTCAACGGATGCGAAAGTGTTGCAAGAACTGAAGTTACAGTGGCTATAAACGTTGTTGCAGCTCCTGAAGCAAATGCTTCACAAACGATATGTAATGCAGGTACTGTAGCCGATTTACAGACTACATCCGGTGAAAACATTACATGGTATACCGATGCCGAAGGTGGTGACATGCTTGATGCAGATGATGTCCTGACTAATGATGAAGATTATTTTGCTTCACAAACAGTTAATGGGTGCGAAAGTGCAGTAAGGACAAGTGTAACTGTTGTTATAAATACACCTGCGGCGCCAACAGGTGCAGCTACTCAGGCAATCACAGCTGATATTGCGACTGATGCTACTCTTGAGGATGTTGTGATTGAAGGCGTTACAGGTACTGTAACATGGTATGCTACGCTGGCTGACGCACAGGACGGTGAAAATGCTCTGGATGTAACAACGCAAATTTTAAATGATGAGGACTATTTTGCTACACAAACCATCAATGGCTGTACAAGTCTTGATGTGTTTGCGGTAACTATTGACCTTACACTTGGTAGTGATCGTTTTGATGTAAAAGCATTTACATATAGCCCTAACCCGGTTAAAAACGTACTTACTTTGTCATACTCTTCAGCTATCGATACTGTAACAGTATATAATATGCTGGGGCAGACAGTACTGTCGCAGCGATTTGATGCAACCCAGGCCAATGTTGATATGATCAATCTTGCAGATGGTACTTATATGTTAAAAGTAACTTCTGGTGAAGTTTCTAAAACGGTAAAAGTACTTAAGGTACAATAAGAATTTAGCTAAAACCAAATTGGCCGGCCCCGCAGTAGCGGGGCCGGTTTTTTTTATATGTGTTTGTTGATGGATGCCTATAAAAAAAGCTACCCTTTCGGATAGCTTTTCAAATATGAATTTCAACCGGGTATTAAGCCAGTTTTGCAAGTATAGCATTAAATGTTGCGCTCGGTCTCATTGCTTTGTCAGTAAGGTCATAGTTAGGGTGGTAGTAACCGCCTATTTCCTGAACTTTGCCCTGAGCAGCGATAAGCTCAGCATCAATTTTAGCCTCATTAGCTGTCAGTTCAGCAGCGATAGATTCAAATTTAGCTTTAAGTTCAGCATCTTTAGTTTGTGCAGCAAGAGCCTGAGCCCAGTAAAGCGCAAGGTAGAAGTGAGAACCGCGGTTATCAATCTCGCCCACTTTACGTGCAGGAGATTTATCGTTTTCAAGGAATTTCTCATTAGCTGCATCAAGCGTTTCGCTTAATATAAGTGCTTTAGCGTTATCCTGAGTCTGTCCAAGGTGCTCCAGCGATACACCAAGTGCAAGGAACTCACCAAGAGAATCCCAACGAAGGTAACCTTCTTCTGTAAATTGCTGAACGTGCTTAGGGGCAGAACCTCCCGCGCCTGTTTCAAACAATCCGCCACCATTCATTAGCGGAACGATAGAAAGCATTTTAGCCGATGTACCAAGCTCAAGGATTGGGAAAAGGTCTGTAAGGTAGTCACGCAGTACGTTTCCTGTTACAGAGATAGTGTCTTCACCTTTACGGATTCTCTCAAGAGAGAAGTTGGTAGCATCAACCGGGTTCATGATACGGATATCGAGCCCGTTAGTATCGTGGTCTTTAAGGTATGTTTTTACTTTCTCGATAATCTGGAGATCGTGAGCTCTGTTCTCGTCTAACCAGAACACAGCAGGAGTAGCAGATAATCTTGCACGGTTTACCGCAAGCTTAACCCAGTCCTGGATTGGAGCGTCTTTGGTCTGGCACATCCTGAAGATGTCACCAGCCTCAACGTTTTGCTCCATGTAAACAGTACCGTTATTGTTATCGATTACTTTAATAACACCATTGGCAGCAGCCTGGAACGTCTTGTCGTGAGATCCATACTCTTCTGCTTTTTGCGCCATAAGGCCAACATTTGGTACGCTGCCCATAGTTGCAGGGTCAAAAGCACCGTGTTTTTTACAGTCGTCAATAGTCGCTACATAAACACCTGCATAACATCTGTCCGGGATAATTGCTGCAGTATCCTGAGATTTGCCTGCTGCATTCCACATTTGTCCGGATGTACGAATCATTGCCGGCATTGAAGCATCAACAATAACGTCAGATGGTACGTGCAGGTTAGTGATTCCGTTATCAGAGTTAACCATTGCAATAGCCGGACCATTGTTGTAAACAGCTTCGATAGCCGCTTTTACTTCAGCTTCCTGAGCGTTTCCTGCTATTTTAGCATACACATCGCCAAGACCATTGCGTGTGTCAACACCAAGCTGTTTGAATAAAGCAGCATACTTTTCGAATACATCTTTGAAGAACACTTCTACAATAGCACCGAAAATGATAGGGTCAGAAACCTTCATCATGGTAGCCTTAAGGTGTACAGAGAACAGTACGCCTTCCTGTTTTGCTTTTACAATCTCTTCAGCAATAAATGCTTTCAGTTTGTTAAGGTTAAGCGCAGAGGTGTCAATAATTTCACCTGCTTTAAGCGCAGTTTTATCTTTAAGAACGGTAACAGTACCGTCGTTTGCAGTCAACTCAATCCTTACATCAGTCGCTTCTTTAACGGTAACCGATTTCTCGCTGCCGTAGAAGTCACCTTCTGTCATGCTTGCAACACGGGTTTTAGAGTCAGCGCTCCATTTGCCCATAGAGTGCGGGTGTGCTTTAGCATAGTTCTTAACAGCTCTTGGAGCCCTACGGTCAGAGTTACCTTCGCGTAGTACCGGGTTAACGGCAGATCCTAATACTTTGGCATATTTAGCTTTGATCGCTTTTTCTTCTTCAGTTTTTGCGTCTTCCGGCAGGTTAGGGATGTTGTATCCTTGCTCCTGAAGTTCTTTGATAGCAGCTTTAAGCTGAGGTACAGAAGCCGAAATGTTTGGTAATTTGATGATGTTAGCCTCAGGAGTAGTAGCCAGCTGGCCAAGTTCTGTAAGCGCATCGCCAATTTTCTGGCTGTCAGTAAGGTTTTCCGGGAAGTTGGCAAGTATCCTTCCGGCAAGAGATATGTCACGGGTTTCAACTTCTATTCCTGCAGGTGCAGTAAACGCCTGCACGATAGGAAGTAATGAATGGGTGGCCAGCATTGGGGCCTCATCAGTTATCGTATAAAAGATTTTTGATGTTTTGGACATTGTGTTCGTTTGTTTAATGACCCTTCCGGCATGGCTGCTGAAAGGCTGATTATTACTATGTTATTTGAGTGTTTGTCTGAGTTGTTTCCCGTTAGGTGCGGTATTGCAGGCCTGATAAGAAACAAGGCTCGCAAATATAGGAAAATCTTATGTAACAGGGTGTTGGTAAATCGGTAAAAAAACGTTGTAGTTATTTTACAATCCGCAATATTTTAAGGAACAGAATCCCCTGAGTTTTATTCCGGCTGTTCTTTTAGCTTGTTTATCCTTTCCAGGAGAACATTGGTGAATTCTTTGGTAATTACCTTGTTTACCTGTCCTTTACAGTCGGGTATGGAGTAATACCTCACATGGGTAAGTTTGGCTCTGGCGCTTACCACTTCTTCTACTTCATAAATGTGTTTGATGTTTACAAAGTGTACGCCGCCGCGAATGTCTGCTATTTTGATAAAGATCGGATCCATGGTGTAAAGGTAGGGAAATATAGTGGTTTGGAGGGGTAGGGTATGGGCAAAAAAAATCCCATGCAATGCACGGGATCTTATATATCTCTGAGAAAAGATTATCTTCTTCTTCTTTCTTTGATCTTAGCTTTTTTACCAGTAAGTTCACGGAAGTAGAATATACGAGCTCTTCTAACTTTACCTCTTTGGTTAACTTCAATTTTCTGAAGAGCCGGCATGTTAAGCGGGAAAATACGCTCTACACCTACAGCACCAGACATTTTACGGATAGTAAATGTTTGAGTGATTCCAGCACCTCTTTTTTGGATAACAACTCCTTTAAAGAACTGAGTTCTTGTTTTTTCACCCTCTTTAATTTCGTAGTATACAGTTAATGTATCACCTGCGTTAAAATCAGGAAAATCTTTTTTTTCTACAAATTCGCTTTGTACAAATTTTAATAAATCAGACATGATTATTAGTTTTAATTGTTTGATTCAAAACAACATATCACGATTTTCGCCAGAGGTTGATCCGAATGAGGGTGCAAATATAAAAGTTTTTTGTTTAAAGTTTAAAGTTTAATGCTGTTTTTTTAAGTTTTCAAGTTCAAAAAGCTTCTAAACCTATTGTTTAGATTACCTGAAAGGGTCTTGTGGAGCAACTTTAAACAAATTATCACTTACTCTAAAAGATCCGGCCTTCTGGTCTTTGTGTGTTCCATGGCCATGTCTTCGCGCCATTTGTCTATGTTGGCAAAGTTTCCGCTTAGAAGCACGTCGGGCACTTTCCAGCCTTTATATTCGGCAGGTCGGGTGTATACCGGTGGTGCAAGCAGGTTGTCCTGAAAGCTGTCGGTAAGCGCTGAGGTCTCATCGCTCAGTACACCCGGAATAAGACGGATGATACTATCGGCTACAACGGCTGCAGCAAGTTCGCCACCTGAAAGCACAAAATCGCCAATAGATATTTCTTTAGTGATAAAATGGTCACGCACACGCTGGTCTACACCTTTATAGTGACCGCAAAGTATAATGATGTTCTTTAAAAGCGACATACGGTTAGACATGCCCTGGTTCAGGGTTTCGCCGTCGGGTGACATATAGATCACTTCGTCGTACTCGCGTTCAGCTTTCAGCTTAGAAATACATGTATCAATAGGTTCGATCATCATAACCATACCGGCTCCGCCTCCAAACTGGTAGTCATCTACATTTTTATGCTTGTTGGTGCTGTAGTCCCTAAGATTGTGAAGGTGAATTTCTACAATGCCTTTGTCCTGGGCACGTTTAAGTATTGAGGCGTCGAAAGGGCTTCGTAATAATTCAGGAAGCAAGGTAATGATGTCTATTCGCATTTTACAATGTGATAATTTAATAATGTGCAAATGTAGCAATTCCTTTAGCAATGTGAACTACACTGGACTAAAGGAATTGTTATATTAGAGAATTGCTACATTATTACATTAAATTAAGCCCCAAACTGCCTTAAATGGTGGTCAAGGTGCTTCCATTGCAACAAATCCCATTCGTGATGTGTCATGTGGCCAAAGAACGGGTGTTTTTCAATCTTTATGGCGGCATGCCCTTCTTTTGCAAAAACAGCTACCAGTTCGATTAGTTCTTTTTTTGATTTTTCAAAATCCGGTTCATGTTTGATTACAAACTCCTTTGCTGTAGGCGAACCTTTGCCGAAAGGCTGATTGCTGGTGAGTTTCTTTTTTGCTGATTTACCAAAAAGGAAGCTAAGTATCGGTTGGGGTTTTACTTCCAGTGTTCCTAAAGCTACTTTTATAGGCATCTGGCTGTGCAGCAGCATCTGGCTAACCGTCATTTTACCCCATTGAGATAGTTTAATGGGTGTAAGTGTTTCAATGCGGTCTATTATATGTTGATTCCCTTGTGGGTCAAAAATACTTTCCATAGTTAAATATTAGGTTTACGCAAAAATAATAATTATTCAGATTACTTTTTCGTCGCTTTAATGGCATATACCATCGGTATGTTGTTGCCTAAGTGGGCTATTCTGTAATTGCCAGGCTCAAATTCCTCAGTACCACGGAAACAGTTATAAGGCGAGTAGTCATATTCGTTCAGAACATTTATTTCAAGTCCTGCTCCTATAAGATTGTTTACCACTTCACTGATACCGTGATTCCAGGTGATCATTTCATATTCGGCTGGGGTCGACATATCAGCATAAGTACCCAGTTCGGTTTCAATTATAGCTTCGGTTTTGAAATAACGGTAGGCTACCTTTTCAAAATTAGGGTCAAACATCCATACCACAGGGTGAAATTCGGCAAAAACAAACTTTCCGCCCGGTTTCAGGAAGCGTGAAACTGTCCATGCCCATTTTTCAAGGTCGGGCAGCCAGCCTATTGTGCCGTAACTGGTAAAGACGATGTCAAATTCTTCATCGAGTACTTCATGCAGGCTGTAAACATCTGAACATATAAAGCGAGTGTGCGCTTCCGTCTGAACTGATAATTCACGGGCTTTTTCAATGGCTTTGTCTGACAGGTCGACACCTGTAGCTTCGGCACCCAGTCGGCTGAATGAAATAGTGTCCTGTCCGAAATGGCATTGCAGGTGCAGTATCTTTTTGCCTTTAATGTCACCAAGCAATGATAGTTCAATTTCGTTTAAGGTATTCTTTCCTGCAAGGAATGACGGCATGTCGTAAAACTCGGAGTTTACGTGTACTTCAGTCTTATCGTTCCAGGCTTTTCGGTTTATATCAAGGTAATCGTCTTCTTTTTTCATTTTATGATTGATTGTTGATGACCAAATTTAAACTTTTGTTATGACAGTGTGCGAATGATGATAGGAATTAATTCGTAAATTTGCATCTTTCAAAATAAACAACAACATAATGGAAAACGGAATTTACGCAAAATTCAATACCGCTAAAGGGTCTATCCTTGTGAAACTTACACACGATCTTACACCCGGAACAGTTGGTAACTTCGTGGGCCTTGCAGAAGGTAACCTTGAAAACGACGCTAAGCCTCAGGGTAAACCATATTATGACGGACTTAAATTTCACCGTGTTATCGCTGATTTCATGATACAAGGTGGTTGTCCACAAGGAAAAGGTACCGGTGGTCCGGGTTACCAATTCGATGATGAATTCCACCCGTCACTTCGTCACGATACTCCTGGTGTACTTTCAATGGCAAATGCAGGTCCGGGTTCAAACGGATCTCAGTTCTTTATTACTCATGTTGCTACACCTTGGCTTGATGACAAGCACACTGTGTTTGGTAAAGTAGTAGAAGGACAGGATGTAGTTGATGCTATCCAGGGTAATGATGCTCTTGAAAGCGTTGAGATCATCCGTGTTGGTGAAGAGGCTCAGAAATGGAATGCTATCGAAGCATTCAGGACTTTTGAAGGTTCTCGCGAAAAGCGTGTTGCTGAAGCTAAAAAACAGGCTGAAGAGGCTATGGAGAAACTTGCTGCAGGCTTTGAGAAGACTGAAAGCGGACTTCGTTACAAGATCATCCAGAAAGGTGACGGAAAACAGGCTCAAAAGGGCAAAACTGTTTCTGTACACTATAAAGGTGCTCTTGAGAACGGTCAGGAATTTGACTCTTCATACAAAAGAAAACAGCCAATTGATTTCCCTCTTGGGCAAGGCCATGTTATCGAAGGATGGGACGAAGGTATCGCCCTTCTTCAGGTAGGAGACAAAGCTCGTTTTGTTATCCCTTCTCACTTAGGTTACGGTGAGCGCGGTGCAGGTGGTGTTATCCCTCCGGGAGCTACACTTATCTTTGACGTTGAACTTGTAGACGTAAAATAATTCTCAGTATTGAGAAATGAGATATCAGAAGGCTGTCCGAAAGGGCAGCCTTATTTTTTGCGAGAACTGTAAACTTTAAACTGTCAACCGTTAACTAATTATTGGAATACTTTTTGAAAGTAACGCTGTATAATCCTATTTTTGCAGCAATTCAATTACTTATGAAATACGCTTTATTTATCATAGTTTCTCTTTTAGGTTTTACTGCTAAAGCACAGTTGCCGGGCGGCAATGCCATGCACTGCGGTTATGATTTTACTTCTTATGTCGTTTTAGACGTGCATGAATCAGGTAAAAAAGAAAATATCAAAAACCTTAAAATTACGGTTGTAGACAGCCTTGGCAGGGATCTGATTAATATTGGTAACCGTTACAGCTTTAAGAATGCTAATCAGCCGATGGTGTTTTCTTCCAACTATCTTATAGGAGATAATAACCAAAGATTGCAGCCGGGTGAAACAGCTAAGAAAGAACGTTATTTTTTTCCTTTTGCCAAAGATAATTACCTGCTTAACGTAGCGAATACTTTCCCTGCTGATAATTTTTCTATAAAAATAGAAGATATTGACGGTAACGAAAACGGCGGGAAATTCAAAACGCTTATCCTGCCGCTATATGCTTATAATATGTATGTTTTATGTTCTAACGAAAGCCAGCAGGCTGCTGTAAAATTTGGACGTAAAATGAATAAGCCTGTAGATGTTGTTATGGAGAAAGATTAATCTGTTGTATTTAACAACAGATTAATTAGAAACGGTAATAATTTTGATATTCTTAACTCCTGCAGGCATTTCCCAAACCACTTTATCATTGATCTTAAAGCCTATTAAGGCTATGCTTAGCGGGGCAAAAACTGATATTTTACCTTCTTTAATATTCGAATTCTGAGGAAGTACAATATTTACCTTTAGTCTCTGTCCGGTTTTAATGTCTTCAATCTCCACGTTCGAGCCTATTTTTACAACTGTATCAATCGGTTCTGTTTTATTTACAACTGCTCTGTCGAGCTCTCTTGAAAGTTGTTTTACTTCTTTATCAATTTTTGAATTGGTATTGTTCTTAATTAATTCCCTCAAAGTAGTATAATCATTAAAGGAAAGTGTTGGTATAGGATTCATATTCTTATAGTTTTATAATTTATTTATTGATTGTTTTTTTCTTTAAAATACATTTCAGCAAACTCTTAAAAGTCTTGTTAAGGCACATAAATGCAATACTTATTATAGCTGGTGGGCTATTAGATTGCAGGATGCAACTAATGGCTTACAATAAAAAATGAAATTATTGCAACAAAGATTAACGACAGCGTCCAGATAATACGGCGTGCTGTTAATAAAGCTAAAAGCTTATAATAGTTGAGATTAAAGAGGATATGGCGTAGCAGTATCCTTTAATAAAGTGATATGTGAAATCCCCTGTTGAAGTGTATATAATAAGCAGGGGGCTTATATAATGAAGGCCTTACTATGTGAAATAAGCATAATAAAACTGTTCCTTTTGGAAAAAGGAGGCAGTGTTAAGTTATGTGCTGTATTAAACGTCATAGTTTTTATGATTTCATCATGGTAAAGGTAGCAAAGATAAATAGTAAAAAAAATTATTTCCATTTAATCCCGCATCCCATGCTTGGTTTCTGGTTTTCGGGAATGCTGCGGTTATAGAGTACTCCGTCTATGGCTATACGCAAATCGCTACCACTCAATGGAATGTTATTTCCCGGACGGGAATCGTCAAGCTGGCCACGATATACTAATTTATCCTGATTATCAAAAAGATAGAAATCAGGTGTGCATGCTGCATCATAAGCCCTGGCAACGTCCTGATTTTCATCAAACAGGTAAGGGAAGTCCATTTTATTATCAAAGGCAAACTGCGCCATATGCTCCGGTCCATCCATCGGGTATTTTACGATATCATTACTGCTGATAGCAAGAATGCCTATTCCCTGAACGCGGTAATCGTTGGCGATCATGATTATCTCTTCCATAGCATGATGCACAAAAGGGCAATGGTTACAGATGAACATAACAAGCGTACCTTTTTCACCTCTAAGCTGTGTAAAAGTGTAATGATGATTGGAATTCGTGTCCTTAAGCCAGAAAGCGGGTGCAGTAGTGCCCAAAGGCAGCATGTTTGATAAGGTATTTGCCATTTTGTGAGAAACAATTATCTTAGCAAAGTACGATAATTTTAAACTCCAAACAATATGCTATCCTGGGAAGAATTTGAAAAAACCGAAATGCGTGTGGGAACTATTATAGAAGCTAATGATTTTCCTGAAGCACGAAAACCGGCATACCAACTGACAATTGACTTTGGTGCGGAAATCGGTATTCGTAAATCATCAGCGCAGATAACTAAGCGCTATGCTAAAGATGATTTAATAAACCGACAGATCGTTGCAGTGGTAAATTTTCCTAAAAAGCAGATTGGCAAATTTATGAGTGAATGTCTGGTGCTCGGTGCTGTAGGGCAGGAGGGCGATGTTATTCTGCTTGCTCCGGATTTTAAGGTGGAGAATGGATTGAGGATAGGGTAAGGGATGCCTGGACTATTGTGTTATGGGTTTGCGTAACGTTCTGTCATTGTGAGCGTAATGCAATGAAGCGCGGCAATCTCAGATTGCTTCGTCGTTCCTCCTCGCAATGACGGAAGCTGAGAGTATGTCCTATAAAAAAAGTCCAAAAACCTCACGGATTCCGGACTTCATAATTTCATAGTTTTTTGACGGTTTGGTCGGTATTAAATGTCGTCAAAATTTACATCGGTAAAGCTTTCGCTGGTAATAGTTTCAGCTTCTTCGCCTTTTTCACCAAACAGTCTTCTAAAGTCTTTTTGGTGTCTTTCTGAGATTACTTCCTCACCTTTGTTGTTAAGAACATAAGATGTCATTTCGTCAAGTATTTCTCTGAAAGCGGTAAAATCTTCCTTGTAAAGATAGATCTTGTGCTTCTTAAAGTGGAATGAGCCGTCTTCTTCTGTAAATTTTTTACTTTCGGTAATGGTAATATAATAATCATCAGCCTTAGTAGCCCTTACATCAAAGAAATATGTCCTTCTCCCTGCCCTCAATACTTTTGAAAAGATCTCTTCCTTTTCCAGCATGTCATTTTCTCTCATAATCCTTGGTTCTTTTTATATTGGTTTATGTCGAAACCAAAAATCTAAAAAAAATCTAAACAAACCAACAATTTATTGCATTTCTTTTTCAGAAAGTTGTTTTAAGTATAATTCTTTGTAATATCCTGGCTGATTTACTAACTGATTGTGAGTTCCTTGTTGCAGGATTTCACCATCTTCCAGGATAATTATTTTGTCGGCATTTTTAGCAGAAGATACCCTGTGGCTAACAATTATGGTTGTCTTATCCCTGCAAAATTCGAGCAGGTTGTTCAGGATAGCTTCTTCTGTTTCGGTGTCAACTGCTGAAAGACAGTCGTCAAGCAGTAATATAGGAGCATCCTTGATCATTGCCCTTGCGATGGATACGCGTTGTTTCTGCCCGCCTGACAGTGTAATTCCGCGCTCACCTAGTATGGTTTCGTATTGTTTGTTGAAACCGATGATGTTGTTGTGTACCATTGCCTTTTCTGCAACGCTCACTACTTCTTCGTGTGTGGCTTCTTCTTTACCGAATTTAATGTTGTTTCCTATGGTGTCTGAAAAAAGGAAAGCATCCTGAGGTACAAAACCTACGCTGTTACGAAGGTCGTATAGATTAAGGTCTTCTACATTTTCGTTATCAACGGTTATTTTACCTTTCTCTACATCATATAATCGGCTGATGAGTGATAGTATGGTTGATTTACCCGAACCCGTTCTGCCCAGTATTGCCAGGGTTTCGCCTTTGTTTACTGTAAACGATATGTTTTTAAGTGCGGTGATGTTGGTGTCATCATAAGTAAATGTCACATTGTCAAAAGCGATCTGTCCTAATACAGGTGTATGTTCCGGGTTATTATTTTGGATATCCGGTTGTATCTTAAGGAATTCGTTGATTCTTTTTTGCGAAGCTTCTGCTTCCTGAACCATTGACGATATCCAGCCTAATGAAGCTACCGGCCAGGTAAGCCTGTTAATATAAATAACGAACTGCGCTATAATGCCTATTTCGGCAATATTACCATTCATATACATCATACCGCCTACATAGATAACCACAAGATTGCTGATGCCTATCATTAAGATCATGAATGGGCCAAACAGGGCGTTCACTTTAGCAAGGCTCAGGTTTTTGGCAACACTGTCTCTGGATAGTTCCTTAAAGTCTTCCTGTTTTTGTTTTTCAAGTGAATAGGCCTTAACGATACGTATACCCGAAAACATTTCCTGGGTGAATGAAGAAAGTTTGGAAAGATTCTGTTGGTATAAAGTACTACGCTTGTTGATCTGCTGGCTTATCCAAAAAATGGAGTAAGCAAGTATAGGTAGTGGTAATAAGGTGTAAAAAGTAAGTTTTGGCGAAATGGTAAACATGTGCGTTGTGATTACCGCAAAGGTTATCACGGTATTGAGTGCATACATGATTGCGGGGCCTACATACTGGCGTACGCGGCCAACGTCTTCGCTGATACGGTTCATAAGGTCGCCGGTACGGTTCTTTTTATAGAAGCTTGGCGATAGGTTCTCATACTGGCGGAATACCTCATTCTTAAGGTCAAACTCCACATGGCGTGACATAACAATAAGTGTCTGACGCATAAAAAATGTCAGTACACCTCCTATAAGTGTTGTTGCTAATATCAGCAAAAGGTTGTTGGTAAGCATGCCTTTTACTTTTTCTGGGTGAATGCTTCCGTCCTGTGCGGTCGAAAGTACCGAGTTGATAGAATCTTTTATTAGTTCAGGAGTAAACAAAGAGAAGATTTGTGCTACTATTGTTATGAAGATTCCTAAAAGAAATTGAAATTTATATTTTATAAAATATTTATTTAAATACTGAAGTTCTTTCATGTTATTTTTTCAAATGCTATTTTTTTGTCATTTTTCTTGTTAAAATATTGAATCTAACGAAGTAATTTAAGCAAATAAATAAGCGTAATTTATTAGAGAATACGTAAAAAAAGACTTTTATTTTGTCTTATCTTAATATAATGTGTAATTTTGTCTCCTGTTTTTGAATAAATTTCAAATTTAAAAATTATTATTATGATAACAGAAGTTATTAAGGCTAACGAGCTTTCAAAAGTGGACCCTGTTTTTGGACAGGCATCTTTCAATGACCATGAGCAGATCGTTTTTTGCCATGACAAAGATACAGGTTTAAAAGCAATTATAGGTATTCATAACACAGTTTTAGGTCCTGCATTAGGAGGAACAAGAATGTGGAAGTATGCTAACGAATGGGAGGCTCTTAACGACGTTTTGAGGCTTTCAAGAGGTATGACTTACAAATCGGCTATTTCAGGATTAAACCTGGGTGGTGGTAAAGCTGTTATCATAGGTGATTCTAAAATTGACAAGACTCCGGAAATGATCACAAGGTTCGGTCAGTTTGTTCACACACTTAGCGGTAAATATATCACTGCTGAAGACGTAGGTTCAACTACTGCCGATATGGATCTTATCCGTGATGTTACTCCATATGTTACAGGTATATCTGTAGAGCGTGGCGGATCAGGAAATCCATCTCCTGTAACTGCTTACGGTGTTTACATGGGTATGAAAGCTGCTGCTCTTCACCAGTTTGGAAGCGATAAGCTTGCAGGTAAAAAAGTATTGGTACAAGGTACAGGCCACGTAGGTGAAACCCTTATCGATTACCTTACTAAAGAAGGTGCTCTTGTTCAGATAGCTGATATCAACCAGGTAAAAATGGAAGAAGTAGCTGCTAAATATGGTGCTACTATCTATACTGGAGAAGATGTTTATGCTGCAGATGTAGATATTTATGCTCCTTGTGCTCTTGGTGCTACGATAAACGATGCTACGATCGATAAAATAAAAGCTAAAGTTATCGCTGGTGCGGCTAACAACCAGTTGGCTAATGAGCTTGTACACGGTAAGATACTTCAGGAAAAAGGTATCCTTTATGCTCCTGACTTCCTTATCAACGCAGGTGGTATCATCAATGTATATGCAGAAATCGTAGGTTACGACTCAGCTGAGGCAATGAGAAGAACTGAAAACATCTATAACACTACACTTGAGATCTTTAGCCTTGCTGAGACTCAGGGTATTACTACGCAGCAGGCTGCTATGGCAATGGCTCAGAAACGTATTGACGACAAGAAAAAAGAAACAGCTAAATAATTAGCTTTCAAAAATATTATTCTTAATTTTGCAGAGCGAAAGAGGTATTCTCTTTCGCTCTCTTAATTTTAAAGTTCTTATAGGCGGATGTTAAACAGAAGACATATTCGGGTTAAAGTGATGCAGTCAATATATGCAATGCATCAAAATGATTCAGACAATCTTGAAAAGGAAGAGAAATTCCTTTTTAACAGTATTGAAAACATTCGTGACCTGTATCTTATCATGCTCTCTGCATTGGTAGAGATAAGGAACAGTGAGGAAGATTTTATTGAAAAATCGTCAAAAAAACACCTTGCGACTGCCGAAGAACGCAATCCTAACAAAAAATTCATCAACAACCAGGTGCTTCATATTCTTTCAGAGAGCAATGCGCTTAGCATCGCTATGGCTGACCGTAATGTAAACAACTGGAAAAATAATGATGATTATATTCTCCTGCTTCTTGACGATGTGAAAAAGAGCGAAGTATATGAGAAATACATGGAGAGTAAAACCAACAGCTTTGAGGAAGACCGAGATTTTGTTGCCGAGCTTTTTACAGAAGTAGTAGCTCCAAACGAAAAGCTGTATGAATACCTTGAAGACTACAAGCTTACATGGGTAGATGATATTCCGGTAGTGAATACGCTTATAGCTAAACAACTGGGTACGATCACCCCTGCAGAGGAAGATAAAGAAACGTTCCGTGTACCAAGGCTTTATAAAGATCTTGATGATAAGGATTTTGTAAAAGACCTTTTCCGTAAGACGGTGCTTAATAATGTTGAGTTAGCCAAAGAATTTATCGATAAGACACCAAACTGGGATACCGAGCGTATTGCCGAGATTGACGCGATTATCCTTAAAATGGCTATTTGCGAATTCCTAAAATTCCCTTCGATACCTGTAAAGGTTACAATTAACGAATATCTTGAGATCGCAAAAGAGTATTCTACACCAAAAAGCAGTATTTTTATCAACGGAATCCTTGATAATCTTGTAAAAGATTACCAGGCCAGTAATAAATTAATCAAAACCGGTAGAGGTTTAATGTAAAACAAATTATAAATTTTTTAAGTTATGTTGAAAAAAACAGCCGCTATGTTCTTCGTAGCATCTTTAGTGCTTACAGCATGCAAAAAAGAAAATGCAGCATTACGCATAGACGACAAAACAGCTAAAGAAGCTGAAATTGCACATGCACAATCAGGAAACCTTCCTGTGTCAGAATTTGACAGCATGGAATTCGATTTTGGAAATATCAAGCAAGGGGATAAAGTGGAGCACACTTTTAAAGTGACTAATAAAGGTACTGCAGATCTTGTAATTAGCGATGCTAAACCAAGCTGCGGATGTACAGTTCCTGAATTCACTAAAACTCCAATCAAACCGGGAGCTTCAGGTGATATCAAAGTAATATTTGACTCAACAGGAAAAAGCGGTAATCAGGAGAAAACAGTTACAGTAACAATGAACACTGAAAAAGCTTCAGAAGTTCTTAAATTCAAGGCTAACATTGATGCTCCTGCGGGAGGTATTGGTGTAACGCCTGCAGCACACTAATTCAATATGGGACAGATAGGACAATTTGCACCGATTATACTAATGTTTGTGGTAGTATATTTTTTAATGCTAAGGCCACAGCAAAAAAGACAAAAACTTGAAAAAGAGTTTGAAGCTAACCTAAAAGTTGGTGACAAGATCATCACTAAAAGCGGTATCCACGGAAGAGTGGCTGAGCTTGCAGCTGATTCGATAGTTATCGAGACTATGGCAGGAAAGCTTAAAATGGAGCGTTCGGCTATATCTAACGAATTAAGCCAAAAATTAAATGCACCTGCAAAAGAGGTTAAATAACCCCAATTCAGAAGGCTTATCATAAAAAGAAAATCCCCGTCGCAAGATGGGGATTTTTTATGCTTATATTTTGCGTTCAGCTTAGATCTTATTTCTTTTCTGCAGTAAGCTCGGCAATCTTAACGATTACTTCTACAGCTCTCTGCATACTCTCTACGGGCACATATTCATACTTACCATGAAAGTTATGCCCGCCGGCAAAGATGTTAGGGCATGGCAGACCCATATAGGATAGTCTTGAACCGTCAGTACCGCCACGAATAGGCTTTATCAGTGGTTCGATACCAAGTTCTCTCATGGCTTTCTCTGCAATGTCAACAATGTGCATTACAGGTTCAACCATCTCCTTCATGTTGTAGTAGTAGTCTTTCACCTCTGCAATAGCTACATCGCCGCCAAATTGTTTTTCGAACTTCCTGTTTATCTTGTCGGCAATCTTACCGATAAGTTTTTTTCTTTTCTCGAATTTTTTGCGGTCGTGGTCACGGATGATTATATTAAGTGTTGTTTCCTCAATACTTCCGCTTAGTCCAACAACGTGGAAGAAACCTTCATAGCCTTTAGTCTTTTCAGGAACTTCTTCTTTAGGCAGGTTAGAGATGAATTTATTAGCCAGCAGCATAGAGTTGATCATCTTGCCCTTTGCATAGCCCGGGTGTACGCTGATACCTTTAAAAGTGATTTTTGCGGCAGCAGCATTAAAGTTTTCATATTCAAGTTCGCCAATCTGGCTTCCGTCCATAGTATAAGCCCATTCAGCGCCAAATTTCTCAACGTCAAACAGGTCGGCACCACGTCCGATTTCTTCGTCAGGCGTAAAACAAACGCGGATTTTTCCGTGTTTGATCTCCGGGTGCTGTATCATATACTCCATAGCGGTAACGATCTCGGTAATACCAGCTTTGTCATCGGCACCAAGAAGGGTAGTACCATCTGTAGTGATAAGTGTCTGGCCTTTATATTGCAGCATATCCTTAAAATATGACGGAGAAAGAACAATGTTAAGTTCTTTATTCAGCACGATATCACCACCATCATAGTTAGGAACGATTTGCGGCTTTACGTTAGCCCCGGTAAAATCAGGAGTAGTGTCAAAGTGAGAAACAAAACCGATAACAGGTACTTCGTGGTCCACATTAGAAGGAAGTGTTGCCATAACATACGAATGTTTGTCGATGGTTACATCTTCCATACCTATAGCTTTAAGCTCTTCGGCAAGCTTATTGGCAAGATCCCATTGTTTTGCTGTACTTGGTGTAGTGTCAGAACTCGCGTCAGATTCAGTATCTATGGTAACATAGCTGATAAAACGGTCTATAATATGCTGCATCTTTAGTTTTGTTTTAAAATGATGCGCAAATTTACGATTTTGCGCAATTTTATGGTGTTTTTATATGAGTTTTATATTGAATATTAGTGATGCATCGCTATTTCAGCAACTAAATTGATACGTGCTTCCTGTTCAGACTTTTGTGAGCGGTAAGGTCTTTGCTGATAAATAATTCTATATTTATAGTTCAAATTTAATAACTTTCGCAGTTTAATTTTTAATGTGGCAGGTTATTCTTAAATTTGCCGCTACCAAACAATTTGATATGTACAAATCCTTAATAAGGCCAATACTTTTCCGTTACGATCCGGAGAAAATTCACCATTTTACATTTTCAGCAATACGTTTCCTTGACAGCATTCCGGGTTTCCCTTCGCTTTTCAGGGCGATGTATGAAGTAAAAGATTCACGTCTTGAGCGCGAGGTTTTCGGACTGAAGTTCAAAAATCCGGTAGGACTTGCTGCCGGTATGGATAAGGATGCGAAAATGTTCAAAGAGTTCTCTGATCTTGGTTTTGGTTTTATTGAGATTGGTACGCTTACGCCAAAAGCACAGGAAGGAAATCCTAAAAAGAGATCTTTCAGGCTTAAGGAAGACAGTGCTATCATCAATCGTATGGGCTTTAATAACGGCGGTGTGCAGGAAGCTGTAAAACGCCTTAAGAAGAATCCTAAAGGTAAAGGCCATGTGCTTATAGGTGGTAACATCGGTAAGAACAAGGTTACGCCAAATGAAGATGCTGTAAGTGATTACGAGATCTGTTATGATGCACTATATGATTATGTAGATTATTTTGTAGTGAACGTGAGTTCGCCAAATACGCCTAACCTTAGAGAACTTCAGGATAAGGAGCCGCTAACTAACCTGCTGCAAACGCTTCAGGATAAGAATGCAGCCAAACCTGCTCAAAAACCGATACTGCTTAAAATTGCACCGGATCTTACCGATGACCAGCTTCTGGATATCATCGACATCGTGAAAACGACTAAGATTGCGGGTGTGATTGCTACGAATACTACCATTTCACGTGAGGGACTTGTGTCTGCCGATAAAAATGAAATGGGAGGACTAAGCGGTAAACCACTTACCAAACGTTCAACTGAGGTAATCCGATTTCTTTCAGAGAAAAGTAATAAAGCATTCCCAATCATTGGAGTAGGAGGAATCCATACTGCCGAAGATGCCCTTGAAAAGCTGGAGGCAGGCGCAAGCCTTGTACAGCTGTATACAGGATTCATTTATGAAGGCCCGGCTTTGATCAGGGATATAAATAAAAGGCTCTTAAGTTCTTAGTGACTGAGTGTCTTAGGTTTTTAGGTACTGAGTGAGAAACCTAAGAACCTAAGTTTCTAAGTTCCTCAGTAACTCTAAGAGAAAACGTTTTCGCAAGTACGCCAAATCTATTATCTTTGACCTTTATGGAAAAGATTAAAATTATCGAATGTCCACGTGATGCCATGCAAGGCATTAAGGCATTCATTCCTACCGAAAGGAAAATAAGCTATATCCAATCGCTGTTGCGAATAGGATATGATACTATAGATTTTGGAAGTTTTGTTTCACCAAAGGCTATCCCTCAAATGATAGATACTGCCGAGGTGCTTGCAGGGCTTGACCTTTCCAATACGCAAAGTAAACTATTGGCTATCATTGCCAATACTCAGGGCGCGCAATTAGCATCCGAACATAAAGAAATTCAATACTTAGGTTATCCGTTCTCGATCTCTGAGAACTTCCAGATGCGAAATACGCACAAAACCATAGCCGAATCGATAGTTACCCTTCAGGAAATACTGAACATTGCCGATGCTTCCAACAAAGAAGTGGTGGCTTATCTTTCAATGGGCTTCGGGAATCCGTATGGTGACCCGTGGAATGTGGAGATAGTAGGCGAGTGGACTGAAAAGCTGGCGGGCATGGGCGTAAAGATACTTTCGCTTAGTGATACTGTTGGCAGCTCAACGCCCGATGTTATTGATTACCTGTTTGCTAACCTTATCCCTAAATACCCTCAGATCGAGTTTGGTGCACACCTGCATACCACTCCTGACAGATGGTTCGAAAAGATAGATGCAGCCTACAAAGCAGGCTGTAAGCGTTTTGATGGCGCAATACAGGGCTTTGGCGGATGCCCAATGGCAAAAGATGACCTTACCGGTAATATGCCTACTGAGCGTATGCTATCCTATTTTACTTCGGTAAAAGCCGACACCAATATGCAGCCAATGAGCTTTGAGAGCGCCTACAACGAGGCTACAAAGCTGTTTGGAGAGTTTCATTGATTGGTTGATGGTTGTCAGTTGATGGTTGTTTGAAGTCTGAGGTCTGATGCTGCTCATTGAGCCGCTTTGTCATTGCGAACGAAACGCAGTGGAGTGTGGCAATCTTTACAAATTTAACGAAGAGGAATCTCATTTATTTTAACCACAAGGAACACTAAGGTAGCACTATGTTCACAAAGCGTTGTGTTCTTGGTGTAGGCTTTGTGAACATTGTGGTTAGTTATAGGATAAGTAATGTCTATATATCCATAAAAATATATTATCACACTCTATATTTTGCATTCGCAGAAAAAGATGTATATTTGCATGCAATTTAACTACAATTGCATAATGAAAGCACACACTTCTAAAATCATCGGTGAAGGCCTTACTTACGATGATGTTCTGCTGGTTCCCAACTACTCTGAAATATTACCGCGCGAAGTTAGCATACAGTCTAAATTCTCAAGAAACATAACGCTAAACGTTCCTATTGTATCTGCAGCTATGGATACCGTAACTGAAAGTGCAATGGCAATTGCTATGGCCCGTGAAGGTGGTATAGGCGTTCTTCATAAAAATATGACTATCGAACAGCAGGCAACTGAGGTTCGTAAAGTAAAAAGAGCTGAGTCTGGAATGATCATTGACCCGGTTACACTTCCACTGACATCAAATGTTGGCGATGCTAAAAACGCCATGCGTGAGTACGGCATTGGAGGTATTCCTGTAGTTGATGAAAACGGAACCCTTAAAGGTATCGTTACCAACCGTGACCTTCGTTTTGAAAAAGACAATGCACGTGCCATTACAGAGGTTATGACTTCTGAAAACCTGGTTACTGCTGCTGAAGGCACTACACTTCAGGTTGCCGAAGGCATCCTTCAAAAAAATAAGATCGAAAAACTACCTGTGGTAAACAGCGACAACAAACTTGTTGGGCTTATTACTTTCAGGGATATAACAAAACTTACACAGAAGCCTATCGCTAACAAAGATAAGTTCGGACGCCTTCGCGTTGCAGCTGCCCTTGGGGTTACTGCTGATGCTGTAGAACGTGCTGCTGCCCTTGTAGCTGCAGGTGTTGATGCTGTTATCATCGATACGGCTCACGGTCACACTAAAGGTGTGGTAACCGTTCTTAAAGAGGTTAAAGCTAAATTTCCTGAACTTGACGTGGTAGTAGGTAACATTGCAACTCCTGAAGCTGCTCTATACCTTGCCGAAAACGGTGCCGATGCTGTAAAAGTTGGTATCGGACCGGGTTCTATCTGTACTACACGTGTAGTTGCAGGTGTTGGTTTCCCTCAGTTCTCTGCGGTACTTGAAGTGGCTGCTGCCCTTAAGGGCACAGGTGTTCCGGTAATTGCAGATGGTGGTATTCGTTACACAGGTGATATTCCTAAAGCTCTTGCTGCTGGTGCCGACTGTGTTATGCTTGGTTCACTTCTTGCAGGTACTAAAGAATCTCCGGGTGAGACAATCATCTTCGAAGGAAGAAAATTCAAATCATACCGTGGTATGGGTTCTGTAGAGGCAATGAAAGAAGGTTCTAAAGACCGTTACTTCCAGGATGTTGAGGACGATGTGAAAAAACTCGTTCCTGAAGGTATCGTAGGTCGTGTTCCATACAAAGGAGAGCTTTTTGAAAGCATGCTTCAGTTTGTTGGAGGTCTTCGTGCAGGTATGGGTTACTGTGGATCTAAAGACATCCCTACACTACAGGAAACAAGCCGTTTTGTACGTTTAACGTCAAGCGGAATCGCTGAAAGCCACCCTCACAACGTAACAATCACTAAAGAAGCGCCTAATTATTCGAGGTAATTCATAAGTCGAAAGACTAAAGTCATAAAGTTAAAAGGCACAGTTTATACTGTGCCTTTTTTTATTCCTGTCCTGCAAGGTTTTTGAAACCTTGTAGGGCTTTTTTTTTAAATAAAGACACACCCCTAACCCCTCTCAAGAGGAGAACCAGCTTCACTCAGACATTGGGTTACGATGACGACCTTTGACTTTATGACTTTACTAATCCGTAGTGCTGTCCTCTTCGCTTTCGCGTTCTTTCCTCAGGGCAGCACTTTCCCAGGCGTGATCCTGTGCGCCAAGCTGTGCATAGAGGTCATTGCGTAGCAGTTGTTCTTGTAATTCAAGCTCTTCTATAGCTGAAAGTAAAAATGCTTTCTTATCATGGCGTTTTTCCGCGAGTCTAACGGTCGACTGCTCGTCATATTTCATAAAGCGCTGGCCCTGTCTCGTTGCGCTATATTTTCTGTGGCCGAGTTCTACAAGTGCATCTACGCCAAGATGTACAGCACTATACATGTTTTCCCTGTAAAAATCTTTCACGCCCATATCTAAAAGCTCAAAAGCATCGCTGCGATTTCGTGCTCTTGCCAAAACCTTGAGGTTCGGAAAGTGCTTTTTGATTTTTTCTACCACCTCAAGATTTACCCTTGGGTTATCTATGGCGGCAATAAAAAGTTTTGCGTGTTCACAGCCTGCGGCTTTCAGTAGCTCAAGCCTGGTAGCATCGCCATAATATACGGTAAAGCCCATTTTCCTCAGCGAATCCACCCTGTCAGAGTCCATGTCGAGTACGGTCGCCTTGATTCCGTTGGTCTTAAGTAAACGCACTATGGTGCTCCCAAAGTTTCCGAAACCGGCAATAACAACGTCGTTATGCTCGTCAATACTGTCGTATTTGTTCTTAGGTTGTTTTTCTTTTACGCCAAAGTAAGGATCTATCCATTTCTCGTTGATAAGCAGTAAGAAAGGCGTACCCACCATACTAATAGCAATAACGGCCATCATTTGGTTAGAGAGTTCATCGGGTAAGAGATTAAGCTGTAATGCAAAACCAAGTATTACGAAACCAAATTCCCCTGCCTGGCTCAGCGCAAAGGAGAACAGCAGGTTCTGGTCGGAGCTTTTCTTGTATATCTTACCAACAATTATCAGTATAAAGAATTTGATGCTGTTGAATATGGTCGTAAATATGATGATAAAGGCCGGATCAGCCATGATAAGCGTAAAATTGACCGATGCGCCTACACCTATAAAGAACAGCCCTAAAAGCAATCCTTTGAACGGTGCGATATCGCCTTCCAGTTCATGCCTGAATTCGCTGTTGGCTAATACAAGACCTGCCAGAAATGCACCTAACGCAGGGCTTACGCCAACAACCTGCATCATGAACGATACACCCATTACAAGTAATAATGCCGACGCTGTAAAGAGTTCCTGCAACCTTGTGCGTGCAATAACATGTAATAATGGCACGATAAGAAAACGACCGCCCAAATATACCATTCCAATGGCTCCGAATACAATGAGTGTTTGCAGCCAACCTTCAAGGTTTGCAGTAAGTGAATGGTTAACGTGGTCTTCGTTTATGGAGCCGTCAGCAAGTAATGGCAATATCGCCATTATTGGGATCACCGCTATGTCCTGAAACAGCAGTATCGCAAAAGAGGAACGCCCCATTGAGGTATTCGTCAGCCCTTTTTCCTTGAGTGTCTGCATGACGATGGCGGTGGAGGAGAGCGTCAGCGCAAGTGAGATAACAAGCGTTGTGCGCCATTCCCATCGTAGTACGAACGAACACGCTATAAACAGTACGGCTGCCGTACCTACAACCTGTAAGGTTCCCATCCCGATGATGAATTTCCGCATGCGCCAGAATTTGTGTGGGTCGAGTTCCAATCCGATAAGGAAAAGCATCATGACAACGCCAAACTCGGCAAAGTGCATAATATCCTGGCCTTCCTCACCAATAAATCCCAATACGTGTGGGCCAATGATGATTCCGGCAAAAAGATAGCCGAGAATAGAGCTAAGCCCTATTTTTTTGGCAATAGGAACGCATACCACCGCTGCGATAAGGTATATAATGGCCTGAAAGAAGAAACTGTCCTGCATGCTATCCTAATTTAGTTTTAATCCAGTCGTTGAAATAGTGGTGTTCTGATAGTTCCTTTACGTCGAGGCTCTTGTTTTCAAGGTATTCAAGTGCCTGTCCGTAAAGTTTCGCGTTCTTTTCATATCCTTCGTCGTCCATGGAGTGAGTGCCATGTACTACAAAAGGAGGCAGGTAGGTCATATTGCAAACTTTTGCCGTTTGGCAAAAGGGTTCGAGCAGTTGTGGTATTGTAAAATGGTCACGTCCCATCGGGCTGTAATTCTCTTTGCGTCCACCGGTAGTGATGGCCTGAAGCAAGAGCTTGTTTTTAAGGGCAAAACCTTCTTTACCGTAAGCCCAGCCGTGTTCCAGCACAATGTCTATCCATTGTTTGAGCAGGGGCGGGCAGCTGTACCAGTACATTGGGTGGTGCCAAATGATTATATCGTGCATCAGGAGTAGTTCCTGCTCGCGTTTTAAATCAATATCAAAGTCGGGGTATTCCTGGTAAAGGTCGTGAAAGGTAATATTAGGTGAATTGGGTATGTGGCTTACAAGCGCATTATTGGCGTTCGATTTCTCGAACAAAGGATGCGCAAAGAGTATAAGAATTTTGTTTGGCATATACAACCTGTTTAATTTTCATGAACATAGGCTGTACAATATAAGGAATTTTATTTGGTTTTTTGCACGATGTTGACCCGAAGTGCCTGTTTTTGCTGCCAGTTCAGTTATATGAAATAAAAAAAGACGCAACAAATGTTACGTCCCTTACTATTTTATGTCAGTACAAATTAGCTGTAAACTACGACTGGACACTGTAAACTAACTAAGCGTTTATACCAAGGTAGTTGGCAGGCGTGATTTTAAGCAATTCAGCTTTTATATCATCGTTTACATTCAGGTTGTTGATGAATGCATGCATGGATTCTTTGTTGATAACCGTATTCGTTCTTGTAAGGTCTTTAAGCGCCTCATAAGGGTTTGGATAGGCCTCACGGCGAAGGATAGTCTGGATAGCCTCAGCTACAACAGCCCAGTTCTTCTCAAGATCTTCGTGGAATTTATCTTCGTTAAGAAGAAGCTTGTTTAATCCTTTAAGGGTAGCTTCAAAAGCGATGATGGTATGACCAATTGGTACACCTACGTTACGCAGTACAGTACTGTCGGTAAGGTCACGCTGAAGCCTTGATATAGGCAGTTTAGCCGAAAGATGTTCAAAAATTGCGTTGGCGATACCTAAGTTACCTTCCGAGTTTTCAAAGTCGATGGGGTTAACCTTGTGCGGCATCGCTGAAGATCCGATCTCGCCTGCTTTAATTTTCTGTTTGAAGTAATCCATAGACACATACGTCCAGATATCCCTGTCAAGGTCGATAAGGATAGTGTTGATGCGCTTCAATGCATCAAAGAACGCAGCAAAGTGGTCATAATGCTCGATCTGAGTTGTAGGGAACGAGTGCTTAAGCCCAAGTATTCCTTCTACAAAATCATTACCGAATTTTCTCCAGTCATTTTGTGGGTAAGCGATAAAATGCGCGTTGAAGTTACCTGTAGCACCACCAAATTTGGCAGCAAACGGTACGTTGAAAAGCAAACGCATCTGTTCTTCAAGACGCTCAACGAATACATGTATCTCTTTACCAAGACGGGTAGGAGAGGCCGGCTGTCCGTGGGTACGGGCAAGCATTGGGATGTCTTTCCATTCCACGCTTAGTTCTTTCAGTTTAGCGATAACGCTGATAAGCGATGGCAGGTATACGTTCTCAAACGCCTCTTTGGTAGAAAGCGGAATAGCTGTGTTGTTGATGTCCTGAGAAGTCAGTCCGAAGTGGATGAATTCTTTGTAAGCATCAAGGCCAAGCTTTTCGAACCCTGCTTTTATAAAGTATTCCACGGCTTTAACGTCGTGGTTTGTAGTCTTCTCGATTTCTTTTATCTGAAGTGCATCTTCGCTTGAGAAGTTCTTGTAAAGCTCGCGAAGCGGACCGAAAGTGCTTTTGTCTACACCTGTAAGCTGCGGTAATGGCAGTTCGCATAGTGAGATAAAGTACTCGATCTCTACAAGCACGCGGTATTTTATAAGGGCTTCTTCAGAGAAATAAGCGGCTAAAGGTGCGGTTTTATTCCTGTAACGGCCGTCTATAGGCGATATGGCATTCAGTTCAGATAAATTTTGCATTGTGTTTAGTGTCAAAATTAGAAGCCGCGAAGGTAAGGATTTTGAGGGGAATAACGAAATTGGAGTGACATTTATTTAGCTGTTTTGATGCGTTGGAAGCCTCAGAGAGGCGATATATTTATAGATTTAATATGAAGTGAAATTAAAAAGCTCCGGAGGAGCGACATCTATGCCGCTCCTCCGGAGCTCCTACTTCATTATCGTAATGATTTACTATAAATATATCGCTCCTCCGGAGCTTATAGAGACTTCAACCTCTCCCTCACAACCGCCATTCCCTCGCTTGCTGTCATTGGTAGCACCTCAATAGAATTACTCAGGTGCGGAATGCTGGCAGGGTTGGGGTCGATGTAAAATATTGGGGTCGTCGGGCGGGCATAATCTACCAATCCTGCGGCAGGATATACCTGCATTGAAGTACCAATAATAATTATATAATCTGCTTCCTCAACAATACCCATGGCATCGGCAATTGCCGGAACAGCCTCACCAAACCATACGATATGCGGACGCAGCTGATGGCCGTCGGTGTGCAGGTCGCCCACATTTATGTCGGTTTTCCATTCAATGATGTCATTTTCGTTATATATGCTTCGGGCTTTAAGTAGTTCGCCGTGTAAATGGAGAACGTTAGTGCTTCCGGCACGCTCATGCAGATCGTCTACGTTTTGGGTGATAATATGTACATCGAAGTCCTTTTCCAATTCGGCAGCAATAGTATGTCCCTGGTTCGGATTTACCTCAAATAGCTGCTTCCTGCGCTGGTTGTAAAAATCGAGCACAAGCGCCCGGTTCTTGTGCCAACCTTCTGGAGAAGCCACTTCCATTACGTCATGGCCTTCCCATAACCCTCCTGCATCGCGAAAGGTTTTAATGCCGCTTTCGGCACTCATTCCCGCTCCGGAGAGTATAACTAGTTTTTTCATTTTTGATTGTTGGATAGGGTTGAACTATTGATTTAGTAATTATACCTACAAGGTCTCAAAGACCTTGCAGGAATCTACAGGACTGTTTATTCATTTTCATAACCTGCAAGGTTTCAAAAACCTTGTAGGTTTAATAGTAAACAAATGTATCAGAAATTCAGATTGTTTACTCCGGTTGCAGTATTTGTTAATGTAAAAAGTGCACTTAAAAAATTAAGTGCACTTCTTGTTATTTGATTTTCAGCTTACTAGCTTTTTACTTGTCCTAAAGTATATAACTGCTCCATAGTTGGTGAAGCGCTACCGCCTGCCGGCTCAAGTGTAATCCCGAAGGCTTGTACACCTTCAAAGTTATCTACAGGGTAAATCCCTTTGTTTTCGATAAGCTGTGATTTGTCAAGTACCCCGATGCTTGTAGGCGTAAGTGGGTTAAGCGTTAAAGCCCATACCTGGTACACTTTTCCTTCAGGAGCTTCTGGTAAGCCTGCAATATCTACAAAAACTTCATTTTCTTCATCGTTCATGTAGACTTTAGCATAAGACTGTGGCGCTACGGCCTGTCCTCCAAGGTTCACTATTGCACTGTTTTTAGCCCTTATAACACGTAATGCTTTTTCTTTTTGTTCATTGTCTTTGCTTACGCTGGCAAATAATTGTTCATATTTATCCTTTTCTTTAGTAGCTGCTTCTTTTTTCTCTACTTCCTGGTCATACATAAAGTACTGTACTCCTAAGCAGCCCAATAATACGATTGCTGCTGCCCAGCCAATATACGAGGCTGCGCTTCTGCGGGGCTGTAGCTGGACAACGCCATCTTCTCCATGCTTGTCAATAAGCTCTTTGCGTATCCTGTGGTACACTTCTGGAGAAAGCTGTGGCGATACACTGTATGACAGGTCGATGATCGCTTTCTCTATAGACAATATCTCGGCTCTTACCTCTGCATGCTGGCGGGCCATTTCGTTTACTTCTTTGTTTTCTTCTTCGGTGGTTACACCAAAGATATAAAGCTCTAAAATCCCTGAGTTGATAAATTCTTCCATTATACCTCTAATATTGTTCTTAAATCTTTAATACAATTCCTGTTTTGTGTCTTAACCGTTCCTAGCGGCATAGCGAGTTCGTCAGAGGCTTCCTGCTGGGTGTAGCCCTTGAAAAATAGTAACTCAATAATGCGTACGCAAACTGGTTTAAGTTTCTTCACAAATTCGCGGATGCCTATAGCGTCTATCTTATTGACAACCGTTGCATTGTGGTCAAGGATATGTACGAAATTATCAACGGAGAGGTTTTTTAAATTTTTAGTATGGTCTTTAGATCGAAGCCTGTCAATGGCTGTATTTCTGGCAATGTTAAGTATCCAGGTAAAGAAGCGGCCCTTGGTATCGTTGTATGAATCGATGTTTTTCCAGATTTTTACAAAAACTTCCTGCAAAACATCTTCGGCTTCTTCTTTGTTCTTTAACAGATTGAAAATTACGCCATAAAGGCTCTTGGAATACATGTCGTACAGCGTGTTGAATGCTTTGCTGTCTTTTTTGTAGATTTGTGCGAGTAATTCTTCTTGTGTCATTCTGTAAATTGGTTAGTTTGGTGCACTAATTTAATAAAAAAATTTAAAGGCTACTGCTTATAATGAAAAATACATTTGATCTAAACTATCTGAACTATCTAGAAACCATCATTACAGAAAACCGCAGGGATAAATTCATTGACATACTTTCACGCCGCACCAAACACTTTACCGTAGCTATTGAAGATGTGTTCCAGATGCATAATGCCAGTGCGGTTATGCGTACGTGTGAGATTTTTGGAATTCAGGAATTGAATGTGATAGAGGAGAAGTACGGCAAAACCATAGATAAAGAAATTGCAATGGGAGCCCAAAAGTGGGTTGATATAAATGCATACAACAGTACTACTGTGTGCCTTGATGAGCTAAAAGCTAAAGGATACCGTATTATTGCTACCACACCTCATGAAGAATCTTGTTTCCTTGAAGATTTTGATATCTCACAGCCGGCAGCCCTGTTTTTCGGTACAGAGCGGTTAGGTTTGTCTGAAGAGGTAATGAACCGTGCCGACGGTTTCCTGAAGATACCAATGTTTGGATTCACAGAAAGTATTAATGTATCGTCGTCTGCGGCAATTGTCATACAGCATCTTAGCAGCCGTTTACGGAATTCAGATATTCAATGGCAGCTTAATGAAACCGAAATGCTCGAAAAACGTATTGACTGGGCGCGTAAATCAATTAAGGATATTGATTTTATAACAGAAAGGTACTTTGCAGAAGAATAGTTTTGCAGTATTCAGTCGCAGTTTGCAGATGTAATAGTGTAAATATTTATAAAACAGTAGAGCCGTAGCATTGCTACGGCTCTGATTTTATTTTGATTATAAGAATCTAATTGTTTAACAGATGTGCGAAGTGCAGTTATGATGATAGTACTATATTAAAAAACTGCGACTGAATACTGCAAACTAATTACTTCTATTCAGTGCTTTATATTCTTCGTAGCAGCCACTGATCGCATCCATGATCTGGAGGTCGTTAGCTGTTTTTACAAATTCTTCAGAGTAGTTGCAGCGTTCTAATATATCGGCAATATCGTCTTTGCTAACGCCTAAAAGGGCAGCTAGGGTTTCACGGTCATATTTTTCGGCAAGTGCGTTACGAACTGTGTCATCTTTCTTCATTTCTTTCAGCCTGCGCATCTCTGCCGGCTTTTTACCAAAGATATTATGAAGTAAATCCGCCGGATTGAACATCGAGCTTACTATTTTCTTGAACGAACTTGGCGAATTGTCGCCGGCTTCATAGCCTAATGCAAGACCCGATATGCTATAGCGGTAGTTTTCGCGTACAGGTGCCAGTTTAGAGTCAATTTGTAGGTATCCGGTAAGGTTGTATTTGCTAATGATAACTTCTTCCAGCGTGTAGGCCTTTTCGGTAAGTGTTATCTTGGTAACGTTTTTAAATTTTATCCAGTCATTGGTTACGCGAACCCTTACAGACTGAAATCCTACCAAAGATATATGCAGGGTGTCATTTGCAGTGGCTTCAATAGAGAAATTACCGCGGTCGTCAGATGTAACGCCTTTTACGCGGTTGATGTTGATTATGCTTGCTCCCGAAACAGGTTGTAAGGTAGCTTCGTTCAGGATGATACCCGAAACTTTTTCCAGGTTAGTAGTGCCCTGAGCGAATGAGCTTAAAGAAAATAAAGCAAATAAAAAAACTACAAAATATCTCATTGACTGTTTATGTGTTGTAAAAGTAATAAACAAACGGGATATTTTGTAGTTAGGTATGATAACTTGTTTAATTTTTTTTGATTGAAGCGAAAAATTGCATTCTCTCTAATGGTATTAAACGAAGTAGAGACGTAGCATTGCTACGTCTCTACTTGTATATCTAAAAAAAAAATTAGCTTCTTCTTGGCCTTCTTTCTCTTGAAGGTGCAGAATCATCTCTTCTTGGAGGACGTCCGCCCGGACTAGAGTTTCTTGAATCGCTTCTGCCGCCGCCAAAAGAGCTTCCGCCTCTTCTTTCGCCGCCACCGCCTCTTGGAGCACGGTCACGATCGCCGCCGCCGCTTCTAAAGCCGCCACCGCCGCCGCGGTTGTTGTGGTCTCTGCGTCCGCCATTGTTATCGCGTCCGTCATTTTTAGAGATCTCAACATTTATCTTACGGCCTTCCATCTGGAAGCTGTTAAGGATGTCAAGAACTTTTCCGCTGTGCTCTGCATCAGTATTAAAGAAAGAGAAACCTTCTTTAACGTCCACTTTAAACACATCGTCACGTCCAAGTCCAAGTGTATCACGAAGGAAATCCTTAAGGCTCATCCAGTCGTAGTTATCCCTTGACCCGATGTTGATAAAGTAACGCGTTGCGCCACCATCATTACCTCTTGAAGCACCTCTGTCTGTTCTTTCTCCTGCAGACTGAGCAGAAAGATCACGGTTTTTCTTATAGTAGTTAATGAACCTGTTGAATTCTACCGATACCATTTTCTTGATAAGTTCTTCTTTCGTAAGATCTTTCATTACTTCATAAATGGCAGGAAGGTAAGAATCGATTTCATGATCCATTTCTACATCTTTTATCCTGTTTGCAAGGTGGAACAACTGTATTTCACAGATCTCCATACCTGAAGGGATTGTTTTTTCCTGGAACTTCTGTTGGATGATCCTTTCAATCGCCGATATTTTGCGTAGTTCACTTTTCGTGATGATAACGATAGATGTACCCAGTTTACCTGCACGACCTGTACGGCCGCTTCGGTGGTTATAGGTTTCGATCTCGTCAGGAAGCTGGTAGTTAACAACGTGTGTAATGTTGTCAACGTCAATACCCCTTGCGGCAACGTCGGTTGCTACAAGCATCTGTATCTGTCTGTTACGGAATGATTTCATTACTGAGTCACGCTGTGCCTGAGAAAGGTCACCGTGAAGCGCTGCAGCATTGTATCCGTCTTCGATAAGTTTTTCGGCAACTGCCTGAGTATCTCTTTTAGTACGGCAGAAAACTACCGAGAAAATGTCCGGGTTAGAGTCAGCAAGACGCTTAAGAGCTTCGTAACGGTCACGTGCGTTTACAAGGTAAAACTCGTGAGATACTGTAGAAGAACCTGAGTTTTTGTGGCCTACTGTAATTTCAAGTGGCTTTCTCATGAATTCTTTAGCGATACGCGCTACTTCCTGCGGCATTGTAGCAGAGAATAACCATGTGCTCTTATCGTCAGGAGATGTAGAAAGGATGTTTACGATATCATCATAGAATCCCATGTTAAGCATTTCATCTGCCTCATCAAGAATACAAAATTGTATTTTAGAGATGTTTACAAGGCCACGGTTAATCATGTCCTGCATCCTGCCCGGTGTTGCAACAATAATCTGTGCACCACGTTTAATTTCCCTTGCCTGCTCTGTAATGCTGGCGCCACCATAAACAGCAACTGTGCTTATGCCTTTAATGTACTTGGAGTAAAGCTTAATTTCGTTTGTGATCTGTAAGCAAAGCTCACGTGTTGGTGACAAAATTAATGCCTGTGTGTTCCTGTTCTCAGGATCTATCTTCTGGATAAGCGGAAAACCAAAAGCAGCGGTTTTCCCTGTACCCGTCTGGGCTAACGCTACTATATCTGTATCTTTTTCCAATAATAGGGGAATCGCTTTCTCCTGCACTTCTGACGGATTCTCAAATCCTAGATCGGTTATCGCCTTCAGAAGCGATTCATTCAATCCTAATTGTTCAAATTTATTCATATATAATTTTAAAATAGGTGCAAAGGTACTGTTTATTAGTGAGATAAACTAATAGAGTTTGCTGTTTTATTTTAATAAAAATATTTGAAAATCAGAAAGTTAGCTTTTTAGGAAATCGATAAGTTGCGCTACAGCGCGTCCACGATGGCTTAAGAGCGCCTTTTCGTTGAGAGAAATTTGCGCAAAAGTGAGGTCTGAACCTTCCGGTTTAAACACAGGATCATAGCCAAAACCTTCTGTCCCTGTTTTCTCTGTGGTGATTATTCCGTTTACAATACCTGTGAAAAGATGCTGTTTACCGTTAAGGTTGAGTGCTATAACGGTCTTGAAGCGTGCGTCGCGATTGGGTTTGTCTTCAAGTTCGGTTAAAAGCTTGTCCATGTTATCGTTTGCGTCTTTTTGTTCTCCGGCATAACGCGCAGAGTATACGCCCGGCGCACCGTTAAGAGCATCAACTTCCAGTCCTGTATCATCGGCAAAGCAGTCGTAACCGTAGTTTTGGGTTACATAGTCGGCTTTTAGTATGGCATTGCCTTCTATGGTGTCGGCAGTTTCAGCGATGTCTTCATGACAGCCTATGTCTTCAAGGCTGAGCAGTTCAATATCCGCCGGCAACTGATGTCTTATTTCCTGTAGCTTGTTCTTGTTATTTGAGGCGAATACCAGTTTCATGATTGCGATTGCAGTTTATAAGGGTTGCGGTCTTCTTTGCTTGTCAGTCTGTCGGCTATTGGAGCAATACCCCACCAACGTACGTTTTGGCCTTTCTTTACCTTAGAAGCAGTAATGATCACTACAATAAATTCTGTAATATTCAGGGTTATAATGAACATGATGTAAAGCCAGTAAGCAAGAGTTGTACCTGAATAATCTTCGAATAATGTGGTTTCATCTACATAATAACGTCTGGGGATGTCGTATAAGCCTAAAAAGCCCCGTCCGCCAAAAAGAATGCCCACTGTCCATGCAAGTGCAATGCTATTAAAAGGTATAAGCGCAATCTGTCCCAATGATGCCTGAATGCAATGCCAACGCACAAGGTAAGACGATTTTCGGTGTGCCAGATAATAGCCAACTGTGGCTATAAGGTTGATTACCGGTAATGGCAGCCCCGCGATAACCGCAACAACAGCCATTAGGTAGCTGTTAGACGCCTGCTCATATTCATAAGGGTGAATAAGTGGTACTGACTCGGTAGTTTTGATGTTTTCTATAATCCCTTCTGTATGTTCCATGCCCAGTTAATTAAGATTAGAATGATGAGGGTAATGGCTACCCATTTTATTCTGATATTGCTTTCAGCTTTTTTATAGCCGGTATATAATGTGTCCTTTTTCAGAAGAACATCATACAGTAGCCAAAAAGGTGCAATCAGCAGAATAATAGCTATAATGAGTCCTAAGGGGTTCATTAATACTGCATCGGTGATATTGCCTTGAGACAATAACAGTGCTGATCGCGTACTCCCGCAAGCGGGACAGGCTATACCGGTTGCATTTTTAAAGAGGCAGGGGGTGAAATCGTGGTGATGTGTTGTTTGCCACGATGCCCATGCCAGCCAGCCGTAACCGGCCAATACTCCAAAGGTCAACAGCAGGTATAGCCTGTTTCTTGTCATGAATTTATATTATAGGAAAGCCTGAAGCTTTTCAATATTTTTTTGACGTGTGGCATCCATGATAAGGAACCAGTCAATAATACCCCAGATACCCAAGCCACCACATGTAAGAAGTTTGGCTACTCCAAGGCCAGTGTCTCCGATAAGGAAACGGTCTATACCAAGGCTACCTGCAAGGATAGATACGATAAGGATTGTAGTTGGGTCTTTAAGATCAGCTGACTGTATGTACCCCCATTTAGAATCATCTGCTGCAAGAAGCCTTTCGCGGATGTATGCTAATTGAGAAGGTTGAAAAAACTTAGCGTTTGTCATTAAGTACATGTCTACTTTTTGTGAATCCATTTTGGTTGATTTGTTTTTGGTTATTATTAATACGGTAAAACTATAATTTTTTTTTAAAATGTAAAGCTTTTCAGCCTTTTTAATAGGGTTGTTGCTATTCGCTGCCCAACTGTCGCTTTCATCTGTAAAGCAGGCTTATTACTGCTTGTTTCTTATCAGACGAGCAACTCTCGTTTTTATTACAGCGATTGTTAAAAATTATTATGATGTGAGTAATTTAATAATTACTTTTGGTGCGTTTTTTAAAGCACAAAACTAGAATTATGGTAAAAGATCTTTTCGAAAGAATACAGAAGAATAAAGGCCCTCTGGGAATGTGGGCTTCACAGGCCGAAGGTTATTTTGTTTTTCCTAAACTTGAAGGCCCTCTGGCTAACAGGATGCAGTTTCACGGTAAAGAAGTAATTAACTGGAGTATAAATGATTACCTGGGGCTTGCTAACCACCCTGAAGTACGTAAAGTAGATGCTGAGGCTGCTGCTGAGTATGGTTCTGCCTACCCAATGGGTGCAAGAATGATGAGCGGACACACTTCATGGCACGAAAAACTGGAGCAGGAACTTGCTTCGTTTGTTGGGAAAGAGTCGGCCTACCTGCTTAACTTCGGTTATCAGGGAATGGTGTCTACCATTGATGCTCTTGTGTCTAAAAATGACGTTATTGTTTACGATGTAGATTCTCACGCTTGTATCATTGATGGTGTGCGTCTTCACATGGGTAAACGTTTTACATACAAACATAACGATGTAGAGAGCCTTGAGAAAAACCTTGAGCGTGCTACTAACATGGCAGAGACTACAGGTGGTGGTATCCTTGTTATTACCGAAGGTGTTTTTGGTATGAGGGGCCAACAGGGTAAACTTAAAGAGATCGTTGCCCTTAAAGAAAAATACAACTTCAGGCTTCTTGTAGATGATGCTCACGGTTTTGGTACACTTGGTAAAACAGGTGCAGGAGCAGGTGAAGAGCAGGAATGCCAGGATGGTATCGATGTATACTTCTCTACATTTGCAAAATCTATGGCGAGCATAGGCGCGTTTGTAGCAGCTGATAAAGATATTATCGACTTCCTTAAATATAACCTTCGTTCGCAGATGTTTGCCAAATCGCTTCCGATGCTATTGGTAAAAGGAGCGCTTAAGCGTCTTGAGATGCTAAGGACTATGCCTGAGCTTAAAGACAAGCTTTGGGAGAACGTAGATTACCTTCAGAATGGCCTTAAAGAAAAAGGTTTCAATATTGGTGATACTAACACTTGTGTTACGCCGGTATACCTTGAAGGAAGCATACCTGAAGCAATGGTGATGGTAAACGACCTTAGGGAGAACTACAGTATTTTCCTTTCTATCGTGGTTTATCCGGTAATCCCTAAAGGAATTATCCTTTTAAGGATGATCCCTACAGCTACTCACACTAAGGCGGATATTGATGAGACGCTTGCAGCTTATGAAGCTATACGTGAAAAATTAGAGAATGGTACATACAAAGAGATTGCCGCAAGAACTAAAGTTGACGTTTCTGCTGAATAATCAAACAAAATAAATTTTTAAGCCCATGCAATGCATGGGCTTTTTTTACGTTTTTAAATCATAAGATTTTCAGTAAAATCCTATAAAATCCATAGGTATTATTTTTACGTATATTAGATTATGTTAAAACAGCTATACATTTGCCGCAATCTTAACCTACTGAAAGAGGTGCAGGAACTCATTAATACGATGCAGGCTACCTGTGACCCGGATAAACCGATTACCGAAAACATAAGTCTCGGCAAAATTGCAGAAAAAGTTAATGATGAGTACAGGGAAAAGCTAAACTCACGTACTAAATGGCAGCAAATACGAGAAGATGATGTGTTGCTCACTGCCCTAAGGGACGAACTGAAACGCATGAGCAAAGAAGTTGATTTTACTTCTCAGGCAGGGTAAATCGTGTATATGATAAAATTTTAAAGCCAACGCATTGCGTTGGCTTTTGTGTATAAAACCAAATTCATCCGTATATCTTCTTTTTCCGGCGAATGACATTCTCCAGGATTAATACTGTTTGCATATAAAAAACTCCGAAACCATTGGCTTCGGAGCTGTATTTTGAATTCATTTTTACTAATTGGTAATTGAATTAAAGGTCTTTAATGTAAGTACACCTGCGTTTATGGATGATGGGGTCAAAGTTCTTCCACATATTATGTATGGCGTGATTTTCTTCCAGTTCCGGTGTACGGATGCAGGTTTCTATCTTATTCTCTTTAAATGTCTTATAATATTCGTCAAAAATAATAGCAGTTACGCCTTTGTTCTGATATTCAGGATCGACACCTATAAGGTAGAACACAACATCCCTGCTGGTTTTTTTTGCTTTAAGCAGGTGAATGAATCCAAATGGGAACAGCCTGCCATTGGCTTTTTTAAGTGCTTCAGAGAACGATGGCATTACGATACTGAAAGCCACCAGATTATGGTTTTTGTCTACCACAAACTTAATGTATTCAGGATTTATAAGGCTGATGTATTTTTTCTTAAAATATTCTTTCTGAACCTCTGTCACTGCTACAAACGAAGCCAGTTTTTCATACGATTTATTAAAGAGGTCAAACATTCTGTCTACATAAGGCATAACGTCTTTGGTTGATGTAAATGTCAGCGCAGAAAGCTCATACCTTTTTTTGATAAGAAGTACTGCTTTTTCAAACAGTTCAGGCTTTACATTGGCAAATGGAAACCGGCTCTCTATAAATTGCTTTTCTTTTACAAAACCAAGCTTTTCAAAGTGCTCCATGTAATACGATGGATTATACCAGGTAATCATAGTACCTATCTGGTCAAAACCTTCGGTAAGCACGCCTACTTTGTCAAGGTTAGAGAAACCCATTGGGCCTTCAACATTCTCAAGATTGTGCCTGCGGCCAAGCTCATATACTTTTTCGAGCAGGGCTTTGGTTACTTCAATGTCGTCTATAACATCAAACCATCCAAAACGCACTTTTTTCTTTTGCTGCTGATTCACTTCCTGCCAGTTTACTATGGCAGCAACCTTACCCGCAGCTTTTCCGTCTTTGTAGGCAATGTAGAAATAGGCTTCTGCATGCTCAAAAGCAGGGTTTTTGGTTTTGTCAAAGCCTTCCAGCTCATCGTTTATTATAGGCGGAATCCAGTACGGATTGTCTTTATACAGCTCAAAAGAGAACTTTATGAATTCTTTGAGTTCCTTTTTGGTCTTTGCTTCTTTAATTGTGATCATGTGTGGTTCTATTCTTCAGGCAAAACATTGTCAAGCCTTTCTTTTTCCTGTTTTTCTTTCTGTTTTTGCATTTTCTTGTCCATCTCGCTCTGGCTCTTTTCAGCATCCGACTGTCCCGGAAGCAGTATGTCGCGGTAATCGGCATCAAATCGCCATGAGAAGCCCACGCCACCATAAAATATCGAAGGGGTGTCTTTAAAGTTCTTGCTTATAGAAGCATCCAGCTGCATATTGTCATTAAGCAGATAGGCAGCGCCAAACCTTCCTATAACATCAGCATAATAGTCGCTTTTATACCCCTGTAATTCCACAAAACCTGACCATTTGGCGGCAAAAGACCTTGTAAGTGTCGAAATTATGCCATAACTTGGGTAATCGGTGGTAATTTTGTCAGCTATAATATTATTTACCCATATTACATAGCCAAAACGATTTTGCGTAATAGCTACTACCTTAGGACTAATGCCATCATCGGGGAAGGTGTATGGGTTGTCTTTGCCTATTAGGTTAACCCCTGCAAACACTGATACTGCCGGTATAAGGTTATGCCATTTGAACTTATGGTTTTTTTTCCAGCTGTAAATATTTACTTCAGGGCGGTAGTTTTTATTAGGGTCATAAATAAGGTATTTTGCACCTAAAACAAACTGTTTGAATCCGTTACGGTTAGTAACATATATCGCGTCTTCGAACTGGTCAAACTGGTACTGCATGTCGGCAACGAACTCAAGCTGTTCAAGGAAAGCACCATAGCGAAGCATTAGGTCAACACCCAATCCTTTGGTTTTGTTATTGAGCACGTCATGCTTTTCCTTGATGCCATAGATGCCGCTTTCTACCTGCATTACCGTTTTCCCGACAGAAAATCCACCCATGGATTCTCCGGGGCGGTTAGAATTTATCTGGTCGGTATATTGTGCCTGAGTAAGGGCTGAGCAAAAAAGTAAGGTAAACGAAAATAATTTTTTGAAACCGGTCATGTTTGGCTCGTTTATTGGGTGATTAAATGTATGGTTTTCCAAAAGTAGTATAATTTATTCTTAATTTAGGAGGCCTGATTTATTTTTAAATAACCAATTACTTATTTTTGACAAAATTTTATGACTATGGATACCGCATCATTCACCAGCTTTATAAGAACGTTAGTTTGGATCGTGCTAATATATTATGCAGTAAAGTTTTTTTTCAAGCTTTTTGGCCCCATGATCTTTCAGGCAGCAGTAAAAAAAGCAGGGGAGAATTTTCAGCAGCAATTCAATCAGCAACAGCAATATCAGCATAATCCTCAACAATATCAGCAAACACAGCAAGCTCATGAGGCTCCTAAACAGGATAAGCCACATGAAAAGAAAAAAGTTGGTGAATATATAGACTACGAAGAAATTGAATAAGACAGCATAGAACCTTTCCTTACCGGAAAGGTTTTTTTATGGCCTTTAATCTTCTTTTGTCTTGAAACAAAAGAAGCAAAAATTCAAGCCTGTGTAGATATAACTTAAAATCTACTTCAGGATTTTCCATCCCGACCCAAGCCGCTCTCTGCTCCGCGCTCGACTCGTGGGTCAGTCTCATTCTCCCATGCTAAATCCTCCCTTGATTTTTACGTTACATCTACAAGGGCGCTGAAAGCTGCTGATTGGGTTTCAATTCAACACCATTTGCTACTCTCTCTGGAGAGGGGCTGGGATGTGGCCAATTTGAATTGATAGTCAATATTTTAAAGCACTAAAAATATAACCCATATAATTCTATACTACAGAAAGTGCATTTGTAGAAAATTAAGTATCTTCACGGCGTTTTTTACAAAAAGTATTTATGAAAAATATCAATAGGTTTTATCCGCATTTTCTTGCTGTTTTAGGATTCGTAATCATTTCGCTTATCTATTTTTACCCGGTTTTGCAGGGCAAAAAGATATACCAGTCTGATATCGCCCAGTACACGGGGATGGCTAAAGAACAGAATGATTTCAGGAAAGAGACAGGCGAGGAGCCGTATTGGACCAACAGTGCTTTTGGTGGTATGCCTACCTATCAGTTAGGGGCAAAATATCCTCATAACTACGTAAAAGACATCGACGAAGCACTTCGTTTCCTGCCACGTCCGGCAGATTACCTGTTCCTTTATTTCTTAGGATTCTATATCTTACTATCGGTTCTTAAAACCGACCCGCTGAAAGCCTTTTTTGGAGCATTGGCGTTTGGTTTTTCTACTTATCTGATCGTTATATTGGGTGTTGGGCATAATGCCAAAGCCCATGCCATTGCTTATATGCCGCTTGTAATTGCCGGTTTTGTGATGGTCTTCCAAAAGAAATATGTAAAAGGGGGACTCCTGATGATGATGGCCTCAGCATTAGAGCTTAATGCCAACCACATCCAGATGACCTATTACCTGTTCTTATTGCTATTGGCGATGGGGATATGGTTCCTTATCGGTATCATTAAAAATAAAGAATACAAGCATTTAGGTATTTCGTTAGGTATCTTTTTAGTAGCAGGTTTGCTTGCTGTTGGTACTAATGCGACTAACCTTATGGCGACATCGGAATATGCCAAGTATAGTACGCGCCACGACAGTGAGCTTACTTTTGAACCGGATGGCAAGCCAAAGCAAAGTACTAATGCCATGTCGTATGAATACATAACCGACTATAGTTACGGTATTGCAGAAAGCCTTGACCTTATTGCACCACGATTATTCGGTGGGTCATCGGGGCATGAAGATCCGCAGGAAGACTGGCATCTTGTCGAATACCTACAACAACAGCAAATAGCCGAAGGACAGTATATATCTAAAGACCAGGCAATGGAAATTGCCGGCTCGGGTATTCCAACTTACTGGGGTGACCAGTATAGTGTGGCAGCTCCAGCTTACATAGGTGCTGTGGTATTCTTCCTTTTCGTACTGGCACTTTTTGCTGAACCGAGAAAGATCAAATGGGCATTTCTGGTAGGTGCTGTATTGTCATTATTATTATCATGGGGTAAATATTTCCCGCTGCTTACCAACTTTTTCATAGACTATTTCCCAATGTACAATAAGTTCAGGGCAGTGGCATCTATCCAGGTATTGCTGGAGGTGTGTATTCCTGTACTAGCAGTGATGGGACTATATTCATTCTTTACGCTGGATAAGGAAAAGCAATGGAACTCACTTTGGAAATCGGCAGCAGTAAGCTTAGGGCTTATTGCAATACTGTTCGTTTGTAAAGGCATGTTCAGTTTTGTAGGCCTTAATGATGGGGCAATTACAGAAGCATACGGTGCTGAATTCATGGATGCCCTTAGAATGGACAGAAAAACCATGTATAGCGCTGATTTGCTGCGTTCAGGATTTCTTATACTGATATCTGCAGCAGTAATGTGGCTGTTTGTTAAGCAACGCCTTTCGCAAACCACAGCTGTTATCCTTGTTGGTTTATTTATGGTGTTTGACCTTTTCTTTGTTGATAAGAGATACGTGGATGGTGACAACTTCCAGAGTGCCACTAAGATTGATATCCCTTTCCAGCCTACGACTGCCGATTTACAGATCATGCAGGATACAAGCTATTACAGGGTGTTTGATATTGATGGCAACCTGAATAGTGCGCGAACTTCTTACTTCCATAAATCACTTGGAGGATATCACGCTGCTAAACCTAGAAAACTTCAGCAATTATTTGAATATCAGTTGGCAAGAAACAACATGAGCGTGTTGAATATGCTTAATGTTAAGTATGTGATCCAGGCAGATGAAAAGGGAGAGGAGATCCCTCAGCTTAACGGTCAGGCTAATGGTAATGCATGGTTTGTGAGTAAGTTAAGGATTGTGAATACCCCTGACGAAGAAATGAAAGCCCTTAACAGGATGGATTCTAAAGTTACTGCAGTGGTGAACAAGACTAAATTCCCTGATGCGGTTACAAAGACTATGTTTGTTAAAGACAGTACGGCTACTATAAAGCTTACTGCTTATGAGCCTAATTACCTGAAATACATCTCTAATAATACTAATGAAGGTTTGGCAATATTCTCTGAAATGTACTATGCAGAGGGATGGAATGCCTATATAGATGGTAAATTGACACCTCACTTTGAAGCTGATTATGCACTGAGAGGGATGAAAATACCTGCAGGAAAACATACTATTGAGTTTAAATTTGAGCCTCAGGTAATTAAGACTGGAAGCTCAATTGCACTGGTAAGTTTCATACTGATGCTTGGACTTATTGGTTTCGGTATTTATACTGAGAGAAAGAAGAAAAATGAAGCTGTAAAAGACTCTGCTTCAAAGTAATATAACGTTCTATTATGAAGGTACTTATCATAACGTATTATTGGCCGCCTGCCGGAGGTCCCGGTGTGCAGCGATGGCTGAAGTTTGTTAAGTACCTTCCGGATTTTGGCATTGAGCCCATTGTCTATATTCCTGAAAACCCCACCTATCCGCTTATAGATGAGGGACTTTTGTCGGAGGTAAATCCTAATGTGACCATACTCAGACAAAGGATCACTGAGCCGTATGCATGGGCATCGGCATTCTCTAAGAACAGTACTAAAAAAATCAGCTCCGGTATCATTCCCGCAGCCAAAAAACAGTCTTTTTTACAGCGTATCATGCTGTGGGTGAGGGGAAACCTGTTTATTCCCGATGCACGTGTACTATGGGTTAAACCCTCTGTAAACTATCTTTCTCAATATATTAAGGAGAATGGCATCGATATTATAATTACAACGGGGCCGCCACATAGCCTGCACCTTATTGGTTTGAGGTTAAAGGAATTACATACTGTAAAATGGATTGCTGACTTCCGTGATCCCTGGACCACGATTGGTTATCATAAAGCGTTGAAATTGAGCGATTCTGCTGCTAAAAAGCATAAGGATCTGGAGAAAAAGGTACTCAATACTGCCGACAGTATTCTCGTTACCAGCCCTACAACAAAAACTGAATTCCAGGCACTTACCGATAAACCAATAGATGTTATTACCAACGGTTATGATACCGAAATAGTTGCTAAACAGCCTATGGATGAGAAGTTTAGCGTAGCACACATAGGGTCTTTCCTTTCAGAGCGAAACCCTCAGATGCTTTGGCAGGCTCTTGTGGAATTACTCAGTGAGGTACCCGATTTCCACACTTATTTTGAGTTGAAATTAATTGGTGCAGTAAGTAGCGAAGTACTTGAATCTATTGAGAAATATGGGCTTTCAGGCTATGTGAATAACCTTGGGTACGTGCCGCACAGTACTGCTGTTGCGGAGCAAAGAAAATCGCAGGTACTATTGCTGATCGAGATCGATTCTGAGGATACAAAATGCATCATTCCGGGTAAATTATTTGAATATATGGTTTCCGAGCGGCCAATTTTGGCAATAGGCCCTGACGGCGCCGATTTTGCCTCAATAATTCAGTCGACGAATACCGGAATATTTTCTCTTTATGCTGATAAAGAGAGGATTAAGAAGGCTCTTTTGGGGTATTTCAACCAATATAAAGAAGGAAATCTTAAGGCACATGCCATAGGTTTGCAGCAATTTTCTCGAAAAAACCTTACTTCGCAGTTAGCCAGTGTTTTACGAAAATAATATTGCACTTTACGTTCCCGAAACGTCATTTTTGTGCGTAATAATAGGGGAGGCTAATACTTTGTAATACAGCAGTTTAACTTTTAATGTTGCACTTTTGGTTTTTCAAGTGCAGCACTGTTTTTCAGTTGGCGAAGTGTAATTATATAGGTAAAAAATTTTAAATTTGGGTAAAAAAGTAAATCCCGCCACTCTTATGAAAGTGACGGGACTTAACAAACCAACCAACCAATTATTAACAAACCTCAAATCTATGATTGTGAGATTTATTGATACAAATATACAATTAATGTGCCAAACTCAAAACATATTGTAATTATTTTTATGCCAGTTGTGTTATTTTTTATTTGAAAATAAATCAGTCAGAAGATGATAAATTTGCGTGATAGCAGGTTATTACTGGAATTATCAGTATAATATTGCGGATTGTGTTTGTTATATTTATAACAAATTTTATTTATCGAAGTCTGATAAATAATTCTTAGTTGCTTCTTAATCAATACAATTTGTCTAAATGATAAGGTGTGTTCGATAAGATCAGCTAATTCTGTAATGATTTGTTCTTGTATTGAAGTCTTTATTGGAGTATTTTAACTTTCTAATGTTTTTATGCAATTTTTCATATCACTGAGCCATTCAGGATTTATATCTTCATTTGTTTTGAATCGGTTATATTGTTCTTTTAGGGTTGGCAAGAATTGTTTATCGCCGAGTGTTGCAATTGCTTCAAATAACAAACCCTGATAATTTTCCTTAATGAGCTCTTTTCGTATTATGCCGGCTATTCGTTCATCTTTTCTTTGTGCGAGTCCTGAAATTGCTTCAAACCTTGTGTCTTTATGTTTGTCGTTAACCCTGTTCCATAAAGCAGCACGGATTACAGGACTGTCCTTTTCTGTTTGTGAGCCCAAGCCAAAAGTTGCCCAGTTCCTTATATTAGCTGATGCATCTCCT
>NZ_JBTKVX010000016.1:0-99445 GCF_054457175.1 Flavobacterium hauense
GTGGTGAAATTGGTAGACACGCCAGACTTAGGATCTGGTGCCTCACGGTGTGAAGGTTCGAGTCCTTTCACCCGCACAACTTAAAAGCCTCTGATGTCTCAGAGGCTTTTTTCATTTTTACACCTTTCTTAAATTATAATGTCCTCTGTAGTTTTTCAGATTATTTACTTTGAAGTTTAAAAACTAATCGTATATTTGCACCCTCTTAATGAAACAAACTATTAGTTTTATTATCGGCCTGCGGGTGTGGTGAAATTGGTAGACACGCCAGACTTAGGATCTGGTGCCTCACGGTGTGAAGGTTCGAGTCCTTTCACCCGCACTAATAGATGAGCCTATTTACTTGAAATACAGTAGATAGGCTTTTTTTATGGGTTTATTTTCCCCTATAAAATACCCTCTTTTCTACAAATAGCTATATCTGAACGTAGTTGTGCCCTGTTGTACTGTTTCGAGATGCCAAAACGCCCTCAAGTTAGTAACTTTTTTTTACATGGTGCTTTTAGGTGTGTTAAAACTTTAGTTAAACTATAGTTAAAAACATGTCGTTTTTGCTTTATCTTGTTTTAAATGGTTGCTATGTTGTTGTATTACAGTTTTTTAGACAGTTTCAAAATTTTAACATTTGAAAGTTGCCTCTTGCCCACCTCCTCGATTTTTCGTAACTTTGCATTCACAAAAGTAGATATTTCTCTACTTGCCCCCCAACTTTCTGATGCATCACCAAAGTTGTTAGTAACAAATTTTTTTTTAACCAATCTCCCCCCAATCTAACTATTAACGGGGGTGATACAACTATGACTATGACTATGGCACAAGCGGTAAGAATCATTGACCTAACAATGGAAGAATTAGCAAACCTTATTAAACAAGCAGTTGGAGCAAAGCAATGTCCACCCTGTAAAGAACCTGAACCTGAAGTTAAACTCTTCTATACAAGAGAAGAGACTTCTAAAATGCTGAACATTTCTATCTCAACCCTCCACAACCACCGTAAAGCAGGAACTTTAGTACCTATGAAGGCTAAAGGAAGAGTTTTATATCCGAGGGAGGCTATAATGAACTTTGTAAGGATGTCGGCATAACACGTTCATAGAATAGAGGAGCTATCTCTAATAGCCTGATTATATCCTGTATATCAGTTTTTCCCCCATTCCCCCATTCCCCAAAACAAATTTTTTAATCATTTTTTAATCATGGCATTTTGCTGTGCAGGACAGCTATGCCCAAAAACAAGTAACCATGTTAGATAACATAAAATTTAAGGTTCTCGATAAAGACGGACTACAGAACCACATAGTAAATACACAGGTCGTTGATTTAAATACGTCTGTAAACTTATTCACAGCCGAAGAATCTCCTTGCCTTATGAAAGGTAAGTACTTCAATATGGATATAGTGTTTAGCTGTCTCACTGCCTACATAAACGGTAGTTTGCATAAAATGACTAACCTTTTAAAAGGAGGAGAGAGTCAAAATTACAATGACTTATCATTTTGCTCGGTTAGCAATACTATCTCCCACCTCAAAAGGACTTTCGGGCTTAAAAAAACATCCTTAACTAATTTAGAACTGGGATTAAATATTAGTATATCTAAAGACCCTCAGTATTTTTTAGATTATAACCTATTGATGTATGATTCTGAAGGTCACAATAAAGACTTGAAGTTTAGGGGTAAAGGTGATTATAAGGAGTTTCATAAGACAGACTATTCCCTAAAGATATATAATAAGTCGAAGCAGTATGGCTTGAAAGGCAACATCCTCCGAGTAGAGGTGAAAATATTAAGAAGCAGAAAACTTCAAAAGCTTGGAGTGTATTCCCTTGAAGACCTGCAAAAAAAGGATGTGATAAATAGACTCTATGCGTTCCTGTGGGGCGAGTTACAAAAGCTTACTATAATTGATGACTTCGCAAACGTACCGATGACATCTGAAGACAAGAATAGTCTGAACGAGTATACTAACCCAAATTACTGGAAAAAGCTCAGTAGAGACCGTAGCTATAAGGTTAGAAAGGACAGGAAGAGCAAATTTAAAGCCCTTATTGTAAAGTATGGCTTAGATACTACCCAAAAAGAGATTTTAAAAGGAGTCTCAGAGAAATTTATTGCTATGATGGATTGTGAGGCATCCCATATCAATAGATTAGCTGCTTAGGGCTTGAATGTCAGATATAGCAGGTATAACAAACCCACCTATTAACTGGTGGGTTTTGTTTTATTGTAACCTTAAATACGAATGCCTAAAAGCTTGACATCTTACCATTTTTATAAAGATTATGTAGCAATACTTTCATAACATCCCTGTTCGTTACGTTGTTAAAGACAAAGTTATCAGCCATTAAGCCAAAAAATTTAGTTCCCTTCTCAAAGCCATATACAAATGGATTATTAACCTTATTACTGTATCCTCCGTACTTTTCACCATCAATAAGTTTATCAGCACTTAGACGTTCTCTAAAATTACCCTGTAACTTACCATTATCGTATACATCTCCATTATCATAAAAAATTTGTGTTCCCTCCGTAAAAGAAAAACAACCTCGTGTTTGTAAAGATGCTATAATAAGCTTTAGTCTGCTTTCAAATGTTTTTTTACTAAGAAATTGATGTATCACTTCCAGTTTTTTTCCTTGCTTAAGTCCTGTAGGAATCAATCCTCTCTCAAAGTTAAACTCTGCGTAGCCCGAAAAATCATTCTCTTTCGGTGGACATGGCAGTATGTTGTTTTTCAGAAAGAAAAGCATCATGAGAATCTTACCGTTAAGTTTAACTCCGTTCATATACTTTTCCTCATTGTAATACAAAATCAACCCTAACTCGCTGTAAGGGTATTTCTCTCCGTCCAAATGTAAATAATCTTCGTAAAAGATACATTTGCTGTCATATTCAAGAGGTTTATTAGCTGAAGGATAATCAATCATGTGGCTAAGTGTTTTTAAGGACTATAAAATCAGGATACAATTGTGTTTTTCCTTGTTCTTCGAGCGTCTCAATAAAGTACTTTGTAGGGGTTAGGGTTACCTTATTGAATATCTGCATAAGAATAAAATACTCCATTGTTTTAGCTATCGGCTCAGAAGTTACAATTGTATGTATAAGGTTAATAAGAGTATTGGTTTTTTCCTTCCCCAATGACCTTAATGTTGTCTCAAAAGTATCTTTGTTGACAGTTGCCATATGTTGTTCAAAATCATCAAGGGTCAACTCAAAGCTTTCGAGATATTCCCATATCATATGTTGCTTTTTATCTTGTTGTTCTCCTTTCAGAACAATTATTAGTAACTGGATAATACTGAGCTTTTCAGCTTTGGTAAAATCTTTGAAATTTGCCTCCTTCATTTATTTATTGCTTAGTATAATTAGCCTGTGCAGGGCTGTTAATCCATTTAATCTGAGTAGCTGAAACCTTCTTGAACTCAAAAGCCGTAGTATTGCTACCGATTGTTATTTCTACAGAATATTCAGTTTCTGATATTTCCTCATTAACATCAGTATTTACCTGTGTGTTCTGATACATTTCAAGTGACTCTTTATTACAGGCGTACATGCCTAAAGAGTTTATACATACATCATCGGAAGTAAATCTAAAGCCTGACTGGACAGAGCTACCTTCTAATAGCCAAGTTCCTTGAATCCATGCAGGAGGGTTTATACTAACTACATGAGGATTTACATTGTTGCTGTCATCAGAGCCTGAGCAACCGAATGCTAAAACAGCAAATAGAATAAGTACAGTTTTTTTCATAAGTGAATTTAATTGGTGTTAGCGCAATTGGATACTTGTATGTATCCATGACAAATATAAATGTTTTGACCTTTGAATATGGAATTTTCAGAGGACAAATTTCTTATTGATTTGGGAATGCATATAAGACGACTGAGAGAGCTTAAAAACTTGTCTCAGGAGGATTTAGCGACCGATAGCGAAATTCCAAAAATCCAAATCCAAAGAATAGAACTGGCGAAAATCAACACAACTGTAAAGACTTTGGTTAAGATTGCTAATGCCTTAGGTGTTGAGCCAAAAGAGCTATTCGACTTCCTTTAAACACAATGCTGTAGGAAGGTAAAATTTTGTTCCTTTGTAACATGAAATTCCTCTCAATAATATTATCTGTAATAATTATGATACTCGTTTCGACTCCATGTTGTTCGGGTACTTGTCAGGCAGATAGTTGTAAAGAGAAATCTTCAGACAAGCATAAAGACTGTGGCGATAATTGCTCTCCTTTTTATTCTTGTGGTAGTTGTACAGGCTTTATATGCTCTTATGCAGTATCTGTTGCAGTAGAAGTAAACCCATCTTATGATATTCTAACTCCTGCTCATTATACAATACTTCTTATATCCCGATTCCCCGATTCAATTTGGCAACCCCCTAAGATAGCTTAGTACACTTATCCAGATTAGTAAACACTATAGATATTTAATAAACTAAGCAAATCTTATGATACGATATGTTTTGCTTTGTGCTACCATTCTTTTTACTTGTATTGGTTATGCACAGAGCGATTTTAAAGCTGTAATATTAGACAGCGAAACCAAAGAACCTATAACTGGTGTTATTGCTGTTATTGAAGCTACAGGTTATCAGGTAGAGTCAGACGAAAAAGGTATTATCACAATGTTAGCGATTCCTGATGGCACTTACGAGATAGAATTTTCTGTAAACGGCTATGAGGAACATATTATGACAGTAATATTCCCTATTATAAATCAGGAATCAATTGAGATTCTTTTAGTCAAAGAAGAATCAGACGAGCTCGAAGAGGTTGTTATTTCTTCAACACGAAGCCCCAGAACGATTAAATCCATCCCGACAAGGGTTGAGTTCATTTCTGAAGAAGAACTCGAAGAAAAGGCTAATATGAAGCCAGGCGATATACGTATGCTGCTAAGTGAAAGTACAGGGATACAGACACAACAAACTTCTGCCACTTCTGCAAATTCATCTATAAGAATACAGGGTCTTGATGGACGTTATACACAGATTCTTAAAGATGGCTTCCCCTTATACTCAGGTGCATCAAGTGGATTGGGTTTATTGCAAACCCCTCCTTTGGATTTAAAGCAGGTAGAGATAATAAAGGGTTCGGCTTCGACACTTTATGGGGGTGGAGCAATTGCAGGTCTTGTTAACCTTATTTCTAAGACACCAACGGAAGACAGAGAGCTTAAATTCCAGATTAATGGGACATCTGCATTAGGTCTTGATATTAATGGCTTTTATTCCCAGCGTTTTGATAAGGTTGGTATAACCTTATTTGCATCTCGTAATAGTAATGCACCTTATGACCCATCGGATTTAGGGCTGACAGCAATACCAAAGTTTGAGCGATACACTGTTAATCCGAAGCTGTTTATCTATTTCAATGAGAAAACAACACTTGATGTAGGAGTAAATACAGTTTTTGAAAACCGTATAGGGGGAGATATAGATTACATTAAAGATGAGGCAAGTCATCAGGGGAGCTATTTTGAGAGAAATAAAACAGACCGTATAAGTACCCAGTTTAATCTTCAGCACAGGTTTGATGACAGAAATAAGCTTACTGTGAAAAACAGCTATAACAACTTCCATAGAGTAATTACATTGCCAGACTACATGTTTGACGGTACTCAGAACAGCACTTTTACAGAACTCTCATATACTCACACAGGTAGTAAATCAGAATGGATATTAGGAACTAATTTATGGACTGATAAGTTTTCGGAGAAGCAAATAACCACGTTCCCTTTGAGAGATTATAATCAGATTACTTATGGTGCATTTATACAGAACCTCTTTAAAGCTTCAGACTGGTTAAGCCTCGAAACTGGGGTTAGGGGTGACTATGTAAAAGACTATGGTTTTGCATTCCTTCCAAGAGCTTCAGCTCTATTTACGATAACTGATAAGCTTACTTCGAGACTTGGAGGTGGTTTAGGATATAAGACCCCAACCATTTTCACCGAAGAAAGCGAAAGAATACAGTACAGGAATGTGCTACCCATCAATAGTGATGTAAATAAGCTTGAAAAAAGCTATGGGCTTAACTACGATATTAATTACAAAACCCGTATCTGGGATGAAGTGTCCTTTAGTATTAACGAATTGTTCTTTTACACCTATATAAATAACCCTTTATTATTAACATCACTTCAGGGTGATTATCAGTTTGTAAACGTTAACGGCTATCTTGAGACAAAAGGGCTTGAAACAAATATAAAGTTAGGTTATGAAGACTTTAAATTGTTCTTGGGTTACACTTACACCGATGCGAATATTCGTCAGCAGGACATAACAAGCCAAAACACACTTACACCTAAACATAGGCTAAACAGTGTCCTTATGTATGAGGTGGAAGACAAGTGGCGGATCGGTTTAGAAGGCTATTATTTTAGCTCCCAAAAATTAAATGATGGTTTAACTGGTCAGGATTACTGGATTTTTGGAGCTATGGCTGAAAGGTTATGGGAAGGATTTTCAGTATATGTAAACTTCGAGAATTTTACCGACACAAGACAAACAAGATTTGATACTATCTACACAGGTACTATAAACAATCCTGTCTTTAGGGATATATATGCTCCCTTAGATGGATTTGTAGTTAATGCAGGTGTAAAAATCAACCTTTAGTAATAAGCCCTCAGTTTGGGGGCTTTTTTTATTTACGTCCCTATAAACCTACCCACCTCAAAACAGGTGTTTTTTACCCTCATAAGAAACAGTATGAAAGGAGTTATAAGCTACAATACTATTATATCGTTTTTTATATAAATGCGATGTGTATATTCCAGTACCCCCCTTGCCGAAAGGTGTAGGGGGAGAGGGAAAATTCCTCCCACGCCCCCACTTTTTTATTTGCTTTGACTATCTTGATTTAAGCTACTTTTCTTTGGCTTAACCAAAGAGCCTTTAATTTCTCAGCATGTTCTTTAGGCGTGATTTTAATATAGGCTAAGAATTGTGACTCTGTAACGTGTCCACTAATTTTCATTATGGTAAGAGTGTCCAGTTTTCCATAGTGATTTGTAGCAAACGACCTCCTGCATGTGTGTGATGAGATAAGTTCATGTTTGGGATAGATACCTTTCTTCTTTCTATGAATTTTGGTCTTTTTTCCATTTTCCCCGACCACTTCGATAGGTGATATTCTTGCCCCCTCAACTCTTTCTGTTATTCCTGCCTGTTTGCATACTTCCTTAATGTACTTGTTGAATTTCTGTTCGCTTATTTTTCGTGGGAAGCCTCCAAGCCTACTCAGTATCTCTTCAACTTGGTGATGAACAGGAATAATAGCAGGATAATCGGTTTTTTGATTGGTATTATGTATCAAACCATCTTTAATATCCTCTGGGCGTAACTTTAGAAGGTCAGAAACTCGTAAGCCAGTCCACACACCAATTATTAGCCAGTCCCTCGCATTGCTTAAATAATCATGCTCAAACTTATGGCTGTAAATTGTATCTATTTCTTGCTCGGTTAGATAAACATCATTTGTGTCGTTGGTTGGGGAATAGAATTCAGGTAGCTTATAATCTTTAGATACGTTATAATCTTTTTGGTCAGCGTTCCTGCAAAATAGTTTGATGTTATCCATATAGCCACCAATTGTATTAGGGTTTAAGTGCTGTTGTTCCTCTAAGAAGTTCATAAACTTACCATGAAACTTTTGGTCTATATCAATAAGTTTTAATCTTTTCCCCTCATACATCTCATACTCCTGTAATTTAGTCAGGGTTGTTGTGTAGTGCTGTATAGTACGTGGTTTAATAGGATTGCCTTTTCTGTTTTTCTTAGTCTTAGACTCCTCAATAAATTTGGTTATGTAGTGAGCGAAAAATATCTTATTGTCTATCTCAGGATTGTAAGTCTCTCTATTAAAGAATGTGCTTATTTTTTCCTTCAGCCACTTACTGTTTATTAACTGGGCATCTAACTTTGAGTTTTGGAACTCTTTAAGGATATAAGTGCTAAACTCTTTAAGCTTTACATTAGCAGCTTTATAATCCATTTCTGCTGTAGATAATATTTCTTGCTTTGATGCACTCCATCTGCCTTTTGGAGTTTCAATCCCTGTTGATAATTCAATATCAAACTGTTTACCTTGTTTAAATCTAAAATAAATGCTGTTCCAGTCTTTGTCTGTTTTCAGCCTGTAATTTCCTGTTGCCATAGCTATTTTTAAGGGTTAAAATTATACTTACAAGTTCCGATTTTTCTTGCAGGATTTGTATTAACATTCCCCCAATTTTCCCCCTAAAAAGGTTGTATGTGGTTGAATATCGTTGCATGCAATTACATGTATTTATCCTTTTGAGGCTTTAGAAACAGTACTTTAGGTGTATAACTTGAACGTCATAAAACGTCATTGTATGGTGGGTTCGCCTTCTTTCACCCGCACAACTTAAAAGCCTCTGATGTCTCAGAGGCTTTTTTTATTCACAATCTCTGCTTTGGCTTTTCTTTAATCTTACCTTTACTGTAAATAATTGTCTTTGTTATGGAAACACTGGCTGCTCTGTTCGATAAAATTGGCTTGCAGACGCATCATCTCGATGATTTTGAAAAAGAACTCAAAATCCTGCGGGTCAAAAAGAGGGAATACCTTATCCGCGAGGGTTCGGTATGTGATTTTATTGCGTTCGTGCATTCGGGTACGCTGCGGTCTTATGTTCAGAATGATGAAGAGGAATTTAATAATGACTTTTATTTTGAAGGTAGTTTTGTGAGTGCTTACACCAGCTTTTTAACACGGATGCCTACTAATTGCAACATAGAGGTATTGGCAGACGCTGAAATAAGCGTCATTACCCATAAGCAATTCAACGCACTGATCACTAATGACAGCGAATACCTGAAGTTGGGTAAATATATTTCTGATGATTATTTTATAAGAAAGTGCAAACGTGAAACATCATTCCTTAAAAATTCTGCTTCCGAAAGGCTGGAGGTAATTCGTAGCCTATATCCCGGAATAGAACAAAAGGTGTCACAATACCATATTGCATCATACATGGGCATTAAGCCCGAATCTTTGAGCCGCATCAAAACTCTTAACCTACATCAATAAATAAGAATACCGCTTTGCTGAGCTTTGTACTTCACTATTAAAATTTTTAAGTATGCCAGTAATTAATTTAAAAGTAAGCGGCCCTGAAAACCCCATTCTTGCCGGAGAGCTTGCAAAAGCAATAAGTAACCTTACAAACGAGTTTTTAAAGAAAAGGCCGGAGGTTACAGTGGTAAATGTTTCATTTACTCCCAATCACTTATGGTTTGTTAATTCGCAATCACTCGCCGAATTAGGCATGAACAGTTTTTATCTGGATATCAAGATATCACAATCTACAAATCTTAAAGACGATAAAGCAGCCTATATCGCTCATATACATAGCACTCTCGATTCTATTGTTGGGAATATACATCCTGTGAGCTATACCGTCGTTAATGAGATACCTGCTGACGCCTATGGTTATGAAGGGCTCACGATAGAGTATAAGTACATCAGTAATAAAAAGTAAAGCCATAACATGACAAAGAATATGAAAGTTTTTGTACTGTTGTTCGTTGTGATGCAACAGTTGAATGCACAACAAAAAAATGACGATAAAAGAGCTATTAATGGCATTGTTGATGTTTATTCAAAAGCAGTAATTCAACGGGATTCGGTTGCTTTTTATAAACTTTTCAATAGCGACGCTGTTACCTGGTGTGCTGCTTTAAAAGAGAGGTCTCAAATAAAAGAAGTTGAGATCAAAGGGGTAAAAGAAGCCGGGAGTAATTATTTCTCGGGTTCATATAAAGGTTTTATGCGTAGTCTTTTCCGGCATAAGACAACAGAGGATAAATTTGACAACATAAAGATTGTCGAAGACGGTACGGTAGCTTCGGTAGCTATGGATTACAGTTTTTGGGCTGATGGTATTATGACCAATTGGGGCAGTAAATATTTGGGACTTATAAAACGAGAGGGGCAATGGAAAATTACAAGTGTGATCTACTCCCTGGAACTTACTGATTATTATCCGCAGCCTCCCCTCAAAGAAAGAAAAAGCTAGATGTCTTTTTTATTTAAAATAAAATGCCCTGCAATCGTTTGAGCGTCCCAAATGTTTAGACAAATTTATATTTTAAGCCGGCACTCCCTAAACCAAGATGTATTGCTGTTAGTATTTATGTATTAACCGGATTTATTGTAGTGCCGGTTCTACTTTTATTATGTTTTTCATACTTTTTTGTGATAAGCTTTTAGTGTGATTGGTTTGTTTTGTATTTTCAGGCATTATTTACATAACTATGAATGCTTTTTTGTTTGCTTGGAATCCCGATAAGTGGGGGTGGCCTGATATTGGACAGGATGTGAAAGACCTTGACGATACGGGAATCTTTGTAGATGCATGGAGCTGCGCAAGCCACAAAGCGGTGCGTGAAGGCGACAGGGCTTATCTCATAAAGCTCGGAAAAGATCCTAAAGGTATTATCGGATCGGGGTATATATCATCTGAGCCTTTTATGGGCGAGAATCATCGAGGGCAGCCAAGAATGCGCATCCTTATCAATTTTGAAAGGCTACTCGATCCCTACAATGAGGAAATACTTTCGCTTGATGTGCTAAAATCGGGTTCGCTTGCGGTCCAGCATTGGTCTACCCAATCATCCGGTATTAAAATAAGACCGGGAGTGGCGGTTGAGCTTGAACAGGTATGGCTGGATTTCCTCAAAGATAAACGGAGAAGTTAAGCAGTTGCTACTGTCTGTAAGAGCTGCTTTCGGTACTGAGTGGGGTTTATACCATTGTTTTTTCTGAAGAATTTGGTAAAATGGCTTTCATCGGTAAAGCCAAATTCTTCTGCAATTTCAGTAATCCTCTTATCGCTGAATTTCAGGCGGGCCTCTATGAGTTTCATGCGATGGTTACCAATGTACTGCTGAATGGTCTCGTTAGTGTGCTTCTTGAAGTATTTTCCTAAATACTTGTCTGAAATGCCAAAAACAGAGCTCATCACACCAGTGCGTAGCTGCTCCGGGAAATAAATGTTCTTCTGGATATAGTTAATGATGTCCATTGCCTTCTCTTCGGTTTTCTCGTCTACCATCTCAGGAAGGTATTTTGCGATATTGCGTGCCACTACTACTATAAGTGTATTCACGAGTTGCTGTATAAGCTCTTTGTTATAAAGATCACGGTTTACATATTCGCGGATTATAGCCTCGGTAACAGCTTTTACCAGCGTCTTATCGGACAAGTTCTTTAAAATGCAGCCCGGCTGGTGGTTAGCATTGTTAAGGATATATTCCAACCGTTCTACGTCTTCCGAATGAAAAGCTTTTGACTTTATGTAAATATCATTAAAGCGGAGAAAGAAGAACTCTGTTGTGGTTTCTATGTCAAAAGAGTGGCAGTCCTCGGGGGTGATAAGGAACATGTGTCCTGCATGATATTTGAATTTGTTATCGTTGATGCATTGTGTCCCTGTGCCCGAGATTATATACACCAGTTCAAAGAACATGTGTTTGTGTCCTTCCTTTGGACATTCATCTAAAGTTTTATAGATAATTTCAAATGGCTGGTATAAATGCTCTTTATTCATGGCGCAAAGTTACAGAAAAAAGGATTTTATATACCGATAATTTGTATTTTAACGGTATAATTTTGTTTTATACAAATCATAAGTTATGAAAGCAATTATTTTAAATGAATTTGGAGGCGTTGAAAACCTTCAGTATGCAAAAGTAGAAAAACCTGTAGTTGGTGCCAGTGAGGTATTGGTTCAGGTAAAGGCAATAAGTGTAAATCCTGTTGATGTAAAGACGAGGGCAGGCAAAGGAATCGCCGGCAGACTAAAAGAACAGCTGCCGCTTACTTTAGGTTGGGATATAGCGGGTATAGTTGCTCAGGCAGGTTCAGATGTAACCAAATTCAAAGTGGGCGATGCTGTCTTTGGTATGGTAAATTTTCCAGGACATGGGAAGGCATACGCCGAATATGTTGCTGCTCCGGCGGATCAACTGGCTTTAAAACCTTTGGCTATTTCTTTTGAAGATGCTGCTGCGGCTACACTGGCAGCGTTAACGGCGTGGCAGTCCATAACAAGTCTTGTAAATGTAAAAAAAGGCGACCGGGTTCTTATTCATGCGGCGGCAGGCGGGGTAGGGCAGTATGCTGTACAAATAGCTAAAAATCTGGGTGCTTATGTCATTGGTACTTCATCAGCTGCAAACAGGGATTTTGTAATTGGGCTTGGTGCCAATGAACATATTGATTACAGAGTCCTGCGTTTTGAAGATGTGGCAAAAGATATTGATTTTGTTTTTGACAGTATAGGCGGAGACAATATAGACCGCTCGTTACAGGTAATTAAAAAAGGGGGAAGCATTATTAGCATACCTTCAGGGTTAAATGCTGAGGTTATAGAAAAAGCAAAAGCATTGGGGATAAATGGGTACCAGTTTATGGTGACATCTAATGGAGATGACATGGATAGTATTGCCACACAGCTTGAAAACGGAAGCCTGAAATCACATGTATCTAAAACATTTGCGTTTGAGGACATGGCTGGAGCGCATTTACAGATAGAGAGCGGAAGGACTGTAGGTAAGATAATTGTAACTTTATGATTGTCGGTTTACGTTAGTGAAATATGGTTGAAAAAAGATGTTTTAAACCATATTTCGTTTGTTGTTATTTGAAACTAAATTATAAACAACTGATAATTAATTATTTATATTTAAGGTGTTCGTTTTGATATGAATACTACATCAACCATTATAAATGCAGATTATGACTGACAGAAGAAAATTTTTAATACAGGCCGGCACATTAGGAGCAGCAGGGCTGATACTGCCCAATACTTCTCTTTTCGCCTCAGGAAGTACTACCGAAAAGTTATATGTTCCTGAAAAATCGAAGTGGGCTGATGGCTCAAAATTAGTTGTATCGGTGTCGATGCAATTTGAGGCGGGTGGGCAGCCGGACAATGCAGAAAGCCCTTTTCCGCAGAATATGGCAAAAGGTTATAAGGATCTGCCGGCAGCTACCTGGTATGAATACGGATACAAAGAAGGTATACCAAGAATGTTGGACAATTGGGACAAGCTCGGGATTAAGGTTACATCACACATGGTAGGTTCTGCAGTGCTTAAGAACCCACAACTGGCAAAAGAAATAGTACAAAGAGGACATGAGGCAGCAGCCCATGGAATGAATTGGTCTTCGCAATATAATCTATCGTATGAAGAGGAAAAGAAATTTATTAAGGATGGTGTAGACGCTGTAAAGAGAACAACAGGTTTTACTCCTGTAGGTTACAATGCAAATTGGCTTCGCCGTGGCGAAAACACACTTAAGATCCTGCAGGAACTTGGCTTTACCTATCATATAGACGACCTTAGCAGAGATGAGCCATTTGTTGTCAAGGTCAATAATGCCGATTTTGCTGTGGTGCCTTACACGCTCAGGTGTAATGATATTTTACTCATTGAAGGAAAGAATTTCTCGGCTGACCAGTTTGCAAATCAGATAAAGATGGAATTTGATCAATTATATGCCGAGTCTGAAAATAAAAGGCGACAGCTGTCTATAAGTTTTCACGACCGTATCGGCGGGTCTCCGCAGATCGTTAAAGCTGCGACCGATGTCATTAAGTATATCCAGCAGCATAAGGGTGTAAGCTTTAAGCGTAAAGACGAAATTGCCAGGATGACACTTGAAGACAAAACAAGCATCAGGGAATAAATTGAAGCAGGGTAACACCTGCTTTTTTTAATGCATCGAACTTTCTTTAGCTACAATTTATTGAAATTTTTCATAGGATATAGCTTCCGTTTCAAAAAATCGATATAACTTTAATCTCAATACCAGTTGTTTAGCTTATTTCTAACTAATCCTAAAAGTATTATGTCATTATTTGGTAAAGCTACAAGATCCGTAATGCTGGGCGGCCTTTTCCTGATCATTCCCCTTGTTGTGATTATTATAATAGGTACGCATGCCATAGAAATTCTTTCGCCTTTAGGTAAAAGCATTGGGCACAGGATTGGAGTGAGTACCATTTTTGGAAAGGCTACACTTACCATTATCACTTTAATGCTTCTTTTATTTTTTTGCTATCTGGCAGGTTTGCTGTTAAGAATTGGACTCGTTAGCGCTTGGGGAGACAAAGTTGAAGAAAAAATATTCTTGTTTTTTCCACAGCTCCAAATCATCAAATACCGTATTGCAGGAGAAAGCTCCATGAAAAGTGTCTGGACGCCTATCTTGCTGAAAGAAGAGAATTATTATGTCCTGGTATTTGTTACCAGTAGCCTTGACCAGCCTGTATGGAGTATCTATGTGCCTGAATCGCCTAAACTAGATTCGGGTGAAATAAGATATATGAAAAAAGAAGACTGTGTTTATGAATCCATATCTATGAAACAGGCTATGGATGCCGTGATTAGTTTCGGAAAGAAAGGAAATATACAACAGCAATTAAATGACCTAACTAAATAGGAAAAAACTGTCCGCATATAATTACGGACAGTTTTCAAGGCCAATTTAATTTAAATTGTTTCCACAATAAATAATTGGGCTATGGTTTTAGATTGTGATCCTGTCAAAGGCTCATCGAAAGACTCAGATGCAGAGCCTGCTCCAAATCCTCCTGCTGTTGCAGTTTCAAATCCTCCCTGCATCGTTTTCTCTTCTCCGGTATAAATTGGCTGTGCAGCTTCGGGTAATCCGCCACGGTCACTGCCAATGATCCATCCTTTTTGTCCTCTCAGCCTTCTGATCTGTGAGGCGTGCATGGCTTCAACTGAATGTATCTGTAGAGCAGCAGTCAATAAGTTACCGTCAGACATAAGGTTACCCGCCTGTCCTTTATAAGCACGCACTCCTGTATCTTCAAATGCCTGCGAAAGCGCAAGAAGGGTAGGGTAGTCATTGAATGGATCGAATGGTCCGCCACCGTTTGCATTTCTTGCTCCTGTAAAGTCAAAGGTAGGTTTTGCAGGTGCGTTTTCTTTCAGGGCAGATTTAAGGAAATTTACGTGTGCATTCTCATGTTTTGAGATCTGCATAAATATGGCCTGGTCAGCTTGCGGTATAATACCCGAATCTAACGCCATTGCATAGAATTCATCTTCCAGGTATTCCAGTATAAGGGCAAGCTGTAATGCTTCTGTTGGTGTTTCGGCAGGGCCAAAAAACGCCGCATTAGTAGCTGCATTAGCCTTGTTTGAAGTTAGTAAAGCGGATAATCCGAAAGGTACAGCTGCCATTGCAGCTACCGATCCCATTTTTTGAAATTGCGATAAACTATCTCTACGTGAGCCTTTAACGCTTAGGCTGTTAATCATGCCTTCGTTAGTAAACGACTCTAAAAATTTTATAATATTCATGATGCTTCAGTTTAAGTTGATTATGGTAAGAATTGGGCTGTAAATGGAGTCTGGATTATATCCAGTGCTGACACGGCTGCAAGAATGCCTGATGGTTTTACAGCTTGTCCAAGTCCGTTAGATGCTGTTACAACGTCATCACCTGAGAATGCATTTGTTCCCGGGCTGATAAGGCTCCTGATAGCAGATGCGTGCCTTGCCTCTACCGATACTATCTTTCCGGCAAGAACAAGATAATCCGGTGTAGTTATGTATCTTCCCGCACCATTGTAGGCTGCTACACCTGTGTCTTCCAAAGTTCGTGCTGTAGCAAGTACCTGGGTTCTATTGCTGAAACTCAGCGACCCATAATCAAATTGCAGGGCAGGCAGTAGCTGGTCCTGACTTGTGATCACACCTGATATTGCTGCCTTAAAAAACTCTCTGTGAATAACCTCATGTTTGTACAAGTCGCTTAATACGGCTTGCTCTTCGCTATTGAATGTGCTGCCAAAGGTATTGCTGTTCACTACCCTTGTATAGAAATCGGCTTCAAGCTGTTCCAATGCGTAGGCGTAAGTAAGAATTCCAAGATCTCCGCCGCCAAGGTCAAATTTTCCGTTCCTTACCCCGGGAAGCTGGTTATCGTTCGAACCCTTGTCGTCATCACTGCTACAGCCGGCTAATACGAGCCCCGCTCCTGCCAGGGTGATTCCGCTGATTCTAAGAAAGTTTCTCCTGCTGTGCAGCGATCTTACTTCCTCTACTTGTACTTTTTTCATAATCAGAAAGATTTAAAATAGGTTAATAGTTTTGGTAGGTGTGGCAATTTGAGTATCAAAGTTACCATCTACTTACGGCGGTTTTTAGGGAAAGGTTTTTAACTAATGACGATTCTGAGGTTTTTTAACTAATATTTAATAAAATCAACAATGGGTTTAGATTTGCAATGTACTGATAATGAGTATTTTTTAGGTTTATTGGTTTCTAAAATTGCCAAACCTTTTAACAATTGTTAATTAGCGAAGTTTATCATACAATTAACGTTAATGGCCTGTGTTAGGAGTGTTATCTTTCTGATTTTGTGACTAATAAACCTACAGTGGCCTAGATAAAAGAATAATTGTAGTATTTTAATATAAATTCTAAGTATTATTTAATCGGGGAATGATAAAATCATCATTTTTTTGTTTCTTTACAATATAAATACATTCAAGCCATGAAACAAAAAGCTACATTAAAACAAATAGCCAAAGAGTTAAACGTATCTGTATCTACAGTTTCTAAGGCGTTAAGCAACAGCCCCGAAATAAGCGAGCCTACCAAGATCAAAGTTCAGGAATTCGCTAAGCTCAAAAATTATAAGCCAAACAATATTGCGGTAAATCTTAAAAATAAGAGAACCAAAACCATAGGGGTTATTATCCCTAATATCCTTAATCCGTTTTTTGCGAAAGTATTCAGCGGTATTGAGCAGGCGGCTAATGACAGGGGATATAATGTTATTACCTGTATCTCTAATGAGTCGCTTGAAAAAGAGATCCATGCAATGGATATTCTTAGCAACGGTACCATAGATGGCTTTATCCTTTCAATCTCTGAAGAAACACAGAAAGAGCAGGAGTTCAAACATTTTAAAGAGGCAATTGCCGACGATCTTCCTATCGTTATGTTCGACAGGATATCTGATGAGGTGAACTGCGATAAAGTGATTGTAGACGATTTTGATTCGGCAGTAGATGGTACTACCCACCTGATAAAACTGAAATGTAAGAATATAGCATTGCTTTCTACCATAGATAATCTTAGTGTAGGCAAGTTGCGAATGCAGGGTTACGAAAAAGCCTTGAAAGATAACGGATATGCCCTTAATCCCGAAATAATGCTGCATACTGACAATACCGAAGAGTTTGATGAAAAACTTAAGGTGTTGTTTGATACAAAACAAATAGATGGTGTTTTTGCACTTGACGAGCATGCATCGGTAATGGCTATGAAAGCAGCCATCAAAAAAGGGCTTAAGATCCCCGAAGATGTTCAGATCATAGGATTTGCCGATGGAGTATGGTCAAAAAGGCTTACGCCAAGCCTCTCTACTGTGAGTCAGCATGCGCCTGAGATTGGCCAGGCTGCCGCCGAAATGCTTATCGACAGGCTTGAAGATAAATCAGAAGAAGCTCCTGAATATGTTACTAAAGTAATCAAGACGGAACTAAGACAGCGCGAATCTACAAAAAAGCTATAGCAGCCTAATTGTATTTGTATTGATAAATACTCTCAAAAAAATAAGGTCTATATATCCTGTAAGTGATGCCTCGTTAGGAAAACTTACTGCGCTGTTTAAAGCGCGGTCTTTTTCGCGCGGCGAAATCATCATGAAAGAAGGCAGGGTAGAAAAATCGATGTTTTTTATAGAAACCGGACTCGTGAGGGCTTATAGCGACCTGCCCGATCGTGAAGTAACCTTCTGGCTTGGCCTTGAGGGCGATTATGTAATCTCAATGCGCAGTTTTATAAGTAATCAGCCCGGTTATGAAACCATAGAGGTTTTAGAAGACAGTGTTTTGTATGAGGCAGATTCTGCAAAGCTTATTTCCCTTTTCGAGTCTGATATTGAACTGGCCAACTGGAGCAGGAAACTGGCAGAATATGAGTTGCTTCGACTGGAAGAAAAATTTATCTACAGGCAATTTAAAACGGCTACCGAAGTTTATATCGAACTGCTGGAAAGAATACCTTCGCTCCCAAATCGTGTCCAGCTGAAGCATATTGCTTCCTACCTTGGTATCAGCCAGGTTTCATTAAGCCGTATCCGTGCTAAAATAAAATAACGATATTATTTAACAAATGTAAAATAGTGTCGGGACTGCCGGTTCTACCTTTGCTTAAAATTTTAAAGAAAGCATTATGAACTGGATCTATCTTATCATTGCCGGTATCCTTGAGCTTGGTTTTACCACAAGCCTTAAACTGTCTAACAATTTCACTAATTATAAATGGGTTGCTGTTTTTATAAGCTGTATTGTAGTAAGCTTTTATTTTGTCAATAAAGCCTGCCAGACACTTCCGTTGGGAACTGTCTATGCGGTATGGACAGGAATAGGTGCTTTTGGCACTGTAATAATAGGAATGGTTTATTTTAATGAGCCGGTTAACTTTTGGCGTATCTTTTTCATCAGTACGCTCATACTTTCAATCATCGGGCTTAAGTTCCTTGGTGGTGAAGCTGCACATTAATTTAGATATGCATATGGGAGTATATCGCCAAACAACATAAAGAGCAACAGCAATATAAAGATTATAAAGCGATACTGATTACTACCGAACGCATTGCTGCGTTAAAATCACTTATAGAAGCCTGAAGGCAAAGACAATAATCTCTCCCCGAACCGGGGAGAGATTATTGTTTTTATACCATGCGCTTATCTTTTTTTTCAAATGGATACCGCTACTATCGGGATTAGAAGTACAAGTTGTTTTATTTCTGTGATGATTTTCCACCAACACATCTGGAACATGCGCCCCTGTTATAGCTATTAGATTAAATTTAAGCATACATTAAACAAAAAAACAACCCGAAGGTTGTTTTAATTTTATAAAGTAAAATAAATTAAGTGTTTGATTTTAATTGATAATCTTTTTAACAATAATGAATCAACACATCTAAAAAATTATCTTTTTACTTCTACTAAAGAAAATTATCCATTAAAAAAAGAAATAATTGTCTTCCCTCATTTTAAGAAAATTCTCATTAATCAACAATTCAGGGTACACTTCAATAATTTGACTTATGCATTTCTTGCTAAACTTATTAAATATGTTTTTAAAACTTAAATAAGTAATTTGTATATCAAAATCGTGATTATTCATTTCAAAAAGCCTCAAATTTGAAGACTTATCGTCATAAGTAAATCTAATATTATTGCTAAACCAATCGTGCGTCGAAACGGTAAAAGCAGTAAAGTTTCCCTCATCAATATCTCTAAGAGCAAATTTAATCTGTTTAAGATAACTCAAAATACTATCTTCTATAATTATAAAATTTCTTTGTTCTTCAAAAAAAATAAATATTTTGCCTTGGGCAATTCGGAAAAGTTCTATTTCGTTTATTGATGAAAAATCATGTTTTTTCTTTTCAGAAACAATAGTATCATAATTTAACTGATAATCAAAAAAAACGTTTTTATTCATTTTTATCTATTTAGGTTTTGGTACGAATTTATGACATTTCCTTTGGAATCTAAGTATACTTGAAGTGTTTTAGTGCTTTTACCTTTAGAAGTTGTACCAATTACTTCATCAAGTATGTATAACTGAATAGTTACCTTTATCCCCAGTATGAACATCTTTCGTACTAGCTTCATTTGTCAAAGCTTTTACCTTTGCAATTGTACTATTACTTTATGAGAATCTACTTGTCAATTTTCCAGGTCTTGAACTGAAAAAATGCCCATCTTTTATGTGCTCAATTGCTGTAGTGCTATAATCAGCAATTATAGCCCCCCACTTTCCTTTGGTTACTTTTCGTACATCGTTTGCTCTGTCGACTACTTTAATTGCATCACCAACGTCATCTAAATATTTTACAGGTTTTGCAAGTGGTACTATAGCAGTAGTTAATTCTAGCAGTAGTTAATTCTAAGGCGGCGTCACCTTTACCAAAAGCATTTCAAAATGCATCCTTACCATTGGAGATTCCTTGGTAAGTATTCACTGCGTTAGTTGGGAAGAATAAACTTGAAATGATTTGACCTTCTTGGAAAGCAATATTTTCTACTACACCCTTCGGCTGTAAGTACACATGATGTTTAGAGCCGTTAAGTTCTCCTACAACATCATCTTTAATTTTTTTCCAATTTTGTAAGCTTAGTAATTCTTTGAAACCGGCGACGATATCGTTATTCTATGCTTGACTCCAAGTTTTTTCTTTACCTTCTAATTCGACAAATGCTATTACACTATTTTCACTGAAAGCATACGGTGAGTTATGTGGATAATCTGATTCTAAAGGGTCAACAGCAAAGAACCTACCAATCCTTGGGTCATGCATCCTAAAGGTATAATTTACACTGTTACCATCACCTTTAATCTCGTTGTCTTTTTCCTGCCCCTGGAAACCATAGCTGCAATCGCTTCCGTTATAATGCCTATTTGGTACCTGCATCCCGAAAGAATGTTATTTAAAGGTGTCAATAAAATTAAAATATGAGTGAATAAATTAATTGCCAACACATCTGGAACACGAACCCGCTTTTAAAGCTATTAGCAACATTACCGATATTAGGTAATCAAATAGATGTTATAAAAGATCACCTTCTACATCTAAATAATTACACCGAGCAAATATCAATAATTTATCTTTAAAGTCATCTTCATTGAAATTGTCAGTTAAAAAATACACTTCACTGAGACTACCATCTAAATCCATAAATGTACCCGTTAATTCTGCGCAGACGGAATAATATACGTCTTTTTCATGGTCTGTTGGCATTCTGTCTAAATACACCCAAATGATCAGCTTGCTCCCCCTTATCTCTGCACATATTAGTCTGGTATAAAATGTAATATTAAACAAGAACGCCCTATACATTGCGAATAATAACTGGTTTCTTCTATTTTCTACCATCTATAAACCTTTTTTTGGGTTAACTGGAATTGGTTTAGATTTATTCTTTCGTGAACTGAGATGTTGAGCCATCGGCTTGTTTTAATGTAAATCCTTTTGCATTAAAGGTGATGGTAATGCCGGCAGGGTCAAAATTGAACTGTGTTTCGCTTAGCGGATTCAGGGGAAATGAACCCTGGTCGGTAGCGTGAGCGGTCAATACTCCGTTAACCAGCTTGATGTCTACTTTAAAGGGCAGTTGAGGATTGGTGTAGAAACCCTCATATTTCTTTAGTACGCTCTCGTCAATCTTAGCACTTTTAAAATTCGGGAAGATATAAGGTAGTTTATAATAACAGCTTAATACGCCCGTCATTAAGTCGTTGGTGTTTATATCATCGCCATTCATGAGTACTGAGATGGCAAGGTCGTCTTTAGGATAATAGCCTAAAACAGATGAGAACGATTCAATGCCGCCATTGTGTCCAAAAAATTTTCTTTCTATAAAAGGATATGCAAATATTCCTTTTCCAAAGCCCATGTCTATAGTTGTCATTAGAGCCAGTGATTCTTTCTTAATGATCTTACCGTCAAAGAGCGCCTTAGCAAACTTTGTAAGGTCTGCAGGTGTAGATTGTAAAGCACCCGCCGCTCCCACAATAGATTCGTTCCATTCTTCTGTCCTTATCCATTTACCATTGGAGAAAGAATAAGAGTAGGATTCGTTCTTTTTAGGATTGATCTTAGAATAATAATACGTGTTCTTAAGGCCAATCTTATTTACTATTCTTGACATTACATTCTCCTTGTAGCTTTTTAAGGTAATATCCTGAATGATATACCCCAGCAAAAGGTAATTAGAACTACTGTATTCTGCTTTGGTTCCGGGCTCAAAGACAGGTTCATATGATTCTAAACGGTTAAGCATCTCCCTTCTGTTCTGAAGCTTAGTGTTGTAAGTCTCAAAATCGGCATTGTCGGTATAATTATAAATGCCACTTTGATGGTTTAACATCTGCCCTATAGTAATCTTGTCAGCATTTTTAATCTTCGGGAAAAACTCCGAAAGCTTAGTGTTAAGCTTCAGCTTTTTCTCTTCGATCAGCTGAAAGATGATAGCAGAAGTGAAAATTTTAGTAATAGAGCCTATTTTGTATTTTGTCTTTGGAGTGGCTTTGGTTTTGCTTTCAACATCGGCATAGCCGTAAGCTTTCTCAAATACTACAGTCCCTTTTTCCTGTATGGCAATAGAGCCCATAAACTTATTGTTAGCATACAGGTAGGTAAGCAGGCTGTCTATTTTTCTGAATTTTGCACTATCATTTTGTGCAAACACAGGTACTGCCAGCATAAAGGCGACTACGCTTAAAAATATTTTTTTCATAAATGGATATTTACTTATGAACCGCAATAGCAGGTATTAATGAGCCTCAAGCCAGTTTTTTCCTGTTCCCATGTCTACTTCAAGAGGTACGGCCAGTGTAAAGGCACTTTCCATTTCTTGTTTGATCATGGGCTTTATGCGTTCCAGTTCACTATTATGAACGTCAAAAACAAGTTCATCGTGTACCTGAAGTAACATTTTACTTTTCCAGTTCTCATTTATCAGCTTCTCCTGAATATTTATCATCGCAATTTTAATGATGTCGGCGGCGCTTCCCTGTATAGGGGCATTCACAGCATTTCGCTCTGCACCACCACGCACGACCATATTTTGCGAGTTAATGTCTTTAAGGTATCTTCTTCGTCCTGAGATGGTTTGTACATAACCCTGTTCACGGGCTATTTCTACCTGCTCATTGATGTATTGTTTCAGCCTTGGATAGGTCTTGTAATAAGCATCAATAAGATCTTTCGATTCAGAGCGGCTTAGTGATGTCTGGTTGCTCAGTCCAAATGCCGATACGCCATAGACAATACCAAAGTTTACGGTCTTGGCATGGCTACGCTGTTCGCGGGTTACCTCTTCCAACGCAACGTTGAATACTTTTGCTGCGGTAGAGGCATGGATATCTTCACCGTTCTTAAAAGCATTTACCATTTCAGGGTCGCCGCTCAGAGCAGCGATAATGCGAAGCTCTATTTGCGAGTAATCGGCAGAGAGAATGGTATATTCTTCATTTCGTGCAATGAATGCCTTACGTATCTGCCTCCCCCTTTCGGTACGGATAGGGATGTTTTGCAGGTTGGGGTTATTAGAGCTTAAACGGCCTGTTGCCGCTACCGTTTGCATATAATCGGTATGTACACGGCCTGTTTTAGCTTCTACCTGAAGCGGTAAAGCTTCTACATAGGTATTCTGAAGTTTTACAAGCTGTCTCCATTCCAAAATATCGGCTACTATAGGGTTATCGGTTGCCAGGTAAGAAAGTACTTCTTCGCCTGTTGCATACTGGCCTGTTTTTGTTTTCTTTTGTTTGGCACCACCTATTTTAAGTCTGTCAAATAAGATGTCTCCTAATTGTTTTGGTGAAGCAAGATTAAATGATTCGCCTGCGGTTTCATATATCTGCTGTTCCAGTCTTTTTATATCGCCCAAAAGTTCTGCCGAAAGTTCTTTCAGGTATGGTGTGTCAAGATTGATCCCTTCCTGTTCCATAGCGGCCAGTACCGGCATAAGCGGAATTTCGATTTCGTCAAATAGCTTGCGGGTATCAGTACTTTCCAGCATTGGCGCGAATATTTCTTTCAGCTGAAGTGTGATATCAGCATCTTCAACAGCATATTCTTTTATTAGTTCAATATCCACATCACGCATTGATCGCTGACCTTTTCCTTTTTTACCAATAAGAGCCTCGATAGGCACCGGCGAATATTTAAGGTAAGTTTCAGCCAGTATATCCATTCCATGACGCATATCTGGGTTGATAAGGTAATGCGCGATCATGGTGTCGAATATTTTACCTTTGATAGTAACGCCATACTGAGCCAGCATTTCCAGGTCATATTTCAGGTTTTGTCCTATTTTCTCGATATTCTTATCTTCAAAGAAGGGAAGGAACTGATTAACGATCTGTTGTGCTTCTTCACGGTTTTCAGGAACCGGAACATAAAATCCTTTTCCTTTCTCCCAAGAGAACGATAAGCCTACAAGTTCAGCCGTAAGCGGGTTTATACCTGTTGTTTCTGTGTCAAAGCTAACGCTGGTCTGCTTCATCATGTCGCGCATCAGGAAGCTAATGGCCATATTACCCTGAACTGCCTGGTAAAAATGGTCGGTATTTTCTATGGTGTTATAAAATCCTGTAGGTGTATTTACTGCAGCAGGATCGGCCGCACCTTCACTAAACAGGTCGTATTGCTGCTCGTTCTTAACGATCGTTTTGGTAGGAGCATAGCCCTGCGCACCGGCATTTTCAAAGCTTTGGTTTTCATCAAAAAGCTTGTGAAACTGCTCTGCCATACGGCGGAATTCCAACTCATTGAATAAAGCTTCAACTTTTTCGGTGTCCGGTTTTGTTAGTTCAAAATCGTCTTCATTAAATGTAACATCACAATCGATGATGATGGTTGCGAGCTTTTTAGACATGATGCCTTTTTCTTTGTTGGCTTCAATATTCTCGCGCATCTTGCCTTTCAGCTCGTGGGTATTGGCAAGCAGGTTCTCCATAGAGCCGTAGTCTTTAAGGAGTTTCTTGGCTGTCTTTTCGCCAACACCGGGTAATCCCGGAATGTTATCCACGGCATCGCCCATCATTCCTAAAAAGTCAATTACCTGTTCCGGCCTTTCTATCTCGAAACGCTCAAGCACTTCGGGTACACCCCATATTTCGATACCATTACCCATACGGGCAGGACGGTACATAAATATGTTTTCGCTTACCAACTGGGCAAAATCCTTATCAGGGGTTACCATAAATACCTGGTAGTTCTGTTTCTCGGCCTGTTTTGCAAGTGTGCCAATAAGGTCATCGGCCTCACAGCCGGCCAGTTCTATTACAGGAATGTGCATTGCCTTTAATAATTCCTGAATGTAAGGAACTGCAATTTTGATAGCTTCAGGAGTTTCGTCACGGTTCGCTTTATATTCTGTAAACATTTCGGTGCGCACGGCACTGCCTTCTTTATCAAAAGCTACAGCCAGGTGATCCGGCTTTTCGCGCTTGATAACGTCAAGAAGAGAGTTCATGAACCCCATGATGGCCGAAGTGTCCATTCCTTTCGAATTGATTCTTGGGTTCTTTATGAAAGCATAATAACCACGAAATATCAGTGCGTAAGCATCTAACAGGAAAAGGCGTTTTTGTTGTGACATGAAAAATGATTTGGCGTAAAAATAAGCAAACCGATGCAGAATATAAAGTGCCTGCGGGACGAACTTTGAACAAACTGCAAGATTGCGGCGGCTAATAGTTATGAGTGTACTGTAACAAATAGCGGCTTTATTCGTTAATTTGTAAAAACAAATTAAATGATTCGCTGGATATTATTCTTTGTCTTTGTTGCACTGGTCGAAATTTATGCTTTCCAGACAGTAAAAACAGTCTTTAAAATACGATGGGTGCAATATGCCTATATTGCTGTCTCCCTGATCATACTTCTGTATATTGTATATCAGTTTACGCAGTTTGACAGAACCATTGGACAAAATAAAACAACCCTGTTTACCATGGGATTGCTGCTGATTACCTATCTGCCAAAGATTGTCATTACGGTTGTAATGCTTGGTGAGGACATTTTCAGGCTTATTGGCGGCTGCATAAGAGCATTCCTGGGTAATAACGAGCAGTCTTTTCTGCCAGACAGGCGAAAGTTTGTCAGCCAGATCGCTATGGGGCTTGCAGCAATACCTTTCCTTTCGCTGCTGTATGGTATGACCAAAGGGAAGTACAATTTCAAGGTGATTAAGCAAACCATATTATTTCCCGATCTTCCCGATGCTTTTGACGGAATGACGATCACCCAGATATCCGATATTCACAGTGGGAGTTTTGATAATCCCGAGGAGATCGAGCACGCCATCGATCTTATCAATCAGCAGAATTCTGACATTGTATTATTTACCGGTGATATCGTAAATACGCATGCTTCGGAGATGCACCCATGGATTGATACTTTTAAGCGCATCAATGTTGCGCCAATGGGTAAATATTCTGTTTTGGGTAATCATGATTATGGTGAGTATGTAACCTGGCCTTCCCAGGCTGAAAAGCAAAAGAATTTTGAGGATATAAAAGACCTTCACCGTCAGATAGGCTTTAAGCTGTTGCTGAATGAAAACATAAAGTTCGAAAAGGATGGTCAGCAAATTGCGCTTATTGGTCTTGAAAACTGGGGACACAACTTTAAAAAGGCAGGCGATCTTGTAAAAGCGTCACAAGGGGTTGACCAAAATGACTTCAAAATACTGATGAGCCACGATCCGTCACATTGGGAGTATGAAGTGAAGAACAATCCTCATAACTATCATCTTACCCTGAGCGGCCATACGCACGGGCTTCAGTTCGGGATTGAGATTCCGGGTATAATCAAGTGGAGTCCTGTACAATACGTTTATAAACAATGGGCGGGATTATATGAAAACCTTGGCAGATATGTATATGTAAACCGTGGTTTTGGCTTTCATGCCTATCCGGGGCGCGTGGGGATATGGCCTGAAATTACTGTGCTGGAACTAAAAAAAGCTTAAAAAGTAGGCTCATTTGGTAAAAATGCTATATTTGTATTATATTTATTTATAAAAAGTTTTAAAGTCAGTTTAAAATTTCATTATATGTCAAAATTTGGAGAACTTATAAACTCCCAGGTACCTGTACTAATTGATTTTTATACGGAGTGGAATGAACCCTCTGTATCCATGCATCCTGTTATAAGGGATGTGGCTGCTGCGCTGGGTGACAGGGCAAAAGTTATAAAAATTGATGTGGATAAAAATCAGGAACTGGCCGATGCGCTAAGGATTAAGGGTCTTCCGACGCTTATGATCTACAAAGACGGGCAAATGGTATGGAGGCAATCAGGTGAACTTGATGCTAATACTATCATAGGCCTTGTTCAGGAACAGCTTTAATCTATAGTTCCAAAGCTAAATCCCTTTTCTTTAAGATATTCGATTACACGCGGCAGTGCATATTCCAGGTTAGGAAATGCCTTTAGGCTGTCATGAAATATAATAACGCTGCCATTGGTGGCGTTTTTTATTACATTATCCAGGCACTTTTCGGGGGTGATTGTTCTGTCGAAGTCAGCGCTTAGCACATCCCACATTACTATTTTGTAGCCCATGCTTTTTACTTCTTTCGTTTGTTCCCGGCTTATCTTCCCATAAGGCGGACGGAACAGCCCATTGTCATTACCGTTATGGTTTATAATAGTCTGCCTGCAGGCCTCTATGTTTTCATAGTAGGCTGTGTTGTCAGTTTTCCAGCCATTAATATGGTTAAAGGTATGATTGCCTATTACATGGCCTGCATCAATCACTTTTTGAAAGACATACGGGTTCTTCTCAATGTTATTGCCAATGCAAAAGAAGGTTGCTTTTATATCGTGTACTTTCAGAACATCCAAAACCCATTCGGTAACTTCGGGTATGGGGCCGTCATCAAAAGTCAGGTAAATTGTTTTTTCTGCAATGGGTATGTCCCAGATATATCCGGGAAAGATTTTCTTTATAAACCATCGCGTTTTTACCCAATACGATTTCATAGTGCTGAAATTAAAAAAAGGATGCAGTACTATCTAAACAGTACTGCATCCCAAAGTTAAGAATAGTTTGAATTACTATTCCTTATCTCTTTTATATCTTCCTGCTTTTTCGTTGAATTCATTGAATTTAACTTTCGCAGCGTTATAATACTGGTCGTCACCATTATCTTTCATTACCCATAGCAGGCTTCTGTAACGTTCTATTGCAGTTACGATATCTATTGCAATAACGTTTTGGTCGTCTATAGAAAGGCCTCTGTAATAGATAAGGTTCTCCTGGTATTTTTTAATAAGTTTGTCCAGTAGCTGGCGTGCCTGCTGTTTTTCGCCAAGCTGGTAATAACCGGATGCGAATGGTTCAAGCAGCGTATAATACTCGTAGAACTCCAAAGGCATTTTGGTCATGGCAAGGTCAATGATCTTCTTAGCCTTGTCTTTTTTACCTTCTTTAATCAGTGCTTCCATCAGCCTTGCAAGGTTAGTACGGTAGGTAATACTGTTTTTGCGTGTTTCTGGGTCGTGGTAAATGTTAGGGTTTTCACTATTACCCCAATCCCATGCCATAACGATATCATACATTTTGTCAGTATCTATATACCCCATGTCTAGCGGGCTACCGTCTTTAGGTATTGCAGTCCTTACCGGAACCAGTTTGAATACCATACCATCTAGCTGAAGGTAATCCTTCATCCACAGGTAGTCATCATCACCAAAACTTCCGCCGGTAAAGTATACAGGTCGTTTCCAGTTATTATTGTTGATGATATCAAGCATGATAAGGCGGTTCTTGTATAAAGCATCACCTTTAATAGTGACATCTATAAATGGAACTATGGAGTCATATTGCTTAGGAGAAACAACTTTATGCTTAATCACTTCTTCCCTGTTTACCGGAATCCTCACTTTGTTGGTAGGGTAGTAGTTTACAAAATGTCCGTTGTTAAGCTCTTTTCTAACGTCATTTCCTTCCTCTTTAAGGAAATTAATAAAGTTGCTCAGGGGCCACCTGTTCTCTATCTCCGGAACATACAGGCTGTAGTCGCGTGTTCCCTGTTTGTACTGGCTGTTTGTAAAGCTTATAGGCATCGGTTCAGACTCGTATGCTTTGGCTTTCATTTGATCAATGTACCAGTCGGTCATCAATAAGCTGGTGTTTACTATCCTAACGTCAGTACGGAAACCTTCAATCTCCTGTGCATACCATAATGGGAAGGTGTCGTTATCGCCAATGGTAAATAGTATGGCGTTCTTATCGCACGATGACAGATAAGCTTTGGCCATTGCTACAGCAGTATATTTGCCAGAACGGTCATGGTCATCCCAGTTTTGAGAAGCCATAAGCACCGGGGCTGCCAATAATGTAACAGCAATAACCACCGGACCCGAAACTTTAGGCTGAACATATTTTTTCAGTCCGTCATATATGGCATACACTCCATAGGCTATCCACATGGCAAATACATAGAACGAGCCCACAAGGGCATAATCCCTTTCACGTGGTTCAAAAGGTCTTTCGTTAAGGTATATCTTCAGCGCTATCCCTGTAAACAGGAACAGTGTAAGTAATACATAGAAGCTTTTAGGGTCTTTTCTCGCATGGAAAGCAATACCAACAAGAGCAAGTATGAACGGAAGGAAGTAATAGGTGTTACGGCCTTTGTTTTCTTTCATGTCGGTAGGCAGGTTTTGCTGCGAGCCAAGATGCATCTCATCAAGGGGTGTTACACCACTCAGCCAGTTACCTTCAAGATTGTCCCAACGTCCCTGAATGTCATTTTGGCGACCTGTAAAGTTCCACATTAGGTACCTCCAGTACATGTAGCCAAACTGGTATTCAAACATATATTTCATGTTGTCACCAAGCGATGGCTTTTCTATGATAAGATAGTCACCATAGGTCTTAAGGAATTTTTCATAATCCTCAACATCTGCCTGGCCTGATTTAAAGGAAGCTTTAAATTCATTTACAACACTTTCTACCTCGCCTCTAACCTGAGCCATGGCCTGATTGTAGTCTTCCTCGCTCATCTGGTCTACGGGCAGGCCGTATTTTCTTAACTCCTGCTCGTAGTCATACGACGGGTTAAGCCTGAAATCAAGTGGTTTTGTAAAACGCATATAATTGGCGGCATGCTCTGTGCTCCACATCCTTGGCATAAAGCCTTTTTGCCTGTCGTCAGTATTTTGTTTTGCGTTTTTAAAGTTGTTTACAATAACATATTTACCTGTCTTGTAATCCCTCTGGTAGTTGGGCTTTTCGTCTTCGTATGGGTTGTTCTCGTCAAGTCCTGCAAATGCATCAGAGTACATAGGGCCGTAGAATAATTTTTGCTCACCATACTGCTCACGGTTATAGTAAGCAAGTACCTCGGCAGCATCCGATGGCCTGTTCTCATTGATAACAACATTAGCATTGGCGCGTATTGGCAGCATCATCCAGGTAGAGAATCCGATAAGGATAAACAGCACGCAAAGGATAATTGTATTATATAGCGGAAGTCCTTTCTTTTTTGTGTATTGCAGTCCAAAATAAAAAGAAGCTATGATGGCAAGCGTAACAAATATAGTTCCTGAGTTAAATGGTAATCCTAAAGAGTTTACCATGAAAATCTCTGTTTTACCAAAGATAGCCATAGTATATGGCAATAATAATTTGAAGATGAAAAGCAGTATCGCAACAATAATAACGTTGGCAATGATAAAGCTCTTAACTGTTATCTTCTCATAATTTTTAAAGTAGTAGATAAAACCGATTGCAGGTATCGTTAGTAGTGCCATAAAGTGCACACCGAATGATAATCCTATAACAAGCGATATGATAAGCAGCCATTTGTTGCCTCTTGGTGTGTGCATTTCCTGTTCCCAGCGAAGCCCAAGCCAAAGCAATAGCGCTATAAGCAATGATGCCATGGCATATACCTCTGCCTCAACAGCATTAAACCAAAAGCTATCGGTAAATGTATAGGCAAGGCTGCCTACAGCAGACGCACCCAATATTACAACAGCATTATCATTGTTGAGTTCAGATACTTTACCAATAAGGTTTTTAAGCAACATTGTAAGTGACCAGAACATGAAAAGTATGGTAAAAGCACTTGAGAATACCGACATCATATTCACCATCAATGCAACTTTTTCCGGGCCAGTGGCAAACATGGCAAAGAAGGCACCCATCATTTGGTAAAGCGGAGCTCCCGGCGGGTGGCCAACTTCAAGTTTTGCAGATGTGGCAATGTACTCGCCGCAATCCCAAAAACTAAGGGTAGGTTCTACAGTTAGGGAGTAAACAAGAAGTGCAATGGCAAAAACAGACCACCCTAAGATGGTATTCCATTTTTTGAAATTGAATGTTATCATGTAATGATTGTTGTTCGGTGATATCTAATATGCAAAGAAACTATTTTTTTAGAAAAGGGACGGGTTAAAAAATCGTTTTTTGTAGAGTGAAAAATACTAAAACCCTTAAAAAAGCATTTTTTAAGAGTTTTGTTTTTACTCACGTGTCATAAAACACGACAGGACTGCTAAATGAGTCAGTCCTGTCGCGATAAGGTAGGTTGTATTATATTATTTTTTGACGGCTATAAATTCGCCATTAGGCTGATGAAGTTTAAGTTCTTTTACAGAACCGTCTCCGGTTTGGATGAATTCTACCTTAAAACCTTCAAGAGCTGTGATGACATACATATTCTTATCAGTAGCTGCAAGTTCATATTCCGGCTGTCCCGGTACAAACAGGTTAAGCTTATTGTTTTTCACTGAAACTTTCACGGTCATTCCTTTGATAACATACTCGCCAATATACTTGTTCAGTGTTTCACTGTCTACCGCAATTTCTTTTGGTTTACGCTTAAACTGTAGCGGATGGTCGAGCGTTGACTCCATTTTTAGCATAAGTGCAGCGATGTCGCCGGAATCGTTAGTTGAGAAATTAAAGAAAAGCCCGCTGTTATCCTCACTAACCTCTATTTTACCATTTTTAACTTCGAAAGGGTCAAAAATATCGTAGTATTTGCTTTTAAGATAATAGGTTGTGTTTTTTAGCTCGGCAAACAGGGAGTCATTTTTAACAACGACTTCAAACGTGCCATACCCGGGATTTGTATATAATCCTGTATATGCTGTTAACGGATGCGATGGTGTGGCCACTTCGTTAGCTTTTTTAGGCTCCTCTTTTTTAGTTTCTTCTTTCTCTTTTTTCTCTTTGTCCAGCTGCTCTTTGTAGTATGCGGCCCAATCGGTACGTTTTACGTTCAGCAATCTGTCGGCAATTGTATTTCTTGCAAATGATGGTAGTCCCGAATTATTTTGGTTGGTCAGTACTACTATCCCAATTTCGGCCGTTGGATAAAAGGTTACGCTCGCCGAAAATCCGTCGATATTACCGCCATGTTCCACCCTGTAATTTCCTTTGTATGACGTTAAGAACCAGCCATAGCCGTAATTTGAAATAAATGTGTTTGGGAACTCTTCTGTTGGCAATCCTCCTCTTGCTACAGCATGAGAGCTGATAGCTTCAGATATGTATGAGTCGGGAAGAATTTCTTTGCCGTTAAATTTTCCGCTATTTATCCAGGTAATAAGCCAGTTTGCCATATCATTCACGCTGCTGTTAATGCTTCCGGCCGGGCTCATGGCGGCAATGTCATAATAATCCATTTTGGTAATAACATTGTCTTTCAGGGTGTAGCCTAATGCAGCATTAGAAGCCTTCTTCATTTCCTGTATGCTCGTGTTGGAGCGTGTCATTCCCAATGGAGTGAAGAAGCGTTCTTTGATATTGTCTTCCCAGGTTTTGCCTGTAATTTTTTCGGCGATCACGCCCTGCAGCATAAACATAAAGTTGTTGTATTGCCATTGCTGTCTCAGGCCGGCACTCGGTTCCATGTATTGTATTCTTTGAACAAGGCTGTCTTTGCTGTGTGATGGGAATAAATACCATGAGATATCGTGGCGCGGAAGCCCTGTACGGTGACACATGAGGTCTTCTATGGTTATGTTCCCGTTCAGGTCATTGTTGTAAAACTTTAGATCCGGAACATATTTCAGCGGACTGTCATTAAACGATAATTTACCTTCATTTCTCAGTTGCCCAAGTACGGCACAGGTAAAAGCTTTTGAACTTGATCCTATCGCAAACAGCGTGTTGGCGTCTACGGGTATCTTGTTTTCATAATCCCTGTAGCCAAATCCTGCGTTGTAAATTATTTTGTCTTTGTATACTACAGCTACTGCTAATCCAGCAGAATTAGTGGCTTTTAGTACTGCATTAAGTTCTTTTTCAACGCCTTTCAGCCGTTTGTCGGTTTGTGCTGTCGCTATCCCAATAGTGATGAGTGAGAGGGCTAGTGCTAAAAAGTATTTCATAGTGGTTGGTTTGGATGTGGTTTTTTTATGTAAGCAGAGCCGGATACTTCCGGCTCTGCGCTGTTTTATTCGTCCTCACGCTCAAATTGCCTGAAAGCTTTATTGAGCCTGTTAAAGTCTGATCTCGATTTGTTATAGAACTCAATGTCGTTATTTGCTTTCATGACGAGCAAGAGTCCTCTGTACTGCTCTATGTCCCTGATTATGGACTGGTAGTTGCTGTTTTGGTCCACGATAGGCAGGGATTTGTTATATTCGAGTTTTTCCTTGTACTTGTTTATAAGTGAGGTGAGAAGCTCGCGTGCCTCTTTTTTGTTGCCGTTCTTGTAATAAGCGTCTGCAAATGGCTCATAAATAAAATAGAAGCTGTAATACTCAGGAGGCAGATTGGTCATTACTAAGTCGGCAATTTTAGCAGCTTTCTCATATTTACCTTCTTTAACGAGCTGTTCGGTAAGCAAGGCCATGTTTTTCCTGAAACTGCGGCTGTAGCGTATGGTTTGCTGGTCATGATAGATGTCAGGACTGCCGCTGTTACCCCATTGCCACTTCATTACAGTAGTATACATTTTATCGCTGTCTATAAAGCCCATATCCATTGGGTTGCCGTCTTTTGGCATTGCATTTTTGATTGGTACAAGCTTATAGACCAATCCGTCAAGCTGTAAGTAATTCTGGAACCATGCATAATCTTCGCGGTCAGGGCTGCCTCCTGAGAAATAGATCGGGCGCTTCCAGTTGTTGTTACGGATGATGTCCAGCATTATCATGTTGTGCTTGTAGATTGCATTTTTCGGAAGGTCGATATCCATGTAAGGTACGATAGAATCGTAGTGTTTAGGTGATACGACCTTGTTTTTTATGACTTGGTTGCGGTCTACTTTTAAACGTACTTTATTGGTAGGATAAAAATTGGTTTTCTGTCCGCTGGCAAGTTCAATCTTCGCTCTTTCATCTTCCAGTTTTATGAAATCCATAAAAGTATCTATATCAATACGTGCATCGGTCGAGGGTTCGTAAAGAACATAGTCCCTGGTGCCGTCTACATATTGTTTGTGGGTAAACGAAATAGGTACTGGTTCTGAATCGTAAGCCTTGCGTTTCATCTGGTCAATGTACCAGTCGGTAGGCAGCAGGGTAGAGCATACGATCCGTACATCTGTACGATAGCCTTCAATTTCCTGTGCATACCATAATGGGAACGTATCGTTATCCCCAATAGTAAACAGGATGGCATTCGGTTCGCACGAGTCAAGATAAGCTTTGGCAAATGCAATAGCGGTATACCTGCCTGAACGATCATGGTCGTCCCAGTTTTCTTTTGCCATCAATAGCGGGCATGCCAGCAGCGTAACGGCAAGAACGGCCGGTACACCAATTTTTGGCTGTATGTATTTTTTAGAACCTTCATATATGGCATATACGCCAATGCCTATCCAGATAGCAAATGCATAGAATGCGCCTACAAGGGCATAATCTCTTTCGCGTACCTCGAAAGGCCTTTCGTTAAGAAATATCTTTAAAGCGATTCCTGTAAACAGGAATAGGACTAATATCACATAAAAACTCCTTGCGTCTTTTTTTGCATGGAACACCATACCTATGAGGGCAAGGATGAATGGGATGAAATAATATACATTTCGTCCTTTATTGTTTTTCATGTCAGACGTCAGCTTGTCTTGTGGGCCAAGCATGGCTTCGTCTATAAAAGGGATGCCGCTAAGCCAGTTTCCGTTTATGTTGTCATATTCGCCCTGAATATCGCTTTGTCGTCCTGTGAAGTTCCACATCAGGTAACGCCAGAACATATAACCAAACTGGTAATCGAACATAAATACCATATTATCTCCAAAAGATGGTTTTTCGATGATCAGGAACTGCCCGTATGATTTCAGGAACTTGTCATATTCTTCATTGCCCAGTTCACCTTTGCTGTAAGAGGTTTTGAACTCGTTTATAATGTTCTGAACTTCGCCTTGAATTTGACCCATGGCCTTGTTTGCCTCTTCTTCACTGATCTCGTTTACATCTACACCATATTTGAGCAGTTCGCGGCCATAGTCATAATTAGGGTCCATCCTGAATTGCGGCGGTTTGGTAAATGCCATATAATTGGAAGCATGGTCTGTACTGGCCATTCGGGGCAGAAAGCCGTTATGATTGTCGTCAGAGTTTTGTTTTGCGTTCTTGTAATTATTTACAATAACATATTTTCCGGTTTTGTAATCGCGCTCATAATTGGGTTTAGCGTCCTCATAAGGCTTGTCCTTATCCAGGCCGGCATATTTTTCGGTATACAGCGGGCCATAGAATGTTTTTTGTTCTCCATACTGTTCGCGGTTGTAATAAGCCAGCACCTCGGCCGCATCGGTTGGGCTGTTCTCATTGATCACTACATTGGCGTTAGCCCTTATAGGTAACATAATCCATGTAGAGAAGCCGATCAGTATAAAAATAAGGCATAGTAAAACGGTATTATAAAATGCCAGTCCTTTTTTGCGGGTATATTGCAATCCGTAATAAAATAAGGCTACAAGAAGCAGCATCATGAATATGGTTCCTGAATTGAATGGTAGCCCGAATGAGTTTACCATAAAGATCTCTGTCTTTCCGAAAAGTGCCAGAGTATATGGCAGCATGAATTTAAAGACGAAGAACAGAATTGCAATCATTATAATATTAGCAATGATGAAATTCTTTATGGTTATTGTCTTGAAGTTTTTAAAGTAATAGATAAGCCCTATGGAAGGAATCGTCAGTAATGCCATAAAGTGCACGCCAAACGACAATCCGATAAGTAATGATATGATCAATAACCAGCGATTGCCACGGGGCTGATGCATTTCTTCTCCCCACTTCAGTCCTGCCCACATCAGCAGGGCGATAAAAAGTGATGCCATGGCGTAAACTTCAGCTTCGGTTGCATTGAACCAAAAACTATCAGAGAAGGTAAAAGCCAGTGAACCTATAAAGGCGCTGCCTAAAACCATAATTGCGTTATTGCGGTTCCATTCGCTAAAACCTGACACAAGATTTTTAAGCAATATGGTAAGCGACCAGAACATAAACAATATGGTGAAGGCGCTGGATGTCACGGATAGCATATTAACCATTAAAGCGACTTTATCGGGGCTTGGTGCAAACATTGCGAAAAAGGCACCTGCCATCTGGAACAGGGGAGCTCCCGGCGGATGGCCTACTTCAAGTTTAGCGGCTGTGGCAATATATTCGCCGCAATCCCAAAAGCTGAGAGTGCGTTCTACTGTTAAAGAATAAATAATGAAAGAAATTGCAAATGCTGACCAGCCTAGAATGGAGTTCCATTTTTTGAAGTTAAAATCTGTCATGTACCTGATGTGGAATGGGTTAAATATGTAACAAAAGTAAGGGGTTTATTGCTTAGTAAACGTAGTAATATTTTTTTTAATATTTTTCAGTTTAAAAATTTGCGAAAATAGAATTATGTATTATATTTGCACTCGCAATAAGGAACTAAAACTGGTCTATGGTGTAATGGTAACACTACTGTTTTTGGTGCAGTCGTTCAAGGTTCGAGTCCTTGTGGACCAACAGAAAAAGCCTCTCAGAAATGAGAGGCTTTCCTTTTTTATATTGTTTCGTATTGAGGCATAAAAAAAGCGGCCTAAAGCCGCTTTTAATTATTATACGATAGTCATTATATTTTGAAAGTGATAACCGGGCGCACTGCGTGGTTAACCAGATCTTCGCTTACGCTTCCGTTAAAGAAATGTGCAAGTCCCTGTCTGCCGTGCGTACTCATTCCTATAAGATCTGCGTTGATGCTGTTGGCAAAATGAAGGACTCCTTTTTCTATGTTCACATCATTGTAGATATGTGAAGTGTATCCATTTTTGATGTCAAACTTAGAGGCAAGATCGTGGATTGTTTTTTCTGCTGCGTGAGTAGACTTGAAGTTGTTTGGTGTGTTGATTGATACAAGGTGTAGTTCGGCACCAAATGCGTTTGCGAATTCAACAGCTTTTTCGAAAGGTTTTTTGATTTCATCAGAAAAATCCGAAGCGAAAACAAATTTTTGAGGATTAAACTCTCCTTCTTCTTTTTTGATCACAAGTACGGGAACATCTGATGTTCTTACTACTTTTTCGGTGTTAGATCCGATGAACATTTCGTGGAAACCGCTTGCGCCGTGAGACCCCATTACTACAAGGTCTATATTATGTTTTTTGCTATGTCCGATGATACCGTCAAAGGCTCTGTCAAACTGGATTGCTTCTACTACAGGTATTCCTTCAAGATAAGGTTGGTTAAGAATTTCCTCGAAGCGTTCTCTTGTTTTTTGCATAAAGAACATTACTTCGGGTAAGTCAGAACTGCTGCCCACTGCGTTACTTTCGCCTATTCCGTCGCTGGCAAGTGCCGGCAGCTCCAACATGTGAAGCAGGAATATTTCGCCATCGTTTTTACGGGCTATCTGTGCCGCAACTTTAAGGGCGTATTCTGCATGGGCTGAAAAGTCGGTAGGGACTAAAATTTTCTTCATAGTTTAGATGTATAGTTAACAAAAATTTGGGTGGAATTTTAATATCATAAAGGTAAGAATTAAATTTACATTATCCAATGATTTTCAAGATATAAAAAAAAATAGTATATTTGCCTCGTTATTTACTAAACACTAAATAATGAGGGGACAGGAGTCCCCTCTTTTTATACAGATATGACATTTAAGGAAAAAGTTGCAGACCTGCTTAAAACGGCTCTTGAAGAGCGTCCTTCGCTGTTTCTTATAGAACTTTCTATTACCGGCGCAAACAAGATTATGGTAACGCTGGATGGGGATAACGGAGTGAATCTTCAGGATTGTATCGATATCAGCAGGGCAATTGAGCATAACCTCGACAGGGAAGAAGATGATTTTTCGCTTGAGGTTGCTTCCGGAGGTGCTGCAAGCCCTCTAAAGTTGCCAAGGCAGTTTAAGAAGAATATTGGCAGGACGTTAAGCGTGAAAACCGCTACGGAAGAGATTGAGGCAGAAATTACAGGTGCTAATGAGGAATTCATTGTACTGGAATGGGAAGCCCGTGAACCTAAGAAGATAGGTAAAGGAAAAGAGACTGTCCAAAAAAGGCTTGAATTGCCGTATCAGGACATCAAAGAAGCAGTTGTTGTAATAAAATTTTAAAAAAATACGAAAGTAGGCATGGAAAATCTCGCATTAATAGATTCATTTTCAGAGTTTAAGGATGATAAGCTTATCGATAGGGTTACGCTTATGGCAATCCTTGAAGATGTGTTCAGGAATGCACTGAAAAAGAAATATGGTTCGGATGATAATTTTGATATCATCATAAACCCGGATAAAGGGGATATGGAGATATGGAGAAACCGTGTAGTGGTAGCCGATGGTGAGGTGGAAGATCCTAACCAGGAGATATCGCTTTCTGAAGCAAGAAAAATTGAGCCGGATTTTGAAGTTGGTGAAGATGTGTCGGAAGAAGTAAAGCTTATCCAGTTAGGAAGAAGGGCGATACTTGCGCTGCGTCAAAATCTTATCTCTAAGATCCATGAGCATGATAATACAAACCTTTACAAGCAGTTTAAAGACATCATTGGTGATATTTATACTGCAGAAGTGCACCATGTTAGGCCAAAAGCTGTAATTTTGGTGGATGATGAAGGAAACGAGATCGTGCTTCCAAAAGAAAAACAAATCCCTTCTGACTTTTTCAGAAAAGGGGATAATGTTCGTGGAATTATTGAAAACGTTGAGCTTAAAGGAAATAAGCCACAGATCATCATGTCAAGGACATCTGAGCTGTTCCTTGAAAAATTATTTGAACAGGAGATTCCTGAGGTATTCGATGGCCTGATTATGGTTAAGAAAGTTGTAAGGATTCCTGGTGAAAAAGCAAAAGTAGCTGTAGATTCTTATGATGACAGGATTGATCCTGTAGGAGCTTGTGTTGGTATGAAGGGGTCACGTATCCACGGTATCGTTCGTGAGCTTGGAAATGAGAATATCGATGTTATCAATTACACAACTAATACACAGCTTTATATATCAAGAGCGCTTAGCCCGGCAAAAGTTTCGTCTATTAAAATCGATGAGGCTAATAACAGGGCAGAGGTGTTCCTTAAATTAGAAGAGGTTTCTAAAGCAATTGGTCGCGGAGGTCATAATATTAAGCTTGCTGGACTTTTAACAGGGTATGAGCTGGATGTTATCCGTGAAGGTAATGTTGCAGAAGACGAAGATGTTGAATTAACAGAGTTCTCTGACGAAATCGAAGCATGGGTTATAGAGGAGTTTGCTAAAATAGGACTGGATACCGCAAGAAGCGTATTGAACCAGGATGTGCAGGATCTTGTAAGAAGGACCGATCTTGAAGAAGAGACAATACTTGAGGTAGTGAGAATACTTAAAGAAGAGTTTGAAGATTAAGAAGGTTTAGATTACAAGCACAACACAACACCGAAGATAAAATTAAAAAGATTGTATGTCTGAAGAAAGAGCAATAAGAATAAACAAAGTATTAAGGGAATTAAATATTTCGCTGGACAGAGCTGTGGAATATCTTAAGGACAAAGGGCATGTTATTGAGTCAAGCCCGAATGCCAAGATATCCAATGAGGAATATAATGCCCTTTTCAATCAATTTTCTGCCGATAAAGGTAAGAAAGCGGCTTCTCTTGAGGTAAGCGAAGAAAAACGCAAGGAGAAAGAAGCGCTTCGTGTTGAGAGAGAGAAAGAGATTGAGGATAAAAGGAAGCAGGATGAAGAGAAGCAAAGACAGGAAGTGATCAAAGCGAGAGCTACACTATCCGGTCCGGTTGCTGTTGGCAAGATAGACCTTGGTACTAAAAAAGCAGAAGCTACTTCAGCCACTCCTCCAAAAGAGGAGCCTAAAGCACCTGTAGAGGAGCCTAAGGTACAGCCTGAAGCGCCAAAGGCAGAGGTTCCTCAGCCGGAAGCGCCTAAAACAGAAGCTCCAAAAGTTGAGGCTGCCCCTGTAGCCGAAGCTCCAAAAGCTGAAAAGCCTGCAGCGGTTGTTCAAAAACAGGAGCCTGTAGCTGAGCCAAAAGCTGTTGTCGAAAAACCGGCAGCACCTGAAGCAAAAATACAGCCGGAAGCGCCACAAGCTGCGCCAGCTTCTCCGGAAGATGAAAAAATCAAGACGCAATACCAAAAACTGAGCGGAACTACTTTTACCGGACAGACTATTGACCTTTCGCAGTTCAATAAGCCTAAAAAGAAAAAAGAAGATTTCAAGAAAGATGGTGCAAAACCGGGTACTCCGGGTGCTAATCAGCAGGGTGGTGGTGCGAACCATGATAAAAATAAAAGGAAAAGGATTGCTCCTAAGCCTCAGGGCCAGGGTGGCGGACAACAGGGTCAGGGCAATAACAATGCTCCAAGACCAGCTGGAACCGGCCAAACGATCCGACCTAATACACAAGGACAAGGCGGTAATAAATTTGGGCCTAAACGTCCGGCAATTGTTTCTAAGGTAGAGCCTACCGAAGAAGAAGTTAAAAACCAGATCCGTGAGACCCTTGAGAAATTACAGGGTAAAGGGAACAAGTCTAAAGCGGCTAAATACAGAAGGGATAAGCGTGACAGCCACCGTCAGAAATCTGATGATGAGCAAAGAATGCTTGAAGAAGGAAGCAAAACGATCAAGGTTACTGAATTCGTAACTGTAGGTGAGATTGCTACCATGATGGATGTGCCAATTACTAAAGTGATATCAGTATGTATGTCATTAGGTATCATGGTAACCATGAACCAGCGTCTTGATGCTGAAACCCTGACGATCGTTGCTGATGAGTTTGGTTTTGAAGTTGAATTCATTACAACTGACATTGAAGAGACAATGGAGGTTGTTGAAGATAGAGAAGAGGATCTTGTATTCAGGGCTCCAATTGTGACTGTAATGGGTCACGTTGACCACGGTAAAACATCCCTTCTTGACTACATTCGTAAAGAAAATGTAATCGCAGGCGAATCGGGAGGTATCACACAGCACATTGGTGCTTATGGAGTAACCCTTGATAATGGCCAGAAAATTGCATTCTTAGATACACCGGGTCACGAGGCGTTTACCGCGATGCGTGCACGTGGTGCACAGGTTACCGATATCGCGATTATCGTGATTGCGGCTGACGATGATATCATGCCACAAACTAAAGAGGCTATCAATCATGCTCAGGCGGCTGGTGTGCCAATTATTTTTGCAATCAATAAAGTGGATAAGCCGAATGCCAACCCTGAGAAAATCAAGGAAAGGCTTGCGGGTATGAATTTACTTGTTGAGGATTGGGGTGGTAAAATACAGTCACACGATATTTCTGCTAAAACAGGACTTGGCGTGAAAGAGCTTCTTGAAAAAGTATTGCTAGAGGCTGAGATTCTTGATCTTAAAGCTAATCCGGAAAAAGCAGCGGTAGGTACCGTGGTAGAGGCTTTCCTTGATAAAGGAAGGGGTTATGTTTCTACTGTTCTTGTACAGGGTGGTACACTTAAAGTGGGCGACTATGTACTTGCCGGTAAACACCATGGTAAGATCAAAGCAATGCACGATGAGCGTGGTCATAACGTTAAAGAAGCAGGACCATCAACACCTATATCTATCTTAGGTCTTGACGGTGCTCCAACAGCAGGTGACAAGTTCGGTGTGTTTGAAGACGAAAGAGAAGCAAAACAAATTGCAGCTAAACGTACTCAATTAATGCGTGAGCAGTCTGTTCGTACACAAAGACACATCACTCTTGCAGAGATTGGACGTAGGATCGCTCTTGGACAATTCAAAGAACTTAATATTATCCTTAAAGGTGACGTGGATGGTTCGGTTGAAGCGTTATCAGACTCGTTCTCTAAACTGTCTACTGAAGAGATACAAATAAACATCATACATAAAGGAGTTGGTGCGATTACTGAATCTGACGTATTGCTTGCGTCGGCTTCTGATGCGATCATCATCGGATTTAACGTTCGTCCTTCTGCAAGTGCAAGAACTCTTGCTGATAAAGAAGAGATCGATATCAGAAACTACTCTATCATCTATGATGCGATTGATGATCTTAAGGATGCGATGGAAGGTATGCTTTCTCCGGAAATGAAGGAAGAGATTACCGGTACAGCGGAAATTCGTGAGACATTTAAAATTTCTAAAGTGGGTACTATCGCAGGATGTATGGTTACCGATGGTAAGATATTCAGAGGATCCAGGATCAGGCTTATCAGGGAAGGTGTGGTTATCTATACAGGTGAGCTTGCAGCCCTTAAGCGATTCAAAGATGATGTTAAGGAGGTTTCTAAAGGATACGACTGTGGTATGCAGGTTAAAAACTACAACGACATACAGCAGCTGGATATCATAGAAGCTTACCAGGAAGTTGAAGTGAAAAAGAAACTTAAATAATTAAGTTTGCACTATATAAATGAGATCCCGACTGTTAAAGCAGTCGGGATTTTTGTTTTAATGCAGTTAGGTTTTTATTTAAAATAAATATATTTTTGAGTGATATGCTGAATAGGGTTTGCAGTATATGAAAGACTGTTTCTTTTGCTTGTCATATTGCTTTTAAGTAATAAAATGACAATGAGAGTTAATGAGGACTAAACCAAAGTAAATAAACATGATTGACATCGAAAAAGTAAAAGAGTTTATACTTGAAAAACAGAAACGTGAATTTCCTGAAGGTTTATATTACCATAATGTCAGTCACGTACTGGATGTTTATGAAACGGTTATTAAGCATATAGAAGTTGCGAAGATCGAAAATTCGGATGCTTTATTGCTTAAAACAGCTGCTTTGTTCCACGATTCAGGGTTTATCGTGAAATCGCAGGGGCATGAAGAGGTGTCGTGTGACTTTGCCAGGCAATATCTTCCGGAATTTGGATATTCTCAAGGGCAGATTCATAGTGTATGTGGAATGATCATGGCTACAAAGATTCCCCAAACACCGTGCAATCATCTTGAAGAAATTATAGCTGATGCCGATCTGGACTATCTGGGGCGTGATGATTTTTTTGAGATTTCGAACAAGCTGTTCAGGGAACTGAAGACGGCTGGAATTGTTGATGCCGAAGAGCAGTGGAATGCAATACAGGTAGATTTCTTTGCAGCGCATCATTATTTTACAAAAGAGGCTAAGGACTGGAGGCAGGCTAAGAAGGAAGAGCATTTAAAAATTATAAAATCGAAATTAACCAACCATAATTAATGAGTACCACTGAAAATAAAATAAGTATTAAAGATTCTGTTACTGACTATTTGTTCATAATTGCAGGTATTTTATGCCTCAACTTTGCGCTTAAAGGTCTTTTGGTGCCAAACCATTTCTTTGATGGTGGTGTAACAGGATTGTCGCTTTTACTTCACGAAACTTATCATGTAAATATCGCTTTGTTAATAATAGCTATCAATATTCCGTTAATTGCCCTTGGGTATAAGATTATCGGGAGAAAGTTTGTTATAAAGACATCTGTTTCTATTGTTGTTTTAGGGATGTGTCTTTTATGGCTGCCTGTACCCATGGTTACCCATGATAAACTGATAGTTTCTGCATTTGGGGGCTTATTTATTGGTCTTGGCGTTGGCTTTGGTATGAGGGGTGGCTGTGCGCTTGACGGTATAGAAGTGTTGGCTGTTTATACGGGTAAAAAAGTAGGTTTTACCATGAGTGAGATTATCCTAGGGCTTAATATAATTATCTTCTCAGTAGCAGCGATTTTCTTCGGGCTTGAAAAAGCATTTTATTCGATGCTTACGTATTTTGTGGCTTCCAAAACAATAAATTATGTGGTGGAGGGGATTCAGGAATTTACCGGTGTGACCATAATTTCTGCAAAAAGTGAAGAGGTGAAGTCATACCTCGTGCTGCAAATGGGAAAAGGAATTACTGTATATAAAGGCGAAAGAGGCTTTATGAAGGACAGTTTTGAAGTAAGTACCGAGTGTGATATAATATATACGGTTGTTTCACGCCTTGAAGTGCGCAGGCTTAAGGGGGCGGTTCATGAAATTGATCCAAAAGCATTTATTTTCTCGGGTCCCATCAAGGAAACGGCAGGAGGCGTCCTTAAAAAGAAGGCTGAACATTAATAAAAAATCCCGCAATTGCGGGATTTTTTGTTGCTGACTTTTACTTATTGGGCTTAATTAAAAGTGCGTGAGGGTATTTTTTTTTGATGTCAATAAGTGTCCTCTCTGCGTCTATTTTTGATTTAAAGTTACCGACCCATACTTTGTAGGTCGGACTTTCATATATAATTGTTCCGTCAATGGTTTTGTATTCCTTTTTGAAATCAGTTAAAGTCTTGCGTGCTGCAGCATTGTCACCGTAGAAAATCTGAACTTTATAGCGATCATTTACAGTGATTGAAGAGTTTATTTTGCGTTTTTCTTTCAAAAGTTGCTCGAAGCGGGCATCCTGATTAACAGAAACATTGCCTTCCTGGGCTTGTAAATCGGTACCCCAAAAAGTAAGTAAAATAAAGGCGGCTGTGTAGGTGTTTTGGTTTAAAATTCTCATAATGAACTGTGTTTAACGCAAAAGTACGATATATTATTTTACGGCTGAGGCTCTAATTTATTTAGAATCTTTATAAATTAACCATTAAGATTTATTTAAGGTTTGAGAATAATTCATAAGTCGTATTTTTGTGGGAGTTTTTAAAAAAGCATAGTGTTTGCAAGCTCAGTCTTGAAAAAACTATACCAATTTAAGTCGATAATCATTTTTAATATGAAAAAAGTGGGTAACCATACTTCGTTTTCAAGAATTTTATTGTTCTGTCTGGCGTTCTCGCTGTCATTTTCCATTACATCTTATGCACAGGAAGCTGCGGCGCCTGCGGCAGCGGCACCGGCAACAGCTGATGCAGCGGCAGCGGCACCTGCTGAAGGAGCTGGCGACCCTGTAAAAGGTAAAGAGTTGTTCAATACTCTTTGTGCTGCATGTCACAAACTTGATGCCAAGTCTACGGGTCCGGCATTAAGAGGTGTTGCGGATAAGCATGACCGTGCATGGATCTACAAGTGGGTAGCGAACAGCAGTGCAATGATAAAAGCAGGTGATCCTGCGGCTGTTAAGCTTTTTGCTGAGAATAACAATGCTGTAATGACACCGTTCCCTCAGTTGTCTTCTGGGGATATTGATAATATTCTGGCATATACTTCGGCTCCGGCTCCGGTTGCTGAAGGCCCTAAGCCTGGTGCTGCTGGTGAAGCTGCTCAGGGTGGGGGTATGTCTAATAATTTAGTGCTTGGTCTGCTTGTGCTTGTGCTTACGGTTCTTATCGTAATGCTTGTTATGGTGACTAAAACACTTAAGAAAGTATCTGCGGCTAACGGGATTGAGGTTGTTGAGTCTGGCTCTTCTGTATCATTATGGAAAGCGTATGCTAAAAACCAGTTCCTTGTTTTGGTTACGGTTATCCTTCTTATGCTTGCTTCTTCATATTTCCTTTATGGTTATCTGATGCAGGTAGGTGTAGATCAAAACTACGAGCCAATCCAGCCAATACACTTCTCGCACAAAATTCACGCGGGTGATAATGGTATCGATTGTAAGTATTGCCACTCTTCTGCAAGGGTAAGTAAGACTTCAGGTATACCGTCACTTAATGTGTGTATGAACTGTCACAAGAATATCAATGAATTCCAGGGGGATAAAGATTCTACTTATGTAGATCACTCAAAAGAATTCTATTCTGGTGAGATCAAGAAATTATACGATGCTGTAGGATGGGATGCTACGGCTCAAAAATATACCGGGAAACAAAAACCAGTTAAATGGGTAAGAGTTCACAATCTTCCGGATTTCGTTTACTTTAATCACTCGCAGCACGTTTCTGTTGCCGGAGTTGAGTGTCAGACTTGTCACGGTCCTGTTGAGACTATGGAAGTTATGAGACAACATTCTCCGCTAACAATGGGCTGGTGTATTAACTGTCACCGTGAGACTGATGTTAAGGTAGAAGGTAACGACTACTATAAGAAAATCCACGATGAGCTTGCCAAAAAATATGGCGTAGTTAAGCTTACTGCTGCAAACATGGGTGGTACTGAGTGTGGTAAATGTCACTATTAATCAATTTTTAAGAAGCTAATATCTATATACAACATGGCATCAAACAAAAAATACTGGCAAAGTGTTGAAGAGCTAAATGAAAATAGTTCTATTGTTGAGACGCTAAGAAACAACGAATTTGTTGAAGAAATCCCTACTGAAGAATTTCTTGGTGACAAGGAAGCTCTTGAGGCGTCATCAACAAGCCGTCGTGACTTTTTGAAATATGTTGGGTTCAGTACAGCAGCTGCTTCGCTTGCTGCTTGTGAAGGCCCGGTTATCAAGTCTATTCCTTATGTGGTTCAGCCGGAAGAAATCATCCCTGGTGTTGCTGATTACTATGCAACAACAATGAATGATGGTTTTGATTTCGCTAATATATTAATCAAGACGCGCGAAGGCCGTCCTATTAAAGTAGAAAACAATGCGCTTGCGGGTGCTAAGTTTGCTGCTAATGCAAGGGTTCATGCTTCTGTATTGTCATTATATGACAGCATGCGTCTTAAACAGCCGGTGATTGCAGGTAAGCCTGCGTCATGGCAGGAAGTTGATGCTAAAGTAAAAGCGGGACTTTCTTCTGCAGGTTCAGGTCAGGTAGTGGTACTTACGGGTACAACTGCGAGTCCTTCTACAGATAAACTTATTGCTGAGTTCGGTGCTAAATATCCTGGATTCAAGCATGTTGTTTATGATGCGGTTTCTTCATCTGAAGCGCTGGATGCATTCCAGGCTGTGTATGGTGAAAGAGCTCTTGTTGATTATGACTTTGGTAAAGCTGATGTGATCCTTTCTGTAGGTGCTGATTTCCTTGGCGACTGGCAGGGTGGAGGATTTGACGGAGGTTATACTAACGGCCGTATTCCTAAGCAGGGTAAAATGTCTAAGCATATCCAGATAGAGTCTAATATGTCTCTTTCGGGTGCAAATGCTGATAAACGTATTCCATTGACTGTTACTGAGCAAAAATATGCTCTTGTTACTATATATAATGTTGTTACAGGTTCATCTGTAGCTGTTTCTGCAATTGCAAATAAAGCTTATGCTGATGCTGTTGCTCAGGCTGCTAAACAGGTTGCTGCTGCAGGTTCAAGAGGTGTTGTTGTGACAGGTCTTGATGATGTAAATGCTCAATTGCTTGCTTTGGCAATCAATAACAGACTTCAGTCTGCTGCATTTAATCCGGCAGGTGCGCGCCTTGTTCGTAAAGGTGATGCTAAAGCGGTTGCTAAACTTGTTGCTGACATGAAAGCAGGGAGTGTTCATGCACTTATCATGAATGGTGTTAACCCAGTGTATACTCTTGCAAACAGTGCTGACTTCGTTGAAGGTCTTAAAAAAGTAAAACTGTCAGTTACTTTCTCTCTTAAAGAAGATGAAACTGCTTCGGTTACTACTGTGGCTGCTGCAGCTCCTCATTACCTTGAGTCTTGGGGTGATGTAAGTGTTGCTAAAGGATTCTACGCTGTAACCCAGCCAACAATCCGTCCACTATTCAATACAAAACAATTCCAGGATGCACTACTTGCATGGTCAGGTAATGCTCAGGATTATTATACTTACCTTAAAGCTTCTGCGACTGTTGCAGGTAAAACATGGAACCAACTGGTTCACGATGGTGTATCTGTATCTGAAGTTGCTCCGGTTTCAGCTGGTGCTGCTGATTTCGCAGGTGCCGCTACTAAACTTGCTGCTGCTAAAGCAACAGGAGATTTAGAACTGGTGCTTTACACTAAAACAGGTATGGGTGATGGCCAACAGGCAAACAACCCATGGCTTCAGGAGTTCCCGGATCCAATTACAAGGGTATCTTGGGATAACTATGTGACTGTTTCTAAAGCTGATGCTGAAAAGCTTGGCCTTGAGAACTGGAACGTTGCAAATGGAGGTCTTAACGGTAGTTATGTAACTATCGATGTTAACGGTAAGAAATTATCGAATGTACCGGTAATCATCCAGCCGGGTCAGGCTAAAGGATCTATCGGTCTTGCTTTAGGTTACGGCCGTAAAGCAGCCATGAAAAAAGAAATGGTAGTAGGTGTTAACGCTTACACACTATATAACAACCTTAACTCATTCCAGACAGCTAAGCTGACTAAAGAAAGTGGAGAGCATGAATTTGCATGTGTGCAGCTTCAGAAAACACTAATGGGTAGGGGAGACATTGTTAAGGAAGCTACCCTTAAGGATTTCAATGAGAAAGATGCTTCTGAATGGAACATCATGCCGGTTGTTTCTTACGACCACAAAGAAGTGCCTGCTGCTTCAATCGACCTTTGGGAATCTTTTGACAGGACTACAGGACACCACTTCAATCTATCAATCGATCTTAATGCCTGTACAGGTTGTGGTGCTTGTGTTATCGCATGTCACGCTGAAAATAACGTTCCTGTAGTAGGTAAATCAGAAATAAGAAGAAGCCGTGATATGCACTGGTTGCGTATTGACAGGTATTACTCTCACGAGGAAACTTTTGCAGGAGACGTTCACCTTAAAGAAAATACATCTGGTCTGTTTGATTCAGTAAGTACTTTCAACGCTATGGAAGATCCATCTGAGAATCCTCAGGTTGTATTCCAGCCGGTAATGTGTCAGCACTGTAACCACGCTCCGTGTGAAACTGTTTGTCCAGTTGCGGCAACATCTCATGGTCGTCAGGGTCAGAACCACATGGCTTATAACCGTTGTGTTGGTACTCGTTACTGTGCGAACAACTGTCCTTATAAAGTACGTCGTTTCAACTGGTTCCTTTACAACAAAAACAGTGAGTTTGATTACCACATGAACGATGATCTTGGTCGTATGGTACTTAACCCTGATGTTAACGTTCGTTCAAGAGGTGTTATGGAAAAATGTTCTTTCTGTATCCAGTCTACACAGGCTGTTATCCTTAAAGCGAAACGCGAAGGAAGAACTGTGGCTAAAGGTGAATTCAACGATGCCTGTGCTTGTTCTGCAGCATGTAGCAGTGGTGCAATGGTATTTGGAGATGTAAACGAGAAAGAAGATCCAATCGTAGCTCTTAAAGAGGACGAAAGGGCTTACCACCTGCTTAGCCAGATTGGAACTCAGCCAAATGTATTCTACCACGTAAAAGTTAGAAATACATAATAAGAAGTAATATTAATAAGAAACACTATAAAGGATTATGTCGTCTCATTACGAAGCACCCATTAGAAAACCTTTAATTATAGGTGACAAAAATTACCATGATGTTACCGTTGACGTTGCTGCTCCTGTTGAAGGAAGAGCAAACAAACAATGGTGGATCGCATTTTCAATTGCGCTTGCCGCTTTCCTTTGGGGAGTTGCGTGTGTGAGCTACACAGTTGGAACAGGTATCGGTACATGGGGTTCAAATAAAACAATCGGCTGGGCCTGGGATATCACCAACTTCGTTTGGTGGGTAGGTATCGGTCACGCAGGAACACTTATTTCTGCAGTACTTTTATTATTCCGCCAAAAATGGAGAATGGCGATTAACCGTTCAGCAGAAGCAATGACTATCTTCTCGGTAATACAGGCAGCAATGTTCCCTGTATTCCACATGGGTCGTCCTTGGTTAGCTTACTGGGTTATGCCAATCCCGAACCAGTTTGGTTCACTTTGGGTAAACTTTAACTCACCACTACTTTGGGACGTATTCGCGATCTCGACATACCTTTCGGTATCGTTAGTATTCTGGTGGACAGGTCTTCTTCCTGACTTTGCGATGCTTCGCGACAGGGCAGTGACTCCATTTACTAAAAAAGTATACTCTATATTAAGTTTCGGATGGAGCGGTAGAGCAAAAGACTGGCAACGTTTTGAAGAGGTTTCTCTTGTACTTGCAGGTCTTGCGACTCCACTTGTACTTTCTGTACATACGATCGTATCCTTTGACTTTGCTACCTCGGTTATCCCTGGATGGCATACAACAATCCTTCCTCCGTACTTCGTTGCGGGAGCTATCTTCTCTGGATTTGCAATGGTAAACACCCTGCTTATCATCATGAGAAAACTTTCTAACCTTGAAGCTTATATAACTGTACAGCATATCGAATTGATGAATATCATCATCATGATTACCGGTTCGATTGTTGGTGTTGCTTATATCACTGAGCTATTCGTTGCCTGGTATTCGGGTGTAGAATATGAGCAGTATGCTTTCCTTAACAGGGCTACAGGTCCTTACTGGTGGGCTTATGCACTGATGATGACTTGTAACGTTATTTCTCCGCAGGTAATGTGGTTCAAAAAGATCAGAACAAGCATCTACGTTTCTTTCGTAATTTCAATCGTGGTAAACATAGGTATGTGGTTTGAGCGTTTCGTAATTATCGTTACCTCTCTTCACAGGGATTACCTTCCATCTTCATGGACAATGTTCCAGCCTACTTTTGTAGATGCAGGTTTCTTCATCGGTACAATTGGTTTCTTCTTCGTATTATTCCTTCTTTATTCAAGAAGCTTCCCTGTAATTGCGCAGGCAGAGGTTAAATCAATCATGAAAACTTCCAGCGAAACTTACAAAAAGCTAAGAGAGCAGGGCGGTCACGACAATCATTCACATTCAGAACATAATCATCACTAAGATCATGAGTAATAAAGTTATACATGTACTATACAATGACGATGATATCCTTATGGATGCAGTAAAGAAAACACGCGCTGCACATCATCACATTGAAGAAGTTTATACGCCATTCCCGGTTCACGGACTAGATAAGGCTATGGGTCTTGCTACTACTAGAATCGCTATCTGCTCATTCTTATATGGCTTAGTGGGATTGTCAGTTGCTACAGCAATGATGAATTTCATCATGATTCACGACTGGCCTCAGGATATTGGTGGAAAACCAAGCTTTAGCTACATCCAGAACATGCCTGCATTTGTGCCTGTAATGTTTGAGATGACAGTATTTTTTGCAGCTCACTTAATGGTTATCACTTTTTATATGAGAAGTAAATTATGGCCATTCAAAAGCGCTGAAAACCCGGACGTAAGAACTACCGATGACCATTTCCTTATGGAAGTTGCAGTTCAGGGTGATGAGAACCAACTTGTTTCTTTCTTTCAGAACACAGGAGCTGTGGAAGTAAAAGTAATTGAAAAGCATTAACAGAAGTATGAAAGCGTTATATAAAATAGCATTACTGGCAGTTGCATCAGCATCGCTTACTGCCTGCTTTAATAAATCGGAGCCGAATTACCAGTACATGCCAAATATGTACGAATCTGTAGGTTATGAAACCTATTCAGAATCGGCTGCGTTTGCAAATGGTAAAGAAGGCCAGCTTCCTGCAAAAGGATCTATTCCAAGGGGTTTTACTCCTTATGAATATGAGAACTCAACTGCAGGATATGAGCTTGCAAAAGCAAACCTTAAATCTCCTATTGCTCCGGCTGATATCGATGTTGAAAGAGGTAAGCAGCTTTTCACTATCTACTGTGCAATATGCCACGGTGATAAAGGAGACGGAAAAGGAAACCTTGTTAAAAGGGAAAAATTCCTTGGGGTACCTAACTATAAAGACAGAGCTGTTACTGAAGGAAGCGTATTCCATGTAATAACTTACGGACTAAACGCAATGGGCTCTCACGCTAACCAGCTTTCTCAGGAAGAGCGTTGGCAGGTTACTCACTACGTGATGCAACTAAGGAGTGAATTATAATTGTAGAACACTGAAAGCATAAATATATGTACACATTTTCAAGTAGATTAAAAACAATCGCATTTGTCCTGATGATCTTAGGTGTCCTTGGGATTGGCTATAGTTTTTTCACTGCACCAAAAACCGTTGAAGACGTAGAGAAAATATTAGCGGCTGACAGCCACCACGGTGGAGGCCATGCCGATGCAGCTCATCACGAGCCTGCTGCACATGACGCTCATGCTGCTACAACTGAAGAAGCTCATGCGCCTGCTGCCGAAGAGGCACACGCTGAGGCTGCTCACGACACTGCACATGCTGCAGTTGCTGCTGAAACAGCCCACGAGGCAAAAGATACGGCTCACGCTGAAGCTGCTGTTGCTTCACATGATGATCATGGCACTGCTTCTCCTGCTCACGCTGAGGAGGCTCATGCAGATGCACATGCTGCTCATAGCGAAGATGCACACGACGCTCACGCTGAACACCAACATCATTTAGAGCATGTACTTGGCCAGTTGCAAAACAAGCCTTGGTCTGCTGTTTATGTTGCTGCATTATTCTTTATGCTTATATCTTTAGGAGCTCTTGCTTTCTATGCTATCCAACAGGTTGCTCAGGCAGGATGGTCTCCGGTATTGTTCAGGGTTATGGAAGGTATCTCAAGCTACCTTATACCTGGGGCTGTTATTGTATTCCTTCTACTTGTAGCAGGTACAATGGACCTTCATAAAATATTTATCTGGATGGATAAAGATGTTGTTGCTGCGGACCACCTTATCAAAGCAAAATCAGGTTACCTGAATAAAACATTCTTCCTTATAAGAGCAGCAATTTTCATGGGTGGCTGGATACTTTACCGCCAATATGCCAGAAAAAATGGCCTTGCTCAGGATGAGGCTACAGATAATAGCTTCTACAAGAAAAACTTTAAGGCTTCTGCCGCTTTCCTTGTATTCTTTATTGTTAGTGAGTCTATCATGTCTTGGGACTGGATTATGTCTGTTGACCCACACTGGTACAGTACACTATTCGGATGGTATGTATTTGCAAGTTTTGTTGTAAGTGCTGTTACTGTAATCGCTTTAGTTACTTTATACCTTAAATCTCTTGGACACCTTGAGTATGTTAACACAAGCCACATACACGATTTAGCTAAATTCATGTTTGGTTTCAGTGTGTTCTGGACTTATCTTTGGTTCTCTCAGTTCATGCTAATATGGTATGCTGATATACCTGAAGAGATCGTTTATTTCAAGATGCGTATAGAAAATTATAACCTGCCTTTCTTCGGTATGGTTGCAATGAACTTTGTATTCCCTATCCTTATCCTTATAAACACAGATTTCAAACGTCTTTCATGGATCATTGTTATGGCAGGTATAGTTATCCTTTGTGGTCACTATGTTGACTTCTTTGTAATGATCATGCCGGCTACAGTTGGAGATCAGTGGTTTATCGGTGCAGGTGAAATTGGTGCGATATTATTCTTCCTTGGTCTATTCATATTCGTTGTATTCACTGCTCTTACTAAAGCGCCGTTGTTAGCGAAACGTAACCCATTGATTGAAGAAAGTAAGCATTTTCATTATTAATATTTAAAGAAATAAACAAATGACAAGTTTATTGGTAATTATAGTTTTAGTTTTATTAGGCATTGCAATATGGCAATTAACTAAGATATTTCACCTTACACAGGTTGGAGCTACGACTAATGCTGACGAAGCTAGCAGTGAAGTAGCTAACGACAGGGATAATAATGTTAATGGTTACCTGATGTTTGGCTTCCTTGCCTTCATCTATATCTTTACAATTTATTCTTTATGGAAATGGGGAGGCCTTGTATTAGGTAAACCGGCTTCTGAGCATGGTCCTGAATACGATAATCTTATGGCTATTTCAATGTGGCTTATCTTTATCGTACAGACAATAACTCAGTTCCTTCTTCACTATTTTGCTCTTAAATACAGAGGAAAACAAGGAAAGGTTGCATTTTACTATGCAGATAATGATAAACTTGAGTTTATCTGGACTATCATCCCGGTAATCGTTCTTGCAGGTCTTATCCTTTATGGATTGTATGCATGGACTAACATCATGTTCATTGACGAAGAGAAAGAAGACACTATATTTGTTGAAGTATATGCTAAGCAGTTTAGCTGGGAAGTACGTTATGCCGGAGAAGACGGTGTTCTTGGTAAAGCTAACGTAAGATATATCGAGGGTGTTAACACTCTTGGTGTTGACATGTCTGACCCGAATGCTCAGGATGATATCCAGGCTACAGAGCTTCACTTACCAAAAGGAAAACAAGTTGTGTTCAAATTCCGTTCTCAGGACGTATTGCACTCTGCTTATTTCCCTCACTTCAGGGCTCAGATGAACGTAGTTCCGGGTATGGTTACTGAATTTGCTTTCGTGCCTACGGTTACTACAGATGAAATGCGTCAGGAACCTGCAATCATGAAAAAAGTTGCTAACATCAACCAGATAAGATCTAAAAAGAGCGCTGAGCTTGTAGCTGAAGGTAAAACAGCTCTTGATCCTTATACTTTTGATTACCTGCTTCTTTGTAATAAAATTTGTGGAGCTTCTCACTTTAACATGCAAATGAAAGTTGTTGTTGAAGATGATGCAGATTTCAAAAAATGGCTAAGCGGTAAAGAAAAACTTTCTGCGGCTGTTAAGAAAGCTAAAGATGAAGCTGCTGCTGCAGCTGCAGAGCCGGCAGCAGATGCTGTTCCTGCAAAACCTGCAGATTCAGCTACAGCGGCAAAACCGGATTCTACAGTAGTAGCACAGGTTGTAAAAAAATAATTCTTTTTAAATATATTCAAATTAAAGAAATATGTCAGCAGTAGGACACGAAGTACACGGTCACGAAGATCACGGTCACCACGACGCTCATGATCACCACCACCATAAAGATACCTTCATAACGAAGTATATCTTTAGTATCGATCACAAGATGATTGCTAAGCAATACCTTATTACAGGTATTCTTATGGGGGTTCTTGGTGTAGGAATGTCATTGTTATTCCGTATGCAGATCGCATGGCCTGAAGAATCTTTCAAAGTATTCGAGATCTTTTTAGGAGATAAATTTGCTCCGGGTGGAGTAATGAAAAATGATATTTACCTTGCATTAGTTACTATACATGGTACCATCATGGTATTCTTTGTATTGACTGCAGGTTTGAGTGGTACATTCAGTAACCTTCTTATTCCGTTGCAGATTGGTGCACGAGATATGGCCTCAGGTTTCATGAACATGATTTCATACTGGTTGTTCTTCCTTTCTACAATAATAATGGTTGCATCACTATTTGTTGAGGCAGGTCCTGCATCAGCAGGTTGGACGATCTATCCGCCATTAAGTGCATTGCCACAGGCAATCGGAGGTTCAGGTACAGGTATGACGCTTTGGTTAGTTTCAATGGCTATCTTCATCGCTTCATCACTAATGGGATCACTTAACTATGTTGTTACAGTAATCAACCTTAGGACTAAAGGTATGTCTATGACAAGACTTCCACTTACAATTTGGGCGTTCTTTATTACTGCTGTAATTGGTATCGTATCATTCCCTGTATTACTATCTGCTGCATTGCTGCTTATATTTGACAGAAGCTTTGGTACTTCATTCTACCTTTCTGATATCTTTATCTCTGGAGAGGTTCTACACTACCAGGGAGGTTCTCCGGTATTGTTTGAACACCTTTTCTGGTTCCTTGGACACCCTGAGGTTTACATTGTAATCCTTCCTGCGATGGGTCTTGTATCAGAGATTATGGCATCTAATTCACGTAAACCAATCTTTGGTTACCGTGCGATGATCGCTTCAATACTAGCAATTGCATTTTTATCAACTATCGTTTGGGGTCACCATATGTTCATCTCTGGTATGAATCCATTCCTTGGTTCGGTATTTACATTTACAACACTACTTATTGCGATACCATCTGCTGTAAAAGCATTCAACTGGATTACGACTCTTTGGAGAGGTAACCTGCAGCTTAACCCTGCGATGTTGTTCTCAATAGGATTCGTATCTACGTTCATCACAGGTGGTCTTACAGGTATCATCCTTGGAGACAGTACACTTGATATCAACGTTCACGATACTTATTTTGTTATTGCTCACTTCCACCTTGTAATGGGTATATCAGCACTATACGGTATGTTTGCCGGTATTTACCACTGGTATCCAAAAATGTTCGGTAGAATGTTGAACAAAAACCTTGGTTACATCCACTTCTGGGTAACTGCAGTATGTGCTTACGGAGTATTCTTCCCAATGCATTTCATCGGTATGGCTGGTCTTCCGAGACGTTACTATACTAACACTGCATTCCCATTATTTGATGACCTTGCTGACGTTAACGTTCTTATTACAATATTTGCACTTGTAGGAGCTGCATTCCAGATCGTTTTCCTTTGGAACTTCTTCTACAGCATCTTCAAAGGTAAGAGAGCATCTCAAAACCCATGGAGATCTACAACGCTTGAGTGGACTACTCCTGTTGAGCACATCCACGGTAACTGGCCGGGTGAAATTCCGGAAGTTTACAGATGGCCGTATGACTACAGCAAACCTGGACATGATGATGACTTCGTTCCTCAGACTGTTCCAATGAAAGAAGGCGAAGAGCAACTACACCACTAGGAGCTTTCACTATATAACAAAAAAGAGGATACCAATTGGTATCCTCTTTTTTTATGATTTCTAAATCTTTTATTTAATGTTTTTTAGTTTCGTAAGCGTATCTAAAACGTAGCTTTCGGATAATTTTCCATTTATATCAGGATCTGTAAAAGTTGCTAATATATCAAATAACGGGCTATCCAATTCAATGGTATCAGATAATGTTATGCCGTCAGCTAGATAATTAATTACTATTTCATCTAATGAATTATTAATGTAGAAATTGCAAATGGTGATTAAATGACTTCCATTGAATTTAAATGCGTAATCTTCATCAACATATATTGGAACAGTTGAGCCTGTTTTTTTTACAAGATTTTCATAGTTTTTAATTTCATCATTGTATTTTTTTTGAAATGCGTCAGGCCTAATCTTGTTTTCCAATAGATTATATATGTCTAGTGCTGTCATTTAGTTAATAATTTTATTTTTCATTAGGCTTGGTCAAATAATACACTGGTATTCCTGCAAGCATGATCAATACACCCCAGCCGCAGGTACTGGTTCTGTCTTTTAATAAAAAGAAGCAAAATGTTGCAGCGAGTATAATGTATATAGCGGGTAGTATTGGGTAACCAAAGGCTTTGTAAGGTCGTTCGGCATCCGGCATTTTTCTTCTGAGAATGAATATCCCGTAAATGGTAAGGATGTAGAACAATACAACAATGATCATAACAAAATCCAGCAATGCACCATATTCTCCTGTAAGGCACAACGCCGATGCCCAAAAGCACTGGAACCACAGTCCCCAGCCCGGTACGCTTGCGGTATTGAGGTTGGCGGCTTTTTTAAAGAATAATCCGTCCTTTGCCATCGTATAATATACCCTCGCACCGGCAAGTATGAGTCCGTTATTACATCCAAAAGTCGAAATCATGATCATTATAGCTATGATGTAGGTGCCTGTAGGGCCAAATATATAATGTGATGCTGCAACGGCAACACGGTCTGATTCCGCGAATGCTATAGCGTCATTGGGCATTACTGCCAGATACATGATGTTTGCAGAGATGTAGATGATGGTCACTATGAGTGTTCCTAAGAACAAGCTAAGGCCTACATTGCGCTGTGGATTCTTAATTTCACCCGAAATAAATGTCACTCCATTCCACGCGTCGCTGGAAAACAGGGAACCTACCATTGACGCTGCAATAGCCGACATCAGTACGGTTCCGCTTATTGGTAGCCAGGTGCTGGTATCTTTATCGAACGATTGTGAGTTCCAGGCATCAGTCCAGTTTGCATCCCAGATATTGGAATCAAAAGCCAGTACAAGGCCAAATACCACAAGGCCAAATAATGAGGCAATTTTGGTGATGGTAAGAATGGTCTGTATCCATTTACCATTCTTCACGCCCCTGCTGTTAATATACGTAAGTAATATTATGGTTGCGATAGATACCAATTGAGCCGCGTTAAGCTTAAAGCTTCCTAGTTCATATAGTATATTCTTATCGCTGACTGGAGGGTAGAGGTAAGCTGTAAATTTGGCGAAAGCTACACCAACGGCAGCTATGGTCCCTGTTTGTATCACGGCAAAGAAACTCCATCCGTATAAAAAGGCGATAAGTTTATTATAGGCTTCCTTAAGATAGACATACTGGCCTCCGGCTTTGGGAAACATGGCACTCAATTCGCCATAGCTCACAGCGGCTATTATGGTCATGAAACCGGATAATATCCATATCAGCGTAAGCCATCCGGCGCTGCCTACATTACGCATCATGTCGGCGCTTACGATAAAAATACCTGAACCTATCATCGATCCCACGACAAGCATGGTGCCGTCAAGCAATCCCAGCTCGCGCTTTAAGTGTTTGTCTTCGTTTTGGTTTTCCATTTTGGTGTTTGGTTTGTTTACGCTAAAGATATCTAAAATATCTTTTGATTGCCTTTTATGCCGAATTAATGGCTATATTAGAGAGTGAATAAGAATATACAATTCAATTAAATTGCCATGAAAGATAATGCATCAGATAATTTTAAAGTAAACGAAGAAGAGAAACAATTTGAACTTCATGTTCCGGGAGGTGTTGCGTTTGTGGAATACTATCGAGAAGGTGAAAAGATATTCCTTACCCATACCGAAACCCCTGAAGCACTGCGTGGAAAAGGCTTTGCAGGCCAACTGATTGAACGTACACTTCAGTGTGCTAAAGACAACGGACTTACCGTTGTTCCTTTATGTTCTTATGTGGCTCATTATGTCAACGAGCATCCGGAATGGATTGATGTTTTATCTGATGGATACCAGATGTAATACAAACGAAATTCAGCTATCTTTGCGATATGAATGAGAATTTAGACCCTACCAATACAAATTATAATGCCGATGAGCTGGACCTTGAAAAGAAATTAAGGCCTCTCTCATTTGACGATTTTACCGGCCAGCATCAGGTACTTGAAAACCTTCAGGTATTTGTGCAGGCTGCCAATATGCGTGGTGAAGCATTAGATCACACCCTGTTTCACGGGCCCCCGGGACTTGGTAAAACTACGCTTGCTAATATTTTGGCCAATGAGCTTGGGGTAGGGATAAAGATCACTTCGGGGCCTGTCCTTGATAAACCGGGCGACCTTGCAGGGCTATTGACAAATCTTGACGACAGGGATATCCTTTTTATAGATGAGATACACCGCCTTAGTCCCGTTGTAGAGGAATACCTCTATTCGGCGATGGAAGATTTCAGGATAGATATCATGATCGAATCGGGTCCTAATGCACGCTCTGTACAAATAGGCCTTAGTCCGTTTACACTTGTAGGTGCTACAACACGATCGGGTCTATTGACTGCACCCATGCGTGCCCGTTTCGGTATCCAGAGCAGACTTCAGTATTATACTACCGAACTATTGACTACCATTGTAGAGCGTAGTGCAGCCATACTAAAGATGCCTATAACCATGGAAGCTGCTATCGAGATTGCGGGTCGAAGCCGTGGTACGCCGCGTATTGCAAATGCATTGCTTCGTCGTGTGCGTGATTTTGCCCAGATAAAGGGTAATGGGAAGATTGATATTGAAATCGCCCGTTATTCACTAAAAGCGCTTCATGTTGATGCGCATGGCCTTGATGAAATGGATAACAAGATATTGACCACTATTATCGATAAATTTAAAGGCGGACCTGTAGGCTTATCTACATTGGCTACTGCCGTATCAGAAAGTGGTGAGACCATAGAAGAGGTATATGAGCCGTTCCTTATTCAGGAAGGTTTTATTATAAGAACGCCACGAGGAAGGGAAGTGACCGAGAAAGCATTTAAGCATCTTGGCAGAATGACTCCCGGCAGTCAGGGAGGACTGTTCGGATAATAATATAATTGTATTAAAAGCTGTAAGTTAATCACTTGCAGCTTTTTGCTTTTTATCCTGTTTTGAAATTTTAACAAATTTTAATAGCAACCGTTTGATTGCTTTTTATATATTCGCAACCGTATAGTTGCTAATAGTATCGCAAAAAAGAAATCGAATCAAACAAAAAACGAATAATTATGAATGAAACTAAAATTGAAAAAGACCCGTCGGGCAAAAAGCTGATGATTACCCGAAGCTTTGACGCGCCGGTTGACAGGGTATGGAAAGCGTGGACAGAAGCAGAGTTATTGGATAAATGGTGGGCTCCGAAGCCTTACAGGGCTGAAACAAAATCGATGGATTTTAAAGTCGGCGGAACATGGATGTATGCCATGGTAAGTCCGGAAGGTACCAAGCAATGGTGCAGGGTAGATTTTACTGCAATTGATGAAGGCAGGAGCTTTTCGGCAAACAATGCCTTTTGTGATGAAGAGGGTAATGTGTCTGAGTTATCTGTAGGGCGTTGGACAAACCGATTTGAAGGTTCGGGTAATAAGACTAATGCTTTTATGGAACTTGCTTTTGACAATGAAGAAGACCTTGAGAAAATTGTTGCAATGGGCTTCAAAGAAGGTTTCTCTATGGGACTTTCCAATCTGGACGAATTACTGGCAGAATAATCATCCTCAATTTCAGTATACCGCTCCAATTATGGGGCGGTTTTTGTTTTATGGAAGTTGTACCTTTGTATCTTATTAAGGTGTCTTGATCAACAACAAAGAAAAATATACAGCATTCATCAAAGCGGAAGCCCAACGTCTCGGCTTTATTTCCTGTGGTATCTCCAAGGCCGGTTTCCTTGAACAGGAAGCACCACGGCTGGAGGCTTGGCTTAATGCCAACCACAATGGGCAGATGCAGTATATGGAAAACTACTTCGACAAACGACTTGATCCTACATTATTGGTAGACGATGCTAAAAGCGTAATTTCTTTGTTATTGAATTATTACCCTGAGCAAACCCAGGTTACTGATACTTTCAAAATATCTAAATATGCCTACGGGCAGGATTACCATTTTGTAATCAAGGAAAAGCTAAAGGAACTCCTGTATTCTATGCAGGAAGAGATAGGAGAAGTAGGAGGAAGGGCATTTGTAGATTCAGCACCGGTACTCGATAAGGCCTGGGCTGCCAAAAGTGGTCTTGGGTGGATCGGTAAGAATAGTAACCTGCTCAGCAAACAGGTGGGATCTTTCTTTTTTATAGCCGAACTTATTGTTGACCTTGATCTTGAATACGATCACGCCGTAACGGACCATTGTGGGAAATGTACTGCCTGTATCGATGCCTGCCCTACACAGGCCATCATTCAGCCGTATGTGGTAGATGGGAGCAAATGTATCTCCTATTTTACTATTGAGCTTAAGGATAACATGCCCAACGAGATGAAGGGTAAATTTGACGAATGGGCTTTTGGCTGCGATATTTGCCAGGATGTTTGTCCGTGGAATCGTTTTTCTAAACCGCATAGCGAGCCATTGTTCAATCCCCATCCTGATTTGTTGTCACTGACCAAAAAAGACTGGGAGGAAATCACCGAAGATACTTTTAGAGCAGTGTTTAAAAACTCTGCTGTAAAGCGTACAAAGTTTGAAGGGCTCAAAAGAAATATAGATTTCCTAAAACCTTAGCGAATATGGGATTTAAGCATTTATTTAAAGCAAAAGCGTTTTGGACTGTAAACAGGAAGAACGAAAATATAAAAAGCTACAGCAGGAACCATAACATTTCGATTGAAGGTAAACCTTTGTTGGAAATATCGGCGGCGAAAGCTTTTAAAGGCGATGCTGCATTATATAATCCTGAAGATATGTTACTGGCGAGTTTGGTGTCATGCCACATGATGTCCTATCTGTATGTCTGTACTCAGGCAGGTATTGAGGTTTTATCTTATACTGATGATGCCGTGGCAACATTAGAGGTTGAAGCTGATGGATCAGGCCGTTTTACGGAAGTGATTTTACATCCTAAAGTTATGATATCTAAGGCTGACAGGATTGAAGAAGCACAAGCTTTGCATAAAAAGGCAAACGAGCTGTGCTTTATTGCCAATTCGTGTAATTTTCCTGTTCATCATAACCCAACGTGTGAAGTAGAATAAGAAAGTCCGGCTTAACGCCGGACTTTCTGTTTATGTATAAAAGAGATTATTTTTTACTCTTAATCCATTTGTCAATTTTTCCTTCCAGTACTTTTAACGGAAGGCATCCTGCATCAAGCACCTGGTTATGGAATTCCTTAATACTGAATTTTGCTCCTAACTCCTTTTCTGCTTTCGAACGAAGCTCACGTATTTTCAATTGGCCTATCTTGTATGATAATGCCTGGCCGGGTATAGCCATATAACGCTCTATTTCGGCAATGATGCTTTCTTCGGGTTCGGCTTCATTCTCAATCGAATATTTAATAGCCTGCTCCCTTGTCCATCCTTTGGTATGCAGGCCTGTATCTATAACAAGGCGTAATGCACGATGCATTTCGGCACTAAGCATGCCAAAGTACTGGTAAGAATCAGTGTATAAACCTAGTTCTTTACCGAGCGATTCGGTATACAATGCCCAACCTTCGCCATAGGCATTAAACCATATTGTTTTTCTGAACGCAGGCAGTAATGTGTTTTCTTGTTGTATAGATATCTGGTAGTGATGGCCGGGAATTGCTTCATGAAGGAAAAGGTCTTCATCGGCATACATGTTGTATTTTGTTACATCAGGAATTGGTACATAAAATATACCGGGACGTGTACCATCAACTGAACCCTGATTGTACTCCGCACTGGCCGATGCTTCACGGAAAGCTTCTGTTCTGCGTACTTCAAAAGGTGTTTTTGGTTTCAGGTCAAAAAGCTTTTCCAGATTTGGCTTCATCTTTTCATGGATAGCATTAAAATTGTCGATTACCTGCTGAGGCTCGGTAAACGGCATAAGCTCCTTTTTGTTACGAACATAGTTGAAGAAATCTTTTAATGATCCTGTAAAGCCCACTTGTGTTTTTACTTTTTCCATCTCCGAAGTAAGGCGTGCCACCTCTTTTAATCCCAACTGATGAATATCTTCGGAAGTCATGTCGGTAGTGGTATAACGCTTTATAAGATGTTCATAATATTTTTTGCCGTCAGGAATAGCCGAAATACCGCTTGTGGTACGGCTCGCCTTAAGATAATCGGTGCTTACGTAGTTGTGCAGGCTTTTAAAAGAAGGGATGATCTTATCTTTAAGTATAGCCGTGTATTTATCCGTTAGTTCCTTTTTCTGCGCATCGGTAAATGACGCCGGGAATGCTTTTATTGGCGAATAGAAAAGATGCTCCTGTACGTTTTCATTAGCCAGGTCTTCCAGTTGCGGAATCATTTTTACGGTGAGTGATTTTGGTAGTACATAACCTTTGGAAACACCTTCTTTCATGCGCTGTTGAGCTGTAGTCAGCCATTGGTTAAAGCTCTCAAGTCGTTGCAGCCAATTAGTATAATCTTTGAAGGTCTTGAAAGGTTGCGCTCCTGAACCGCTTGCAAACTGACCGATAGTAAGCGGTAGCGAAGTGAACTGGTTCATTGGTAGTAGGTTTTCTTTAAAGCCTAACTGCTCAATGTTGATGTCGCATTCCCAAAGGAGCAGTTCTTTACTTAGCTTGTCATTTTCCGATAGCTCGTTGTCCTTGTATTTGTTGGCTTCGGTTCTATATTTGTCGAAAAAGGCCTTTACCTGATCATTATATGCGTCGGTAAGGCTGTTTGGTAAAAGATTGTTATAAATGCTGTCTCCCGAAGTTGTAGATTCCATAGGGAACAGTTTCATTCTTTCAGAATAATAATTGTCCAGCATAGTGTTGAATTCTTTATCATTTTCTGCCGGAGCATCTTTCTTTGCGCAGGATTGGAGGATAGCCGCAGCTGCGAAGAGAATCAGTGTTATTTTTTTCATGGTTGTTGATGCTAAAATTTGCTTAAAGATACATTTTTCGCATAAAAAACGTTTGCAAAAAGAATCGCGTTAAAAATTTCACAGTTTCATCGATAGGGTTACCTTTGTTGGTTCCAGAAAAAAAGTATTCAAAATGAACCAATACAGTAAGAGAAGAGAAGCACTATTATACCATGCTAAACCACATCCTGGTAAAATACAGGTAGTGCCAACAAAACCTTATGCTACGCAAAGAGATTTATCATTAGCGTATTCACCGGGTGTTGCCGAGCCATGCCTTGAGATAGCTAAAGATGTAAATAATGTATATAAATATACTGCCAAGGGTAACCTGGTAGCTGTAATATCTAACGGTACCGCGGTACTTGGCCTTGGAGACATAGGTCCTGAAGCATCTAAACCGGTAATGGAAGGTAAAGGCCTTCTGTTTAAGATATTTGCTGATATTGATGTATTCGATATTGAAGTTGGTACAAAAGATATCGACGCTTTTATTGAAACTGTAAAGAATATTGCTCCTACTTTTGGAGGTATCAATCTTGAAGACATCAAGGCTCCTGAGTCTTTTGAAATAGAAAGAAGGCTTGTAGAAGAGCTTGATATTCCGGTAATGCACGATGATCAGCATGGTACGGCGATCATATCCTCTGCGGCGCTTATAAATGCGGCAGAACTTGCGGGAAAAAACATAGGCGATATTAAGCTTGTGGTGTCAGGCGCAGGATCGGCTGCTTTGGCTTGTGCCGATCTGTATGTCCTTCTTGGTGTAAAGACTGAAAACATCAAAATGTTTGATGTTGACGGTATGCTGGTTACAGGTCGTGAAAACCTGCTTCCGAAGCAAATGAAATATGCGCAGCCGGGCAATGCCCAAACGCTTGCTGAAGCGATTGAAGGTGCAGATATGTTCCTTGGGCTTTCAGTAGGTAATATACTTACACCTGAGATGCTGTTAAGCATGAACCATGATCCTATCGTGTTTGCAATGGCTAACCCGATACCGGAAGTTGATTATAATGTGGCTATAGGCACACGTCCTGATATCATTATGGCGACAGGGCGAAGCGACCATCCTAACCAGGTGAACAATGTATTGGGGTTCCCATACATTTTTAGAGGAGCACTAGACGTACGTGCTACAAAAATAAACGAGGCCATGAAAATGGCTGCAGTACATGCCCTTGCCGAGCTTGCAAAAGCACCGGTTCCGGAGCAGGTAAATATTGCCTATGGCGAAACGAAACTGAACTTTGGGCGCGACTATATTATTCCGAAACCATTTGACCCAAGGCTGATTGCTGTAGTAGCTCCCGCTGTTGCAAAAGCAGCAATGGACAGCGGCGTGGCTAAAAATCCTATTCAGGATTGGGATAAATATGTTGAGGAACTGTTAGAGCGTCTTGGTAATGATAATAAAATGGTAAGATTGCTTACCAACAGGGCAAAAACCGATCCTAAGCGAATTGTATTTGCAGAAGCTGACCACCTGCATGTGCTTAAAGCAGCACAGATAGTAATGGAAGAGGGTATAGGTACACCTATCCTTTTGGGTAACCGTGAAACGATAAACGAACTTAAAGAAGAAATAGGCTTTGATGCCGAAGTTGAAATACTGGATCCTAAGACGGAAGACCAGGATGAACGCAGGCTGCGTTATGCCCAATCGTACTGGGAAACGAGACAGCGCCGTGGCGTAAACCTGCTGGATGCCCAAAAATGGATGAGGGAGCGTAACTATTTTGCATCGATGATGGTAAATGAAGGCGAGGCAGATGCGATGGTTACAGGTTATTCAAGAAGTTACCCTTCTACAGTGAAGCCTGTAATGCAGGTTATAGAGAGAGCACCGGGTGTAAGCCGTATTGCTACAACGAATATGATGCTTAGCAAGCGTGGCCCGCTTTTCCTTTCGGATACTGCTATTAACCCTGATCCAACTGCTGAGGAACTGGCTAAAATTGCGGTTATGACAGCCAAAACAGTACGCATGTTTGGTATGGAGCCAGTACTGGCTATGGTGTCGTTCTCTAACTTTGGGTCGTCTACACATCCGCATGCCGTTAAGGTAAGGCAGGCGGTATCTATATTGCATAATGAATATCCCGACCTGATTGTAGACGGTGAGATTCAGGCCGATTTCGCGCTTAATCCCGAAATGCTTAAGGATAAATTCCCGTTCTCTAAACTGGCAGGGAAAAAAGTAAATACACTTATATTTCCTAATCTTGAGTCGGCAAACATCACTTATAAACTTTTAAAAGAGCTTGATAGTGTGGTTTCAATTGGTCCGATTATGATGGGTATGGATAAACCGGTGCATATTTTCCAGCTTGGAGCAAGTGTAGAAGAGATGGTAAATATGGCAGCAGTGGCTGTTGTAGATGCTCAGGAGAAAGAATACCGCCTTAAAATGGCAAACAAATAGTTTTTAGTGCAGGGTTAAAGAATTTTATTATTTTTGGGAACGGCTTAAGAAAAATTTATGATAGCACACCTTCAGGGAAGATTAGTAGAAAAAACACCTACCGATGTAGTAATAGATTGCAATGGTGTGGGATATCAGGTTAATATATCGCTGCATACGTTTTCGTTGCTGCCGGATTCTGAAAATATTAAGCTCTACACTTTTTTACAGGTGAAGGAAGATGCCCACACGCTTTTTGGCTTTGCCGAAAAGGCTGAAAGGGAACTTTTCAAGTTGCTGCTATCTGTTTCGGGTGTTGGTGCCGGTACAGCCAGGACTATGCTTTCTTCGCTGGAGCCAAAGCACATCATTCATTCCATAGGCTCGGGTGATGTAGGGACCATACAGTCGATAAAAGGGATAGGCCTTAAAACTGCCCAAAGGGTTATACTCGATTTAAAGGATAAAGTGTTAAAACTATACGATTTAGAGGAAGTTTCAGGTTCGGGTTACAATACAAATAAAGAAGAAGCGTTATCTGCCTTGGAGGTATTGGGCTTTAACAAGAAATTGGCAGAAAAGGCGATAGAAAAGATTGTTAAAGAGAATCCGTCGGCTAGTGTGGAGACAATTATAAAACAAGCATTAAAAAATTTATAGTCCTTGAAAACAGAATACTCTAAAGATTTTTGCAATAATTTAAAATACGCCCTTTCTCTGGTATTTTTATTTTTTGGTGTTGCGTTACAGGCTCAGGTGACTGAAGAGGAAGAAGAAACACGTGATACTATTAAAGGATATAATACCGGTAAAGTAGAAATTCCAAACCCTACCAGTATTGTAGAGGCATATACCTATGACCCTGTTACAAACAAATATATTTTCACCAAAAAATTTGATGGATTTAATATAACCTATCCCATAATACTTACGCCTGAACAGTATCAGGAGCTTGTGCTAAGGGAATCCATGCGTGAATATTTCCAGGAGAAATCAAATGCAATGGATGGAAAAGGTACCGAGGAACAACAGAAGAACCTCTTGCCGCGCTACTATGTAAATTCAAGCTTTTTTGAAACCATATTTGGGGGTAACACCATTGATATCAAGCCTCAGGGATCTGTTGAGCTTGATTTGGGCGTCAGGTACACCAAACAAGATAATCCTGCAATTTCGCCAAGAAACAGGAAAACACTGACTTTTGATTTTGACCAGCGGATCTCCATGAGCTTGCAGGGTAAAGTCGGAACGCGCCTGAATGTTACGGCAAATTATGATACTGAATCTACATTTGCATTCCAGAATCTTATAAAACTTGAATATACCCCGACCGAAGATGATATCATCCAGAAAATCGAGGTAGGTAACGTGAGCTTCCCATTGTCTAACTCGTTAGTGCGTGGTGCGCAGAGCCTTTTTGGTGTTAAAATGGCACTGCAGTTTGGTAAGACTACCGTGACAGGTATCTTCTCTGAACAGAAATCACAGACCAAAACCGTTACTGCACAGGGTGGAGGAACCATTCAGGAGTTCTCGATGTTTGCGCTGGACTATGATACAGATAAACACTACTTTCTTTCGCAATACTTCAGGAATAACTATGATTATTCCCTTAGGGAGTATCCACAAATTTACAGCAGGGTACAGATAACCCGAATAGAAGTTTGGGTTACTAACAGGCAGAACAGGATAAACGCCGCCGAAAACAACTCAAGGAATATTATTGCCCTTCAGGATTTAGGTGAAAGCCGACTGCAGAAACCCGGTACAAATACGGAGGTTACCCAGGAAACTGTGGGGGTATTTACCAGCAGTCCTAATCCTGCGGCCTTTTTCAATAGTCCTAACGGTTCTCAATTTGATCTCTTTCCTGACAACAGGAATAACAGGATGGATCCCGAGAAGATAGGCACAGTTGACGGATGGCTTAATCCTTCTATTCGTGAAATTGTTACCGTTGATGGCAACAGTTTTAATTCTCAGTTAGGTCCAATAAGCGAGGGGCGTGATTATTCTAAACTGGAGAATGCAAGAAAACTGACATCCAGCGAATTTAGCTACCATGCACAATTGGGTTATATATCGCTTAACCAAAAACTGAATAATGACGAAGTACTTGCAGTAGCTTACCAATATACCGTAGGAAACGATGTATACCAGGTGGGAGAATTTGGTACCGATGGTGTGGCTGCGACTAACGTTGATCCTGCGGGGAGCCCTACTAATCCGGGTACAGCACCTGTGCCAACTACCCAGAGCCTTATGCTGAAGATGCTTAAGAGTAATCTTGTGAATACTGAAGAGCCGGTTTGGGATTTGATGATGAAAAACATTTACATGATTCCGGGAGCATTCCAGCTTGCGCAGGAAGACTTCAGGATGAATATCATGTATACGGATCCTTCTCCATTAAACTATATTACTCCGGCATTAGATTCTAATGGTAATCCAGATCCGCTGCCGGTACAGAATAATAGTACTCCTGAAGATGAGGCTGTTGCTGATACGCCGCTACTGCGTGTATTTAATGTGGACAGGCTGAACTATACCAATGACCCACAGGTTGATGGTGATGGTTTCTTTGACTTTATTCCCGGACTAACCGTTGATACGCAAAACGGACGTTTGATCTTTACTACGGTAGAACCTTTTGGTGAGCACCTGTATGATAAGCTTGTGGCTGAGGGTTCTCCGCCGCCGCCTGACTATAATACTGCCCCGGAATCGTCGTTTAGCCCTAACCAGCAAAAATATGTGTACCGAAAAATGTATAAGAGTACACAGGCAGATGCATTACAGCAAAGCCAGAAAAATAAATTCCAGTTACGTGGCCGCTTTAAATCTACAGGAGGAGACGGAATTCCGTTAGGCGCGTTTAACGTTCCTCAGGGGTCGGTTGTTGTAACTGCCGGAGGAAGAGTGCTTGTAGAAGGTGTGGACTATACCGTGAATTATCAGTTAGGAAGGGTGCAGATACTGGATGCTTCACTTCAGGCATCAAACACGCCAATTGAGGTTTCTGTAGAAAACAATTCCGTTTTCGGTCAACAGACAAGGCGTTTTGCCGGATTTAATATCGAACACAAATTCAACGATAAATTCCTGGTTGGCGCGACATTGCTTAATATGTCAGAAAGGCCGTTTACCAATAAAACAAATTATGGTCAGGAATCGGTAAACAATACGATTTTCGGACTTAATGCAAACTTCGCTACAGAGGTGCCATTCTTCACGCGTTTGGTAAACAAACTGCCAAATATGGATACCGATGTTCCTTCAAACTTCTCATTCAGGGGTGAGGTAGCTTATCTTAAGCCAGGAGCATCAAAAGCTGACCAGTTTAATGGTGAGGCCACAACTTATGTAGACGATTTTGAAGGTTCGCAAACAAATATCGATATGCGTTCTCCTTTAGGATGGACACTATCGAGTGCTCCCGCTACTTTGTTTGCTAATGAAGTTTCCCCTGCCAATGATCTTATCTATGGCTATAAAAGGGCGAAGCTGTCGTGGTACAGTATTGACCCGGTATTCTATGCCCAGGGTTCAGGTGGGGCAGAAGGTATTACGAAAGATGACATATCCTCGAACAGAACGAGACGGATCTATTATGAGGAGCTTTATCCGGTGACCGATGTGGCTCCGGGGCAAAGCCTTGTTGTGAATACGCTTGACCTTACCTATTATCCGCAGGAAAGAGGGCCTTATAACTTTAACCCAATATTACCGGGGAATGCTTTTAAATTTTCTGAAGTAGATGCCCCTCAAAACTGGGCAGGTATAATGCGTGCCATTAACTCTACTAACTTTGAGCAGACGAATGTAGAGTATATACAGTTTTGGGTAATGGATCCGTATGATTCTAATAATCCTAATGACGCAATATCGCCTGATAATACAGGTGTGCTTGAGATTAACCTTGGTGAACTTTCTGAGGATATCCTGAAGGATAACAGGAAACAATATGAAAACGGTCTTCCGGGAGTTAACAGTAATCAATCTGTTTTTAACAGTGTTTGGGGAGATGTGCCTGTATCACAGTCACTTATATATGCCTTTGATACTGATACGGCAAACCGTGCAATTCAGGATGTTGGTTTTGATGGTTTGACAGATGATGAAGAACGTACAAAATATCCAACATTTACTCTTGATGATCCATCAGGTGATAACTACCAGTTCTATCTTGCAGCATCAGGAAGTGTGCTTGACAGGTATAAAAATTATAACGGTACGCAGGGTAACTCACCTGTAGATATTGCTGATACAAACAGAGGCTCTACAACGCTTCCGGATACAGAGGATATCAACAGGGATAATACCATGAATACTATTGATTCATATTATCGTTACAAGATTCCTATTGAGCCGGGACAACAGCCTGGCCAGGGTTATCTTGTAGATACAAGAGATTTTAACAGGGATGCGCCCGATGGGAGTACAGTTTCAGGTCGTTGGTTATTGTATAAAGTGCCTGTTGATCTTGGAGAATCGGTAGGTGGTATCAGCAGTGTGCGTTCTATCCGTTTTATGAGGCTTTTAGTAAGCGGATTTAAAAGCGAGGTAACATTGCGTTTTGCTGCACTTGACCTTGTGAGAGGTGAATGGAGAAGATATACAAATTCTCTTGATGCCGGCGATCCGTATTCTGACGATCCTGCGGTTGTAAATGACCCTAATACAGGTTTTGATGTTGTGTCGCTTAACGTTCAGGAGAACGGTTCGCGTTCGCCAATTCCTTATGTGTCGCCGCCGGGAGTAATAAGAGAGCAGCTTTACAGCAATAATGCCGTGATCAATCAAAATGAGCAGTCATTATCGCTAAGAGTATATTCAACTCCTGCTGGAACTACAGATGGTGGCCTTGAGCCAAATGACTCACGTGCGGTATTCAAGAACGTGAATGTAGACATGCGCCAGTTCAAGAAGCTGAGAATGTTCTTTCACGCTGAAGCCCTTCCTGTTGATATTGGTACAGGAAGAGATCTGAAGCATGATGAGATGAAAGGTTTCATACGTTTTGGTAACGACTTTACAGACAACTTTTATGAGGTACAAATGAAACTTAAGGTTTCTGCGCAAAGCTCAAGGACAGCTGAGGAAATATGGCCTTCGGAGAATGAGATGCTTGTTACTCTTGAAGCGCTGACAAAACTAAAAGTAAGAAAGCTTAATAATGAAAATTTACCTCCTGCAGATGTCAACGGGGTGATTTACATACCGGCACAACAACTTGACCCTTCTTTGAGTCCGGATATGGTGATCGGTATTCGTGGTAATCCTAACTTCGGAAATGTTAGGACCCTGATGCTGGGTGTGAGGAATGATACAGGAAACAACATAAGGGGAGAAGTGTGGTTCAACGAGCTACGTCTTTCTGATATGGATAATAAGGGCGGTATGGCTGCAGTGGCCAGTATGGATACAAATTTTGCTGACTTTGCAACTATTTCTGCTACAGGAAGGATGAGTACGATAGGTTTTGGTACTATTGAGCAAAGCCCTAATGAAAGAAGCAGGGAAGATGCCAAGCAGTATGATATTGTAACGAATATCAATCTGGGTAAACTGCTTCCAAAAAAATGGGGAGTGAACCTGCCATTCAACTATGGTGTGGGAGAAGAGATCATTACCCCTGAGTATGATCCGTTCCAGCAGGATGTTAAGCTTGATGTTATGCTTGACAATACCAGCGACCAGGCCGAAAAAGATAACATTCGTGAAAGGGCGATTGATTATACGAAAAGGAAAAGTATCAACTTTATAGGGGTTAAGAAAGAAAGGGCGCCTGAGCAGAAGCAACATGTCTACGATCCTGAGAACTTAACGTTAAATTACTCTTTCAATCAGACGAATCACCATGATTATGAGGTAGAGAGCCTTGTTGATCAGCAGTTAAGGACCGGGGTTGACTATACGTATACCTTTAAGCCAAAAACAGTTGAGCCTTTGAAGAACAATGCCTTCATGAAGAAAAGCCAGTACTGGAAAATACTGCAGGACTTTAATTTTAATTACCTGCCTACTAATATTTCATTCAGTACTAATATTATCAGGCAGTACAACAGGCAGGAATTCAGGAATGTTGATGTAGACGGTATTCCTATCAACCCGCTTTACAGAAGGAATTATTTCTTTGAATACAGGTATGGCTTTAACTATAACCTTACGAAATCACTAAGGTTGAACTATAATGTTGAGACAAGCAATATAGTGAGGAATTATCTGGATGAAGATGGCAGGCCGATTCAGGATTATACCATCTGGCAGGATTTCTGGAATACGGGAGAGACAAATACGCACAGGCAAACCTATGCTCTTAATTATGACATTCCGCTTAATAAGATACCTGTGCTTAGTTTCATAAAAGCAACGTATATATATGGAGGTTCTTATGACTGGATGCGTTCTAACGACGCACTGGCATATGCCTTTGATGGTAATGATAAATATTATTTAGGTAATACGATCCAGAATAAAAATGGTCAAAAGATCAATACGACGCTGAATATGGATCTGCTTTACAAATATGTAGGGCTTACCGGTAAGAAAAAGCCGGTTAAGGGAGCTGCTCCTAAAACTGCAGCACCTAAACCGGGGGAGAAAGTTACGGCAGCGCCTAAAGCGACTTCGGGTAATAATGTATTTGTTGATGGGCTTATAGGGGTGCTTACCAGTGTGAAGACAATTCAGGTTAATTATGCCGAAACTAATGGTACTTCACTTCCGGGATACCTGCCTAATATAGGTTTCTTTGGTACAAGCAAGCCAACGCTTGACTTTATCTTTGGTAGTCAGGATCGTGGTGTTCGTCAGGAAGCTGCTGAAAATGGCTATTTAACCATGTATCCGCAGTTTAACCAAAACTTTACGCAGGTCGAGACCAAACAGCTTGATTTTACATCGAGAGTAGATTTATTCCCTGACTTTACGATCGACCTTACCGGAAACAGGACGTATGCAAAGAATTATTCAGAACAATTTGATGTTAGGGATACTGATTTTGACGGCAGGTTAGATTACAACTCGTTGTCACCGTATACATTTGGTAATTTCTCGATATCAACTATTATGATTGGTACAGCATTTAGCAAGAGTGATGTAAACAGCTCGGATGCATTTGACCAAATGAGGGAAAACAGGATGGCGATTGCCACCAGGCTCGCTACCGAGCATTACGGAACTTCTAGTTTCCCGGTGTATACAAATAACCCAACTGATAGTGATTTTTCTAAAGCAAATGCAGGTTATCCTGTTGGGTACGGTAAAAATAGCCAGGCGGTATTATTACCATCATTTATGGCGGCTTACTCAGGACAGGATGCTTCAAAAGTGTCTACAGGCTTCCTGAGAGATGTGCCGCTTCCTAACTGGGTGGTTAAGTATACAGGGTTAATGCGCTATAAGTTCTTTAAAGACAAGTTTAAGCGTTTCTCGCTTCAGCACGGCTATAAGTCTACTTACACTGTTAACTCGTATCGTTCTAACTTTGACTATAAGACTGATGATACTGGAGAAATTGCCCGTGATAATAACGGTGAGGGTAACTTCTATAATAAAACTATTATTTCAAACGTAAACTTAACAGAGCAGTTCAATCCGCTTATACGTATTGATTTTGAGATGAAGAACTCTATTAAGATACTTGCTGAGATACGTAAAGACAGGTCTCTTAACATGAGCTTTGATAATAACCTGCTTACTGAGGTTAAGGGTAACGAATATATTGTAGGGCTTGGGTATCGTATAAAAGACGTTATCATCAATTCGAGTCTTGCTGATAATCCAACCAATACTATCAGGAGCGATATTAATATTAAAGCCGATTTTGCGCTGAGAAAGAATGAAACGATTGTGCGTTATCTGGATTATGATAATAACCAACTTGGTGGCGGACAGAATATATGGTCAATTAAGCTTACGGCAGATTATGCTTTCAGTAAAAACCTGACTGCCATTTTCTATTATGACCATTCATTCTCTAAAGCAGTCATATCTACGTCGTTCCCGTTAACCAACATTCGTACCGGATTTACGATCAGGTATAATTTTGGAAATTAATAGAAAAAGATTTTACAGTTATTTTTATAAAACATACATTTGCGAAAAACAAACTAAGATGAATATTCCAGCAGACTTAAAGTACACTAAAGACCACGAGTGGGTTAAAATTGAAGGCGATGTTGCTACTGTAGGTATTACAGATTTTGCTCAGAAAGAGCTTGGCGATATTGTATATGTTGAAGTTGAAACACTTGATCAGACGCTTGATAAAGACGAGGTTTTTGGTACGGTAGAAGCTGTTAAGACAGTATCTGACCTATTCCTTCCATTGTCTGGTGAGATCATTGAGTTCAATGATTCTCTTGAGACTACTCCGGAAAAAGTAAATTCTGATCCTTATGGAGACGGATGGATGGTTAAAGTGAAAATATCTGACGCTTCTGAAGTAGATGGACTGCTTAGCAGTGACCAGTACAAAGAACTGATTGGTGCGTAACAAATTTTTGCCGGCAGCTGTCGCATGGGGAGTATTTGTAACCTATGCCTGTCTGGCCGGAGCTTCGAGTATACCTAAAGCAAGTTGGCTGGATATTGATAATAAAGATAAAATTGTTCATTTTATTTTTCATTTTGTCTTTACCATATTGCTGTATAAAACGTATAAAGCAAAAGCGGGAAGTAGTGTAAAAGCATATGGTTATGCTTTTTTAACTGCCGCGGTTTATGGTGTTATCATTGAGATTTGCCAGGGGCTGTTTACTGCCGAAAGAAGTGCAGATGTTTTAGATGCGCTTGCCAATATGTTAGGTAGCCTTACTGCAATTTTTATGTTATGGCTTCGTCAGAGGTTAAAAAAATAATCAGGATCCCTTTCCATTTTTGGAAGGGGATTTTTATTTCGATACAATTATGGACATCAGGCAATATTTAGATTCAACTTATTTAAAGACTTCAGATCAGGCCGGGATATCTGAAGAGGATAATCTTACGGTAGTCAGAGATACGATTAGTGAAGCTATAGAAGGTCATTATAAGCTTGTAATGATCCGTCCTGAAATGGTGCCTATCGCTTATCAAATGATCCTTGAAGTCAATTCTAAAGTGAATGTTGGGACTGTGATTGATTTTCCGTTTGGTGATGGCGGCCTTGAAAAAAAGCTTATCGAAGCGCGACAGGCTATTGCTGATGGTGCCGATGATCTTGATTTTGTGCTGGATTACGAAGGTTTTAAGAAAGGAAACAGCGCCTCGGTAAAAAACGAGGTGCTCGAATGTACCCGTTTAGGATTGGAATATGGTAAAATCATTAAATGGATCATTGAAATTGCCGCGTTGGATGATCATCAGATTGTGCAGTTATGTGCATTGGTTAAAAATATTGTGCTGTCAAATTTTGACGAAAGGAGCTATTCGCATGTGTTTTTGAAATCATCTACAGGTTTTTATAAAACCCGTGACGGAATCCCCAACGGAGCCACAATTTCCGGGATTAAGCTGATGCTTGAAAATTCATATCCTTTACCGGTTAAGGCTGCGGGTGGAGTACGAACCCTGGAGGAAGCGCAACAGATGATTACTTTAGGAGTTAAGCGTATAGGTACATCTTCTGCAAAAGCTATAGTTACTGGTGCTGCGACCGACGGAGGGTACTAAAAAAATAAACCTTCCCAATTGGGAAGGTTTTCCTTTTTCATAGCAAATTTCGTAAGCGGATTTTATTTCTTTTTCATATCAATGTTTCCCAACGAAATTTATTCCTTTTCAGTAGCAACTTAACTTTACTGTAAACCCTTTTGTGAAGTGATTACATTTATAAGATGCGTGAAGTTTGAAAAGGTTGCGTTAAGGCAAGATTTTTTTATTTTATTTATAATGTTTCTTTTTTAGGATGCCTTTGAAGTAAAACTAATTTTTGGAGTATCTTTGCGGCAGTTTTTGAAACATAATGAAAGTCATTTTGAACGCTCACGAAAATCAAATATCCCTTAAATCACTTTTTGCAGATTTTGTAGCAATTACTAAAGCCAGGCTGGCTATAAGTGTTGTTTTCTCATCAGTGGCAGGATATCTTTTGGGATTCTCGGAATACAATCCTTTTAGCTGGTTAACATTAGTTCTTCTTACTGTAGGTGGTTACTGTATGGTAGGTGCCTCTAATGTTTTTAACCAAATCATCGAAAAAGATCTCGACGCACTTATGGACAGGACTAAAAACCGTCCGGTTCCTTCAGGGAAAGTGTCGGTTAGGTCTGCTTTTATCCTGGGGGCTCTGCTTACGGTTATCGGTATTGCGATATTATATAGCATCAATCCTAAGACCGCAATGTTTGGTGCGGTTTCAATCTTTTTATATACCAGTATCTATACACCTTTAAAAACTAAAACGCCTTTGGCAGTTTTTGTTGGTGCTTTTCCGGGTGCTATACCTTTCATGTTAGGATGGGTAGCAGCGACAGGTGAGTTTGGTGTTGAGGCGGGTACACTATTCCTTGTGCAGTTCTTTTGGCAATTCCCTCACTTCTGGGCAATAGGCTGGTTTTTGTTTGACGATTATAAAAAAGCAGGCTTCTTTATGCTTCCTACAGGGAAAAAAGATAAGAAAACGGCTTTGCAGACCATATTATACACCGTTTGGCTAATTGTAGCGTCTTTGTTGCCGGTAACCGGTTTTACTGGAGAGCTAAAGTTAAGCATAGTTTCAGCAATCCTGGTTTTCTTTGCCGGGTTGTGGATGCTTGTATATGCCGTGAAATTGTACAAGCAGATGGATGCGGCGGCGGCAAAGAAACTGATGTTGGTGAGTGTGTCTTATATATCACTGCTTCAGGTAATATATGTTTTAGATAAATTTATACGATAATATATGGAAATGTCTCTTAAAGAGCATAACGAAAGGAATGCCCGTTCTAAAAAGATGCTGTTATGGTTTGCCATGATCAGTATGTTCATGATGTTTGCAGGATTAACCAGTGCCTATGTGGTAAGTACTTCAAGGCCTGACTGGCTTAAAGATTTTATTTTGCCTAATGCATTTATCATAAGCACAATTGTGATCTTAGCGAGCAGTGTTACTTTTCACATGGCTAAACTGGCAATAAAAAAGAATGACAGGCAGGCAACCACAACATGGCTTCTAGCTACACTTGTTTTGGGAATTGGCTTTGTAGTTGCTCAGTTTAATGGTTTTGCGCAAGTAATAAAAGAAGGGTATTATTTTACGGGTCCGGAGAGTACAGTTACTACTTCTTTCCTATATATAGTGGCGGTTGTGCACCTTGCTCACCTGTTTGCGGGGCTTATTGTACTGCTTATCGTAATTTATAATCATTTTAAACAAAAATACAGTTCTTCTCAAACCCTTGGAATAGAGTTGGGTGCAATGTTTTGGCACTTTCTTGATATTTTATGGGTATATTTGTTTTTATTTTTCTATTTCTATTAATAGAAAAAATAGTGTAAATTTGGAAACTTTTTAACCAATAACTTTATATGGCAGCGACAGTTACTACAACAGCTACTACAGGTAAAACATGGGACGGAGGCAATGAGCCAATGGGAGCAAGTTATGGCAAAATGATGATGTGGTTTTTTATCGTATCAGATGCCCTTACTTTCTCAGGATTTCTTGCAGCTTACGGTTTTTCTAGATTTAAATTCATTGAAACTTGGCCAATAGCCGACGAAGTGTTTAACCACTTTCCGTTCATGCATGGTGTTGATGCACCAATGTACTATGTGGCATTCATGACATTTATACTTATCTTTTCATCGGTAACGATGGTACTTGCGGTTGACGCAGGGCACCACCTGAAAAAAACTAAAGTTGCAGTTTATATGCTGCTTACTATAGTTGGTGGTTTTATTTTCCTAGGTTCTCAGGCATGGGAATGGAAAAACTTCATCAAAGGAGAATTTGGTGCTGTTGAAACTAAAGGAGGAGCTATCCTTCAGTTTGTTAAAGCAGGCGAAAACGGAAAATTCGAAAGAGTTGCTTTAGCTGATTTCGCAGCTGATCTTCCAACTGATCGTGTAAACAAAGTGAGAAGCAATGGTATTTGGTTTGAAGAAAACGCAGCATTGCCAACATATTCTGTAGAAGAAATCAAAGCTGGTCTTTTAGCACATCCTGAAGTTCTTATAAGAACTGAAAAGATCGTTAAGAAACATAAAGAAGTATTAACAAGAGAGCAGTCAGTTAAGAAAATTGAAGAGGCAACTATCGTTGTTGAAGGTGCAAACCTTATAAGAAATGAGTACGGGCACAAGCTGTTTGCTAATTTCTTCTTCTTCATTACAGGATTCCACGGTTTCCACGTATTCTCGGGTGTAATGATCAATGTATTGATATTCCTTAATGTAATACTTGGTACTTACGAAAAGAGAAGAAGCTACGAAATGGTTGAGAAAGTTGGTCTTTACTGGCACTTTGTAGATTTAGTGTGGGTATTTGTATTTACATTCTTCTATCTTGTTTAATTATTAAAAGAATTTATCATGGCACATACGCACGAATCTAATACGGGAAGAATTTGGAAAGTTTTCTTTTTGTTATCAATAATAACAATTGTCGAGGTTGCATTTGGTATATATAAACCTGCTTTCCTTCACGACTCACATCTTTTCCAGATGAACCTGTTAAACTGGTTATTCATCATCCTTACTATAGTTAAAGCATACTACATTATGTGGGCGTTCATGCACCTTGAAGGAGAAAAAGCGAGCTTAAGGTGGTCTATTGTGGCCCCGTTAGTATTCCTAATTATCTATTTAGTGTTCATCTTGCTGATAGAAGGTAATTATGTTTATGAAGTGTTTACGACGTCTCACAATTATAAGTGGATATTCTAATAACACATTATTATAAAAAAGGCGGTTTTTAAACCGCCTTTTTTTAATTTTGCACTGCACACTTTTGCCTATTACCATGAAAAAGAAAATTGTTCTTATAGTTCTGTTCATATTACCACTTTCGTGTTATATCTATTTCTCTCTTGCAAAGCATAATTCCCTTTTCCTGCCCGTTATTACAAAAAATGTAAACGAACTTCCATCGGGTAGCACTCTTGATAATAAACCGGTCTCGTTGCAGGGGAGTATCAGTATAGTTGGTTTTCTTGGCGATAATATCACCAGGAAAAAAGAAACTGTCTTTAACATCAATGAAAAGATAAATAACAAATACAAAGGCTTTACTGATTTCCAGATCGTAATGCTGCTGCCTGAAGGCGAGCAGCAGGAGGTTGAAAAGGTAATGGCTGATCTTAAAGTGATGGCTGATATCTCTAACTGGAGATTCTTATTTGTAAGCCCGGAGGAGATAAAAGCCTTCCATGAATCACTTAAATCTAAAGAGCCTTTAGATGCAGATAATGGTACTTACTTTTTATATATTGTAGATAAAGAGAAAAGGCTGCGAGGCAGGGATGGTAAAACTAAAGACAAAAAGACAGGGAAGTATGAATTCAGGGATGGCTATAATTCTTTCCTTGCTGCCGAACTACACAATGAAATGACGGATGATATTAAAATTGTGCTTAGGGAATATCGTCTTGCTTTGAAAAAGAATAACGGAGAGAAAGAGGTAAAGAGAGAAATATAATCATGAAAAATAAATATTCATATATAGGGATATCGTTTATCGTTTTGATATTTGGTATCTGGGCAGTTCCGAAGATCGTTGACAGATTCATGAAATCTGATCTGGTCGAGATAGGGCCTGTTCCGGCTTTTGAGCTGACAGATCAGAATGACAAAAAGATATCTGATAAAGATTACCTGGGGAAGGTTTATGTTGTAGAGTTCTTCTTTAGCACCTGTCCTACAATCTGTCCTAAGATGAACCAGAATATGCTGCTTTTGCAAAATGAATATTATGGCAATCCTGAATTTGGTATCGCATCGATCTCAATAAATCCTGAATATGATACACCAAAGGTTTTAAAAGAACATGCAGATCATTTGGGTGTAAAACACTACAACTGGCATTTTTTAACGGGTGACAGGGATTATATATTTGACCTTGCTAAAAAAGGGTTTAACCTTTATGCAGGAGCCAATAAAAACGCTGCAGGAGGATTCGAGCATTCAGGCCTTTTTGCATTGGTTGATAAAGAAGGTAAAATACGATGCAGGAAAGATCAATATGATAATCCTATCCTGTATTATGATGGCCTTGAAGACAGTGGTGTCAAAGCAATAAAAGAAGATATTAAAAAATTATTAGAAGAATAATGGACAATTCTAACGCTGTAGAGAAAAAATATAATATTTGGATAATTATACTGTCATTGGCAATTCCTTTGGTGGTAGCCTTGCTAATGGTTGTGAAGCTTAAAGATCTTGGTTTCGATGTTAAGCCATTGTCTTTCCTGCCTCCAATCTATGCAACTATAAACGGTATCACTGCCGTGGTGTTGTTTACTGCTGTTTGGGCTATTAAAAACGGAAAGCGCGACCTGCATGAAAAACTAATGAAGTTTGCGATCTGTTTATCGGTTGCTTTTCTTGCAATGTATGTAGCCTATCACATGACATCAGAATCTACAAAGTTTGGCGGAAGCGGAACTATTAAATATGTTTATTACTTCATACTGCTTACGCACATATTACTTTCGGTGATAATAATACCTTTTGTATTGCTTACGTATGTAAGGGCTTTGTCTAAAAGCTTTGTAAGGCATAAGAAACTGGCAAGGATCACTTATCCTATGTGGTTATACGTAGCTGTAACGGGTGTTATAGTCTATTTGATGATAGCTCCATATTATGCACATTAAAATCTATTATCATGAGCTTAACAACTAAACAATATTTTTACGGCTTACTGCTGATGTTATTTTCATCTGTAGCCAATGCTCAGTGTGCCATGTGCCGTGCTGCACTTGCAAGTAGTGATGGTAATGTCAAAGCCGAGGCGGTAAATGACGGTATCGTTTACCTGATGATATTTCCATACCTGTTAGTGGCTCTTGTGGGCTATGCAGTATACAGGCTTAGAAAGAAAAGTAAAGCTGCTTCTGCAGAAGAATAGAAATAAAAAAGCCACGAATATCGTGGCTTTTTCAATCTTATATAACGTCATTATTTCATACCGTCAATTTTCAGGTCCATTTTACCTGATCCTTTTATAAAGGCAATGATGGCGTTATTAGTAAGTTCTACTTTGTCGAATTCGAAATCGTTCAGAGTTCCGTTTACAAATATTCCCGGCATTGGTGAATAGTTATTCAGGTAAGGTAAAAGGTTTTTCTTGCCCTGATCAAGATTATCCTTGATGGAGTATCGGCAGTTTTCCTGTATTTTTTTAAGTATAATACCTTCTGCAAGCCAGTTGGCTGTTCTCATTAATGTACTTTTTGTATCCAGTACATAATCCATCTGGTCAAAGTAAATTTCTTTGGTTACTGCATTGTAATTAGGATATCCTGTAAGGTATATGGTTCCGTTAATGCTTCCTGTCATATCGAGAGCAACAACCATTTTGCCGTTTTTGTTCCAAAGATCGACTTTTTGGACTGTCACCTTTCTCTTTCCTGAGCCAAATTCCTGTCCCTGGAAGTTTTTAGTGATTACTTTAGAAGCACTGTCATAAGTTGAAACTGCAGCTACAACTGCACTGATATTGTCGGGCATTTTAGAAACAGCCTTTAAAACCACATCTTCTTTCCTGAAGGTGTTTTTGGGCTTTTGTCCAACCATAGTAACCATGGTACATTTAAGCCCCATTTCCATGGTGACCTGTTTTTTAGTCAGGACGGCATCAGTAACATATAATTCAACAGGGTTAAGTTTGAACCATGTTTCATATTGTTCACTGGTAAGGAAAGGTGTGCTTATTTTCTCAAGCGCATCAAGAACCTGCGGCTTAAAATCCATTGTCTTGGCCATCGCCTCATCCAGCTTATTTTCTATTTTTGATTTAAACAGCTTTACCGATGGATTGATCGCGTAGGTTATAGGAACTTTTTTTCCGGCAATAGTAATGGTCGGGCTTTCGTTCCAGTCTATGGATTCAATGGTAGTATCGGTTTTCATTTTCCAGTTGGACAAGCCTACTTTACTTTTAAAAGTAACCACCCCGTCAAGGTTTACCTCTCGGGTATCATATAAATTCATACCCATGGCAGATGTTCCGTAACGTATGTTTGCGGTAACTTTTATGGGTACGATAGCTTGTAGTTTTCCGCTTTGTTCAGAAAATTTTATTGGTGCGGTTTTCCATACCTGCATAGAGATATTGTCATCTTCTATGTTTTTATCTTCATAGACAATTCCGGTAAGCAGTTTGTTAACCTGCGATTCTATATCGGCAATAGTTACAGAGACGGGAAGGTTAATGAACGATGTAGTGCTTTGATAAACTAAAGGTGCATCGTTGCTGGGTTCCGGCTTTAGGGCTTCTATTCTTTTTGTGGTCGAACAACCCGTAATAAGAGCCGAAAAAGCAAGCAGGCCTGAAAGTAATAAGGTTCTCATTTTTATACTTATAAATATCGCGGCAAAATTAGGTTTTTATTTGTAACAAAATTAGGACGAATCAGTCTAATAAAAATATAATTGGTATAGCTGCGTTAGATAATTTAGGTAAATTTGTAATCTCATCAATCAAATCTATGAAAAACAAATTCTGTGTGATATTCGTTTTTGTAATGTCACTTTTTATGGGCAATGCTGTGGCACAGTCCAAAAAGTGGACTTTACAGGAATGTGTGGAGCATGCGCTTAAGAATAACATTTCGGTAAGACAGTCAGAACTTGACCTGAATCTTACAGAAATAGATAAAAGCGATGCTATTGGCCGCTTTATACCATCGGTCAACATGACCGCAAACCATTCCTGGAATGTGGGTCTTAACCAAAACCCGATTACAGGTATCAATCAGGTACTTACTACCGCTAACACTACATTTAACGGATCGGCCCAAGTTGACGTATATAAGGGTTTACAGAACCAGCTTCGTTTTCAAAGGTCTAAAATGGCAATTGTGGCTTCGCAGTATCAGCTGCAAAAAATGAAAGACGACATTAGTCTTAATGTTGCCAATGCCTACCTGCAGATATTATTCAACAGGGAGAACCTGAAAGTTCAACAGCAACAGCTAGCAACAGACATTAAGCAGTCTGAGCGTTCTCAACAGCTTCTTGAAGGCGGACAGATTCCGCGTGGTGATCTTTTAGATATCAATGCTACTGTGGAACTTGACAGGCAAAAAGTAATACAGGCCGAAAACCAGTTGCTGATATCTAAACTTAGCCTGGCACAACTACTTCAATTAGATGATTTCAAAACGTTTGATATTGCCGATGAAGAATATGAGAAAGAAGACAGCAAGGTTTTGCTTGAATCTCCACAATCTATTTTTGAGAAGGCAAAAACTACGCGATCTGAGATTAAGCTTGCTCAGGCAAACCTTGATCTTGCAGAAGCTGATATAAAAATTTCAAGAAGAGGTTACCAGCCAAGCCTTAGTGCCTTCTATAATTTCAACACAAGGGTTTCTTCGGCGCTTCCCGATCCTTTCTGGAGCCAGGTAGACGATTATAAGGGACACACGTATGGCTTCCAGTTAAACATACCTATACTAAACGGTTTCAGTACCCGAAATACAGTACAACGTAACAAAATAGCTTTCGACAGGTCCAAGCTGGCATTAGACCAACAGAGTCTTGATCTTGAGCGCGGAGTATATACTGCATTTACAGATGCTCAGGGTGCTCTAAAGGCTTATGATGCTGCTGTGTCTGCAGACGCAGCAAGGGCAGAGGCACTGGTTTATGCCAAGGAACGTTATGAAGTTGGGCTTATCAATGTGTTTGACCTTAATCAGGCACAAACACTATCGGTAAATGCGCAGTCTGAAGTATTGCGTACCAAATATGATTTTATATTTAAAGTAAAAATACTGGAGTTTTACTTCGGGATACCAATCTACCAAAACAATTAATCATGTCAAAAAAAACAATTTATATTTTATTGGCCAGTTTAGTAGCAGTTATTGTGCTACTTGTTGTGCTTAAAAAATCGGGTGTAGTAGGCAAAAGTGAAGAAGGAAAAGAAGTTGAAACTGCCGTTGTTAAAGAGATCAATCTTGTAGAAACAGTTTCGGCAACAGGAAAAGTTCAGCCAGAGGTAGAGGTGAAAATATCGTCTGAGGTTTCAGGAGAGATCATAGAGCTTCCGATAAAAGAAGGTCAGGCAATTAAAAAAGGTGATCTTTTAGTACGTATTAATCCTGACTTATACGAATCGGGACTAAGCAGGACTGCAGCATCTTTATCTACTGCAAAGGCAGGTTTAAGCCAGTCTGAAGCACAACTGAAAGAGGCTAAAGCAAACTATGACCGTAACAAACGCCTGTTTGATAAAGGAGTGATATCAAAATCGGAATGGGATAAAATTGTTTCGGCTTATGAAGTTGCTGTTGCTTCAAAACAATCTGCTTATTATAATGTTGCAAGTGCCAACGCAACAGTTACTGAGGCTAAAGATAACCTTAACAGGACCACAATTTATGCTCCGGTAGACGGAACTATCTCTAAACTCGATGCAGAGCTTGGTGAGCGTGTTGTGGGAACCCAACAAATGACCGGAACTGAAATACTAAGGGTGGCAAACCTTAACAATATGGAGGTTGAAGTAGATGTTAATGAGAATGACATCGTTAAAATCGATATTGGAGACGAAGCTAATATTGAAGTTGATGCTTACCTTAAAAAACAATTCAAAGGTGTGGTGACAAGTATATCGAATTCTGCAAGCAGCGAGCTTACAGCTGACCAGGTTACCAACTTTAAAGTTAAAGTAAGGATATTGAAAGAGTCATATGAAGATATGACGAAAGGCAAGCCTGCTAATTATTCGCCTTTCAGACCGGGGATGACAGCCACTGTTGATATTATCACAGAAAATAAGACAAATGTACTTGCTGTGCCTATCAGTGCTGTTGTAGTAAAATCTGATACTACAGGCGTTAAAAAGGATATTGTTGCCGAACTGGGAGAAAAAGAAAAAGAACTTAAAGAAGGTACAACGACAAAAAAACACGAATGTGTGTTTGTTAAATCTGGTGATAAAGCTGTATTGAGGCCAATTACAACAGGTATACAGGATGATACAAATATTGAAGTGGTAAAAGGGCTTAAAAAAGGAGATGAAGTGATAGTAGGTCCATATATTGTAGTATCTAAAGAACTTGGCCCTAATGATAAGGTTAGGGTAAAACCAAAAGACAAAGAAGTAAAATAGAGAATGGCTTTTATTTTAAATATTGAAACAGCTACAAAAAACTGCTCCGTTTGCCTTGCAAAAGATAGTGTGGCGGTTGCTGTTGCTGAATATGCAGGAGAGGGCTATGCCCATGCTGAAAAACTACATGTTTTTATAGAAGATGTTCTTCGGGAAGCAAAAATAACATTTAAAGACCTGTCGGCTATTGCCGTTAGTATGGGCCCTGGTTCTTATACAGGGCTTCGCATTGGCGTGTCTGCGGCTAAGGGACTTTGCTATGCACTGAATATTCCGTTAATAGCCATTGAAACGCTGGAGCTTCTTGCCAGAAAGATATCCATTCAGGAAGGTGTTATCATTCCTATGATAGATGCGCGCCGTATGGAGGCATATACTGCTGTTTTTGATAAAGAGCATACTAAGCTTCGTGATACAAAAGCAGAAATACTGGTATCTGATTCTTTCCAAGAATTGTCAGGCACACTTCATCTGGTAGGTGACGGTGCAGCAAAATGCCGCGAAGTGCTTGTTTCTGACAGGTTTGTTTATCATGACATTATGTATCCGTCATCTGTAGAAATGGCAACAATATCATTTGATAAGTTCAAAAAAAGCGACACTGTAGATGTCGCTTATTTTGAACCTTTTTATCTTAAAGATTTTATTGTTTCCGGTAAAAATCAGAACTAGATCGTGGTGTCCATATAAGCACCCAATTGCTCTAAATCTCCTTCTTTTGTCAGATCAAGCTTGTTCTTTTTTATGAAGTCAAGAATTTCTTTGCTTTTTGAAGGAACAAGTTTTGCAATATCTTTTTTGCTTGAGAAAAACACTGCTTCTCCGCCTTTAATCTGAATGTAAAACTCGTTATCCAGTTTTTTATAAGCTGCAGGCTTATACGTTTGGTAACTGCTTGCTGGAAATACTTCAGACTGAAGGAATATCCTTTCTTTTCTGAATATTTTTACATTAGGATTATCGCTTACAAGGCTTAAATAACCTGTTTTTTCTTCTTCTTTTTCGGTCTTATAGTGTTGAAGAGAATAAACATATCCTGTTTGAATAAGTGTAACCGTAACATCAGGTTGCTGAGGAATTACTTTTTCAGTACCTTCAATAGGGTCACTCATCTGAAAATTATCTGCGTATGCATTGTAGCGAACCAGTACAGTTTTGTCAAGGTTTGAGACTTTTGCAGGCATATATTTTTCATTAATGAACATTGATCCCGTAGCCGCCTGGCTTTTTTCTTTCACTGTTCTTATCTGTCCACCATAAACAGGAGTCTGGTTGGCTCCCTGTGCGTTTGCAAGTACTCCTGTTAGAGTAAATGCAGCAACATAAAATAATTTTAAATTTTTCATTTTAGGTAATAGTTTTTTATTGCAATTTTTTTTATAGCGGGCAAATATACTTTTTAAAAAATATACTTGCCATTTTTTTTCAACTTAATTATACTAGTCAAAAAATATGCCATTCCTACTAACGTACTATGGCCTAAATTATTGCGCTGCTAATTTAACTTTTCGTTGGCTCTTATGTGTAACTCTCTTTGAGGGAATGGAATATGAATTCCAGATGATTCAAATGCTGATTTTACGTTCTCATAAAAATCTGAAACCATGGTTCCATGATGAGCGCGTTCTGACCATAGTTGTACATTAATTATGATAGCGTTTTCTGCAAGGTCTTTTATTTCTATGCTTGGTGCGGGTGTTTTTAATATTTTCTGATCCTGGTCAATGACAGAGTGAATCACTTCTTTAACCAGTTTCAGGTCGCTGCTGTAGCTTACTGATAAAGCTATCTCTGCACGGCGCAACGGCTCCTGCGAAAAGTTCTTTATGGTGTTGTTAGATAATGTTCCGTTGGGTAAATATACCACCTGATTATTTCCGGTTAATAATTGTGTACTGAAAATCTGTATACTTAGTACTGTACCGGATTGTCCCTGCGCCTCAATAGTATCGCCTACACGGAAAGGTTTGAACAAAACGATTAGCAGGCCTCCTGCAAAATTTGATAAAGAACCCTGTAATGACAAACCTACTGCTAAACCTGCGGCACCAAGTGCAGCTACAAAAGAAGAGGTCTCTACCCCTAATTGCTGTATGATAGCAATAAAGAGCATTGCTCTTATTATCCATGTACATACATCCAGTATGAATTTTAAGAAGGTTGAATCAATATCACGGGTACTCAGGATTCGTGTTATTGCTTTACGTAATATTTTAATGGCTATTATACCCCCAATAAAAATGGCTATTGCGGTTATAAGGCTGGGTATGAAAGCTACTATATGGTCTACAAACTCGGCAATATAGGTGTCTATGTTTTTAATTTCGGTTAAAAATAAAGGGATCATTGTAATTATAAATCGTTTAATGTTTCTTCAATAGTGTTTTTTGGAAGCTCACAGGCTTTATTCTGGCAAATATAGAACAGCTCTTCGTCGTTTACAAAACGATTGGCAAGGAAAGGTATTGTGCTTTCGGTTGTACAGCCTGCAATAATTACATTTGGCAGGTAATGGCTGTTTATTTTCTTTATGTTTTCAACCGCACTCTTGCCGGTTACTGCCAGTTCTTTGTTTTTGTTTGAAAGCTCAAGCCATAGGTTGAGCCAGTTGGAAAATGCCGATGGATAATCGAGATTAGGGATGATAAGGTATAACATCTGTAGTGCGACCTTTTCATAATAGCCATTGTCAAACAAAATACTAAGCTTATATAATACATTTGCCATAACCGAATTGGAGGCAGGTATCACATTGTCTTCGGTCTCAAAGTGTGCGGCGATCAGCTGTTCTTCCCTGGAAGATGTATAGGCAAAGAACTGTTGATTCTCGTTATAGAAATTTTCAAGACAATAATCTGTAAGCTGTTTCGCGTAAAGCAGCCATTTTTCTTCAAGAGTCGCTTCATAAAGCGAAATGAAAGCCTCGGCTGTTAAGGCATAATCTTCAAGGAAGCCGTTTATTTTTGCGATTCCGTTTTTATAGGTTCGCCATAAATGCCCGTCCGGATGCCAGAGGCTATCGCAAATAAATGATGCATTTCGTCGTGCGGCAGCAAGATATTCTTCGCTTCCCAAAGCTTTGTAAGCATCTGCATAACCTTTTAGCATAACCGCATTCCATGAAGTAAGTATCTTGTCGTCCAGGCGGGGCTTGGATCGTTTTTCACGTATGTCATACAGCAGTTTCTCCCACTCCTGTTTTTTGGAATGAAGGCTATCGGCAGAGATACCTGCATCGGTAGCAAGCTTTTCAATTGTTTCGTTTTGTATCAGTACAAAATGCCCTTCTTCCCAGTATCCAAATTCGTTTATGTTGAATACTTTTGAAAACAGTTCAAAATCATTTTTCAGAATATCTTTAAGTTCTTGTTTTTCCCATACATAAAAAGCGCCTTCTTCAAGATGGCCTTTTTTATCAAGACTGTCGGCATCAAGCGCACTGTAAAAACCACCTGAACTGTCAAGCAGCTCCTTCTGCAGGAAACGGTGTGTTTTTTCTATTACTTCTTTGTATAGCGGATTCTGAGTGCGTTTGTAAGCTTCGGCATACAGGCTCATCAGTTGGCCGTTATCATACAGCATTTTTTCAAAATGCGGCACATGCCACTTCATGTCTACGGAATAACGAGAAAAGCCACCGTCAACGGTGTCGAATAAGCCTCCCCATGCCATGCGGCTCAGTGTCAGATCAGTAAATTCAAGGATGTCCTGCCTTTTTTCCTGAAAACCATAACGTTGCAGGAAAAGGTAATTGTTGGGCATCATGAATTTGGGAGCGCGGGCATATCCGCCAAATTCCCAATCGAAACTTTTGGCCCACTTTTCAATAATAGGCTTTATATTATCAGGATGTGCTATTTCTCCGGTTGTGTTTTCGCCCAGTAATACCAGTGAATGAATACCGGCCAATAGTTTATCGGCATACTCAGTGACCCTTTCAGGTTCTGTCTCATATAGGTTTTGTAATTGTTGCAACGATTCTATCCATGCATTTTTACGGAAGTAGGTGCCGCCCCATACCGGTCTGCCATCAGGAAGAAGTACAGCATTCATGGGCCATCCGCCTTGTCCTGTCATTAGTTGTACAGCCTTCATGTAGGTAGCGTCAACATCAGGGCGTTCTTCGCGGTCTACTTTTATTGAAATAAAATCTTTATTCATTACAGTTGCTACTTCTTCATCCTCAAAGCTTTCGTGCTCCATAACATGGCACCAGTGGCATGCAGAATAGCCGATGCTGAGTATGATCAGTTTGTTTTCGGCACGTGCTTTTTCTAGGGCAGCCGGATTCCAGGCTTTCCAGTTGATAGGGTTGTTAGCGTGTTGCAGCAGGTAAGGGCTCGACTCAAGATGTAGTTCGTTCATAGCTGAAAAAATAAGCATCAAAATTAGTGAAATGCCGATGGGCTTCAAAGCTATTTAGTAAAACAAAAATCAAGGCAATATGAGATTGTTAAATCAGTGCTAAAACTGTTAATTTTAAGAGTTATTTTGTTAAATTTGAGAGAGTAACAATCTAAGCTGTAAAGTCATGGAAAAATTAAAAAGGCCGGTTTATCTTAAAGCCGGGACAGATGATTTTTTTAAGAGGATGCATAAGGAGGTGGAGGAGACTGTTTTAAAAAATGAATTATTATACAGGTATAATGTAATTAAATCTTTAGGTGTTTTGGCAATGTATTTTGTTTTCTACGCCTGCATTCTGTTCTTCGGGAATAATACTCTATTGCTTTATCTTTTTTATGTGCTGTGCGGTGTTACGATGATAGTGCTTTTTATCAATGCTTTTCATGATGCTGCTCATGGGGCATTGTTTAAAAAACCTAAGCACAATGATATGTTTACCTATGTGCTTGAGCTTTTTGGTAGTAACCGTTGGCTATGGATACGCCGCCACATAAGCCTGCATCATGCCTATCCAAATGTACCCGATTGGGATATTGATATTAAACAAAGCGACATCATCCGTATATTTCCTAACAGCCCTATATTGAATTATCATAAATACCAACATATCTATATGTGGTTCATTTATCCTCTGTATAGTCTGAACTGGTTGTATATAAGGGATTTTAAAGATTTTTTTGGCAAGGAGAATAATTATGTCAAACGAATAACTGATATTCCCCAAAAAGAAGTTTACCGGCTTTTTATAGCTAAAGCGACCAACTTATTTTATCTGCTTTTTGTTCCCATGCTTGTACTGAACCAACATTGGTATGTTGTTTTAGGTGCCTGGTTTGCCATGCATGTATGCGGTAGCGTTATCGGGGTTGTGGCACTGGTCTCTACCCACGTTGATGAAGATGCCAATTTTCCTCCGACTGATGCAGACGGGAAACTGTCTTCTACCTGGGCGATGCACCAAATGATAGTAACCAAAGACTTTAGTACAAACAGCCGTCTGGCTAACTTTTTATACGGAGGTTTTACGCATCATGTGGCGCATCATTTGTTTCCTGCAGTGGGACATACTTACTATCCTTATATAACTCCTATTATCATGCGATACGCTAAAGAATACGATTTGCCCTATACGGCATATCCTTTTTATGCGGCAATACGATCACATTTCAGGATGCTTAAGAACAAAGGCGTTCAGGAAAATATACTCATGACGGGAGAAATATAAGCGGCGTTTAAAACGAAATATCCAGTTGCAGGCGGGCTCTCCATCCGCTTTCCTGCGGGAGGGTTTTGTCCTGATAGTCAAAATAACTCCCTTCGGCGGTTAGCTTGCATTTATGACCTTTAAAGAACCAGTTGAAGTCTACTGAGGTCTCACTTTGTGAGTTTTGGTTTAAATCCACATTCGGCCTGTAAGTAGCATGCCTTGCTGCCATCTCAAGCTTTTTAGGGAACCATTCGAACAGCCCGTGGAAAAAATAACCGGCCTGTACATAATATCCGCTCATTTTTGTGGTGGTGTCGGCATTTAGCTTGTCTATAATCTCTTTATGGTGCCATTCGCTCTGCCAGGAGAATCCTTTGTATTTGAATGCCGTTTCAATATTTGACTGATTGACGCGGTATTGGCCGGGTAGTCCGTCTTCAAAGCCTTCAAGGGAACCGCCACCAGCCTGGGAAAAGCGTGTGTAGGGGCTACGGTTGGTAACAACTGCTGCTGCGATGCGGGCGGTAGGTTTTTGTGTAAATTCAAGGTCGCTGCCTTCAAATTCGATATCTCTGCCAAAGGCATTCCACTGAAGCCTTCCAAAATACATGAGGTTACTGTCATCATTAGCAGTGTTACCGCGTCCGGTGCCAGTAAGTGCGGCAACCCAGTAATTGAAATCTATAATGCCTTTGCCCTTCAAATGGCCATATACAGTTGCTCCCTGTTGCCTGTCGAGAGTAAAAGGCCTGTTGATAATTGATCGCTCCACTGTCTGCTGTTCGCCACTGCTTATAAAACGTTCCTGTGTAAATTCTACTTTCCACTGTCCTGCCTTCAAGCTTAAGAAATCCCATTTTTCAAGCATAAACCTGAAATCAAGAAGATTGCTTTGCGATAGCTCATATTCCCAGTAATATTTCAGCCAGGGCTCATAGGCATGTCCGCCTACTTTAAGGCGCGCCCGGTTGATTTTTAATCCTGTCTTGTTATCTTCCGGGTTGTAATCATCATACGTCAGAGGATCCTGATCTGTTGGTGTGTAAAGCCTGAATTGCAGTCTGCTTTGTATTTGTAACAGAAACTTATTATCTGCGGTTTTAAATTCAAAACCTTTGGAACCATATCTAACGCTGACTGGCTTTGTAGTGTCTTTTACCGATTCATTTGTTTCCTGAGCAAACGCGCTGAATCCTCCGGCAAGGAGTAGGACATACATATAAAAAACGGCTGGGTTAGGTAGCTTTAGCATCATAAGTATGTAGTTGGTATACAGTTATGTACTAAAATACTACAAAAAAGCAGATAAATTACGAAGTGATGAAATTTATACTGCCTGCGAAAATTCCGGGCAATCAATTCTAAGATCGGATGTTTGAAGAGGCTGCTTCAAAAGACTGCAAAAGTAGTCGCCATTGTTTTGTACCAAGTGGATACAATTTTTACAGGAACGCTGCACAGTTATTACGCCTTGTCGGTTTAAGGTGTTGATAAGGGCAGAAATGTTTTTCCAGAGTATTTCTTTATCATTTTCGGTTACACCTGCTATTATCTGGCTGAACGGATTGGTAAAATCTTCCGCAGCTTTAACCGCTTGTTTTCCTTCGCTTGAGATCTTTAAATGATAACTACGTGAATCTTTAGTGTCATTTATCTTTTCAAGCAGCTTTTTATGTTCAAGGCTTTTAACAGCATCACTCACTGTGGGTTTGGTAATATTGAATTCTCTGGCGAGATAACTTACCGTGTTTTTTTCTGCGGAGTGATATTGTAAAAAAATAAGTATCTGAATCTGGATAGGGCTAAGGCCCAGTTCTTTTGCTTTGTCCCATAGTAAAGCCTTAAATACATGCGAAAGACGTTCCAGGCCGGCAACAATCTTGTTGTCGGTGTTTTCGTTTTGTATATTAAGGTTAAATACTGACATGCTTATAACGATTCGAAATGATTTAGTATGGTATACATGCGCCTGTTACTTTCGGCTATGAGTGACTGCTGCTCCAGAATATATTCAGCAGGTTGGGTATATCTTGAGCCATCTATATCTTCTTTGCCAAAAGTAAGCATTTGTTGCAATGTATCCGGTGTCACTTCAAAATGAAATTGCAATCCTAAAACCGTATTACCGTAGAGGAATGCTTGGTTTGTGCAGCCTTCGCTTGAAGCTAAAAGCATTGCGCCGACAGGAAGATCGAAGGTTTCACCATGCCAGTGAAATACGGGAAGATTTTTTTCCTGAAAAAGCAGGTTAGGTGTGTTGTCAGGATTATAAACAGGAAACCATCCAATTTCTTTATGGGTGTTAGCATAAACTGCCGCACCAAGCACTGAGACAATAAGCTGTGCCCCAAGACAGATGCCAATGACAATTTTCCCTGCTTTTATCGCTTTAGAGATAAATTCTTTTTCGGAATCTATCCAGTTGATTGACTTACTATCGTTAACACTCATGGGGCCTCCCATTATGACAAGCCAGTCTATAGCAGCAAGCTCAGGAAAAGATTCGTTCAGGTATAATTTTGTAGCGGATAGCTTATGTCCTTTTTCGATTGCCCATTGCTCAATGCAGCCGGGGCCTTCAAAGTCTACATGTTGCAGATAATGGATTTTTAGTGGTGTCATTTAATTTCTTTGTTTTCATTCCAGTAATAGCTGTCCGGATATATTCTGCTGCCAAAGATAGCAGTACCTACTCTTACTATGGTAGCACCTTCTTCAATGGCGGCTTCAAAGTCGTGGCTCATCCCCATTGAAAGTTCATTGAGGCTGAAATTTGGAAGTCCGAGTTCCTGTAGCTGTAATTGCTTTTGTTTAAGCATTCTGAAACAGCTGCGCACTTTTTCTTCTTCGGCGCTAAAAAGTCCGATTGTCATAAGTCCTTTTACTTTTAAGGTGTCATATTTGGCTATTTCTTTTGCCAGATTGATTGCGTTTTCCGGGCTCACGCCAAATTTACTCGCCTCATAAGAGGTATTTACCTGCATAAAAATATCCAGACTCCGGCCTTCATGCTGAAGTCGTTGATCAAGTTTCTGTACAAGATCCAGCCGGTCTACAGATTGTATGCAGTCGGCATATTTAAGAACGTCTTTGATCTTGTTGGTCTGTAAATGCCCGATAAAATGAAATTCTGCATTCTTCCCTGCAAGATAATCATATTTTGATTTGAGTTCCTGGACTTTGTTTTCGCCGATCAGGGTTGTTTTACTGCCAAGGGCTAATGCAATAATTTCTGCCGGTACGGTTTTTACGGCCAGTAACAGCTTTACCTCGTCGGGATTTCTCCCGGAGGCTATGCTGGCTTGCTCTATACGAGCCTTTATGCTGCTGATGTTGACTTGGATGTTATTCACAGCCTTCCATTTCTATAATGTAGTATCCTTTTGCTTTTATAGCTTCTTCCATTGCCGGGGTAGCTTTTTCTATATGGCAGAAATTACATTCTTTGGCACTTAATGGGCTGTTTTCTTCTTGTTTGGTGGCAAGATAATCTTTACCAAAACCATAAATCGTTTCAAGGTCATTAATGTGATCCGGAGCCAGAATGTCAAAATGCATTTCCTGCCCGTCTTTTTTTGTTACATAGGTGTCCCAAACTGCTACTTTCATACTGTTTAATTTTTTGGTAGAAACAGCGGTAACAAAAAAGTCACCGCTGTTTTAGAATTGATAATCTAGAGGGTTATGCTTTAACGTCTTCCATTGAAGCACCAAAGTTGATGTGAAGTACGTTGCCGGTTGGCGTTACCAAAGCTGGTACCGATTTAACGCCTACTGCTTCTGCTTCTGCAATTTTGTGTTTTGCATCGCCTAAATGCACCACTTCTACATTCGATTCTCCAATAAGAGCAATAATGTCCTGCTCTGCACTAATACATACAGGGCAGCCTGCATGATAAAAAACTGATTTTGCCATAATGATTTATATTAAATTAATTACAATACAAATATAGTTAGGATTCCTAACTATAAATTAGTTTGTCATAATCTTTTCTTATCGAAGTATTGATGAAATTTATAACGATGTAAAAATTAATATTTGCAAAAGTATTTAGGAAACCCTTTAGTTGCTTATATTTACATTCGCTTAGTTTTCAGTATAATAATGAATGATATATGAGAAGAGATGTTTTTCAGGCAATTGCCGATCCAACCCGAAGGGCTATAATTACACTTATTGCTCTTCAGGCAATGACACCAAATGCACTTGCGGAGCATTTTGAAACTACGCGGCAGGCTGTTTCAAAACATTTAAAGATTCTTGTGGAGTGCAATCTTATAAAACAGGAACATAGAGGCAGGGAAATTTATTATCAGCTTGAAGTAGATAAAATGAAAGAAATTGACAAATGGCTGGAACAGTTCCGGAAGATTTGGGAGGACAAGTTTAGCCAGCTTGACGATGTGTTGCTTAGCCTTAAAAATGAATAGATGAAATTATATCATAGGTTGTGAATATAATTCGCTGTATGGTCCTGAGACTGTAATCCAGATGGGTATGGAAGAAGGAATGAAGCCGACTCTGGAAAGGCTGGACGATTTATTGGATAAACTAATCAATTAATTATATTATGAAAAACAAGATCCTTTTTGTAGTAAGCCTGTTGTTTGGGCTGATGTTTATCAATGCAGGGCTTAACAAGTTCTTTAATTACATGCCAATGCCCGAAAATATGCCGGAAAGCCTTCAAAAAGCATTTGGCGCTTTTATGCAGATAGGCTGGCTGATGCCGCTTGTGGGCGTAGTTGAGGTTGTTGCCGGTGTATTGTTCATTATTCCTAAAACACGTGCTTTTGCCGCCGTGATGATATTTCCGCTTATGGTGGGTATAATGCTTACAAACACGGTTACGGATACCTCGGGAATGCCGATTGCGTTAGTGTTTTTTGCAATCAATCTATGGGTGCTTTATGAGAACAGGGCTAAGTATGCGCCAATGTTTAAAGAATAACCTGTAATAAAGGGGAATATATGATTGCAACAAAAATTACAGTAGAGGCTATAATAGCCGCTGACAGAAATAAAGTATGGGATTACTATACCAACCCGGAGCATATTACGAAATGGAATTTTGCGTCTGACGATTGGCATTGTCCAAGTGCCGAGAATGATATGAAAGTAGGGGGGAAATATGCTTCAAGAATGGAGGCCAAAGACGGAAGCTGGGGCTTTGACTTTGAAGCTGTGTATGAAGAGGTTCTTGATAATGAAAATTTCATCTATACTATTGCAGACGGGAGGCAGGTGTCAGTCGATTTTGAAAGCCTGGATGACAAGACTAAGGTAACAGTGGTCTTTGAAGCGGAAAACCAAAATCCGGTTGAGATGCAAAAAGGAGGCTGGCAGGCAATACTTGACAACTTTAAAAAATATGCTGAGAGCAATTAATTTTACAACTATTATAAACCATCTGTAAACAGGTGGTTTTTTTTATTACTACTTACTTTTATAATTTAAATTTATAATGTGTAAATATTATTAATTTGATTTATGTTTTATACTGAAGTAAGTTTGTCCTGTAATTAAAACAACAATAAAATTTAATCTTTAAAATTATGAAAGCAAATTCTTCAATTCAAAAAATCAAAAGTATTCTTTTTACTTTTCTTGTAATGGCATTAGGTGTAACCAGCGTTAGTGCGCAAAAATCGCAGCCTGTTAAAAACGTAGTGCTTGTTCATGGTGCTTTTGCAGATGGTTCGGGTTACAATGCCCTTTATGACATCCTTTCTAAAAAAGGGTACAATGTTACTGTGGTTCAGAATCCTTTGAGTTCACTAGAGGATGATGTTAAGGCTACTGTAGCTGCTTTAGACAGACAGGACGGACCTACTATATTAGCAGGACATTCTTATGGAGGATCTGTTATTACACAGGCGGGTAATCATAAAAATGTAGCTGCATTGGTTTATATAGCTGCTTTCCAGCCTGACAAAGGGGAATCGGCTCTTGATTGGGCACAATCTATGCCTCCTTCTCCTGAAAATGGTATTTTGGCGCCGGACGAAAAAGGAGTGCTTTATTATGACAAAGCAAAATACCATGCGGGTTTCTGTGCTGATATCCCTAAAGAGAAAGCTGACTTTATGTATGCTTCACAAGGTATGTTCTATGCACAGGCAATTGCCGCTAAAATGACAGAAGTTGCCTGGAAAACAAAACCGTCTTATGGTATAGTGGCAACTCAGGACAGAGCTATACTTCCTGAAATTCAACGCAATATGTATAAAAGAGCTAACGCTAAAATTACTGAAATAAAAGGCAGTCACGTAGTGTACATGTCTCAGCCGCAAGCCGTTGCTGATGTAATAATCAAAGCTTCAGTAGAAGTTAAAAAATAATAAATGCAATTCCTGTTTCGCACCTTAGTTCTAATCGCCTTGCTTATGGCAACAGGCAGTTCTTTCTGTCAATCGAAGTCTGATGATAAATTTAACAAGTTGGGTGTAGTGCTGCCCTTAAAAGGGAATAGTAATAAGTATTTAAATATGACAAAGTCGGGGAATCTCATATTTCTTTCAGGGAAAGGCCCTCTAAACCCTGATGGGAGTTATGTTACAGGTAAACTTGGTAGTACTTTAACCGTGGAGCAAGGCCGCGCAGCAGCTAGATTATGTGCAATACATCAATTGGCTATTCTTGAAAAAGAACTGGGCAGTCTCTCAAAAATAAAGAGAATCATTAAGGTGACCGGTTTTGTAAACAACAGTCCTGATTTTACAGATCAACCACAAGTAATCGACGGATTTTCTTTGCTGATGAATGAGGTTTTTGGAGAGGCAGGCAGCCATGCGAGGAGTGCAGTAGGAGTAAATTCCCTTCCATCCGGGTGGGCGGTAGAAGTAGAAATGATAGTTGAGATAGAACCCGAATAATAGTATTGACAATATATAAAGTAAAAACCATCCGCTGAGCGGATGGTTTTTTTGGGTTTCTATTATCTGTTATAAGGGTATTCGTTGATCCACTTGAACTTGTTACTCATTAGTGGAAAATCATTTTCGTCCTTTCTAATTGTACGCAAATTAATTGTGTCGCCTTTAAATACACCATTGAAGGTGTAATGTTTACCATCGGTTTTATGATATCGCAGTTTTGCTACCTGAGTAGAATCCTGATAGTTTAGCAATAACAGCTCTTTTTTTAGGGTGTCTGCCCTCGGGATGAAAAACTGAAGGTCATCGTAGTGTGCTGATTGCATGGTAAAGATATTGGCCTTGTCATCTTTTTCGATAACAAGATAGCGCCATCTGATGGTGTCGTTTATCATTGGTGCAATAGTATCTTTGTTAAGGATGAATTCTTCTATTTCATAAATGCCATACATCGGGGGCTTAGGTGCTGAATCTCCATAAAGTGAATAGCTTTGCAGGTTGGTAAATAGCATAAAGCCAAAACCGCCTAAAAGAGCCAGGCATTTAATAATCAGCACGGCAAGATTAGCTGTTTTATCATCAAAAGGTGAGCGGCTTTGCTGAGGTTCTACATTTTTATTCAATATGAAAACATTCAGTAGTCTTTTGTAATCCAGTCCTATAAGGAATCCGGCGAGTATAACTAGTTTTAAAGAAAACAGCTTTACAGGAATATCATAGCTCATATTCATTAAAAACACATTGAACATCACCCCGAAACATAGTAAAGCTCCGAGAGTCCTCGTTTTTCGGTAAAATAAAAGTCCTGCGGCTACTACTTCGCATAATCCTGAAAATATGGTATAAGTGTCGGAAAAACCTATAAAGGTCCATGCCAATCCCATAGGTGATTTTTGTCCCAATGGTATTAAAAGTGCTGATAACAAAGGTTCTCCAAACTGTAGCTTTATAACTTTCATCAGGCCGTATACCAAAAGGAAATATCCCAGATAATAGCGAATGTAAACTTCCTGCCAATATAAAAGGGTGTTGTAAGAGCTGCGCCTGCGGTCAATAATTGTCCAGACCAGCGCTGCTACCGCTGCGATGATGAATTTAATGGTTACCTCATAAAAATCATACAAAGTGTCACCACTGCCGCTGGGATGTGAGGTGACAGCTTCGTTGTAGAAGTAATTGCTTGTCCATTCAATGATTTGTGGCCAGAGTAGGCCGGATACTATTGGGAAAATGGAAATAACGCAGAGTGCAAAGAAAAAGCGGAAGAGGAATTTCTTCAGGAAACCCCATCCGGGATGTGATGAATTGTCAGTTTGATTCATAATGATTGGTTTAAGTATCAGAATAAACGACTAATCCGGTAAAATGTTGTAATCTTTTTCTTGTCTTTAGCCATAAAAAAAGCCCCAGAAAGTATCAGGGGCTTTTAAAAGTGGTACCTCCAGGAATCGAACCAGGGACACATGGATTTTCAGTCCATTGCTCTACCAACTGAGCTAAGGTACCATTATGTATTTGTATTGCTAAAAAGCACATGGCTTTTTGAATAAAAAAGCCCCTGAAGTTTCAAGGGCTCTTTATGTTGTGGTACCTCCAGGAATCGAACCAGGGACACATGGATTTTCAGTCCATTGCTCTACCAACTGAGCTAAGGTACCATT